>JBGAOB010000096.1:0-14272 GCA_044222045.1 Candidatus Eiseniibacteriota bacterium
CCAACCCGATGCCAGCACTCCGGCGGCCGTGTAGCGAAGCCCGACGATGTCCTGGTCGTACGGGTTCGGGGAGCGCTGCCAGAACCCGTACGCGCCGCCCGAACCGTCGGCCACGACGACGTTCGTCAGGAGGCCGACACTCGCCGGCCAGGCCCCGCTCACCCCGAGCGCCGGCTGGAGCCGGTACAGCAGCCCGGTGCCATCGGCGTTCAGCGCGACGAACGCACCGCCGGTGCCATCGGGAACGATCGCCGTGGCGGCGGTGTTCGTGGCCGCCGACGCGATCACGTCGCCGTAGAGGTCGTAGTCCGTCTGCCCGTTGGCTTCGAAGTGCTGTGCCCAGGTGAGCGTCACGCCCGTGGAGTAGTCCTCCCACGTCATGTAGACGCCGCTTCCGCCGTCGGTGCAGAGCTTCGGGCTGACCGCCTCGTTCAAGAGTCCGGCGAAACGGACGTTGTCGGTCCCCCAGAGGTTCGTGCCCCCGGGACCGATGCGGCGCAACGACGGACGCACGCTGCCGGTGACGTCGTTCGAGTACGCGACCCACAGGCCGCCGGCGTTGTCGGTGGTGGCGGCCAGCTGGTTCTGAATGCCGGATCGCCCGTCGAGGTTGTGCCCTCCCGCCGTCCAGCCGGGCGCGAGTGCACCGGTGGACGTGAGGCGCGCCCCGAGGACGTCGACATCGGCGGCTCCGTAGTCGTAGAGCCACGCGATCAGCACACCACCCGAGTTGTCGGCGACCACGTGCGGATCGCTGCTCGCGCGGTCGCGGTTGCTCACGCGGATGCCCGTGTCGGGCCAGCTCGGGACTCCCGCGACCGTGAAGCGCTGGCAGTAGACCTGGATCGGGCCGCCGCTGCGCGCTTCGGTCCACGCCACGTACACGCCACCCGCACCGTCGAGCGCGAACTGCGGCGTGGTCTGCCCGTTCAGCGTCGTGGACACCGCACGCCCCGCGGCGGGCCAGCGTGCATCGATGTCGCCCGTCGACAGCAGGTGCGTGACGAAGGCGCGGTAGTTGGGCCCGGGATTCGATTCGATCCAGCCGACGAACACACCTCCGGCTCCATCGCTGACGGCGTTCACGTTGCCGAGGCCGGTGGGTGAGATCCGGATCGGGTTGTTGACCAGGGCACTGGTGGACCACGCCGCGTGCGCGGGTCGCGATGCGGTGAGCGCGGAGAGGACGAGTGCCGCGAGGGCGATCGGGTGGCGGAACCGCATGGGGCCTCCGGACGGGATGCGCAGCGCCGGCACGTCCGGCGGCAGCGGGTCTGGAAGGCCAATCCCGGGCCGTTGGGAATCCGCACGCAGGAACACGCGGCAGGGGCGCCGCCCGGCGGGAGCCGCGGCCGCGACCGATCGATCCCCGGCGCGGGCAGCGGAAGCCGCGCCCCCGGGCCGCGTCGCGATCCGGGCGGGCGGCGGGAGCGCCCCTACTCGCCCGCGGTCACCGGTTCGCCACCGCCGGCGAGGGCGGACGCGGCCTGGTGCGGCGTCACGCGGCGGTGGCCGAGCGCCTCCACCAGCGCGCGCCACTCGGCGTCGGGCACGCGCGAGCGGAACTCGCGCCACAGCCGGTCCTGCAGCAGGTCACGCAGCCGGCGCTCCAGCCGGTGCGTGCGCCGCTGCTCGAGCCCGCCGGTGCCGGTGAGGAACGCGAGGTGCGCTTCGAACCGGTCCACGAGCACGTCCACGCCACGGCCGATGGATGCCACGGTCTGCTCCACCGGGATCGCCCATGCGCTCGTGGGCGCGCGCAGCTCGAGCGCGCTGCGGATGGCGAACGCGGCGCGCTCGGCGCCTTCACGGTCGGCCTTGTTGATCACGAACACGTCCGCGATCTCCATGAGCCCGGCCTTCATCGCCTGCACGGCGTCGCCCGACTCGGGCACCAGCACCACGGCGGTGGAGTCGGCGGTCTCGGCCACCTCCAGCTCGCTCTGCCCCACGCCCACGGTCTCGATCAGGATGCGGTCGAAGCCGGCCGCGTCGAGCACGTCGCACACCTGCGCGGTGTGCACGGCGAGCCCGCCCAGGCTGCCGCGCGTGGCCATGCTGCGGATGAACACGCCGTCGTCACCCGACAGTTCGCCCATGCGCACGCGGTCGCCGAGCAGCGCGCCGCCCGAGAACGGGCTGGTGGGATCCACGGCCACGATGCCCACGGTGAGGCCGCGCGCGCGGTACTCCTTCGCGAGCCGCGTCACGAGCGTGCTCTTGCCGGCGCCGGGCGGGCCGGTGACGCCGATGCGGAACGCGCGACCGCTGCGGGCGAAGCACGCGTCCAGCAGTTCGACGGCGCCCGGCGCCTCGTTCTCGACCCACGACAGCGCGCGGGCGAGCGGGACGCGCTCACCCGCGAGCGTGCGGTGGATCAGGTCGTTCGGCGCGTAGTCCCGGCTCACGGGCGCGCTACATCCTCTGCAGCGTGCCGAAGCTCACGCCGACGCCGACGTAGATCTGCACGTACGACGGCTCGATCCTCACGGCCTCGTCGCCGAGCTGTTCGGGCAATCCGTAGCTGTGCAGCCAGCGCACGCCGCCGTCGAGCAGCCAGCGATTGCTGAAGTTCACGTCGAGCCCCGCGTTCACGTCCCAGCCGAACGCGGTCTCGGTGCGGCTGCGCAGGTTCTGCCGGATCTCGTTCTCGCGATTGCGGTCGTCCGGCACCACCACGTCGGTGCCGATGCCGTACACGACCAGCGCCACGTTCGAGCCGATGTACGGCCGCAGGGCACCGTTGCTGTGCGAGCCGAACTGCCCGCCGACGAAGAACCGGCCGTAGTTCTGCGAGGTCTGCTGCTCCACGCGCAGGCTGGTCACGGGATCCTGGAACTTCACGGTCTTGCTGAGCAGGTTCACGCCCTCGAGGCCGCCCACCACGGCGAGCAGGCCCTGCGTGTTCGGCAGCGGCGCCACGGCCTGCAGGCCGGCGCCCCAGCCGGGGCGGCTGAAGTTGCGCGCGTCGCGATCGGAGGGATCGAGGCGGATGCCGTACAGCGTGAGCTTGCCATCACCGGCGTGCGCGGCGGCGCCGGCAACGAGCGAAACGAACAGCGACAGGGCGAGTGCGACGGAAGGGCGGCGCATGAGAGGCCTCTCAGTCCGGACCAGGGGGGAACTTGCGCGCAGTCTGCCACGCGAGCGGCGGACGCGTCACGCGCTCGAACCCCGCGCGGGCGAGCCGATCGACGAACGGCGCCGTCCACGCGACAGGCGCGCCGAGTGCCGCTACGCTGCCGCGCGTGAAGCGCCATTTCCCGTCCGGATTCGCCACGCTCGCGGTGGCGTGCCTTCTCGCGACCGGCCTCGGCTGCGCCCCCCCGGCACGCACGCCGCTCCAGCTGTGGCTGTGGTCGGGCGCGAACCTCGCCGACAGCGCGTCGGTCGCGCGCACGGAGGCCGTGTGGCGGCGCGCGGCGGCGGCGGGCTACGGCACGGTGGTGCTGGCGGACCCGAAGTTCTCGCGCCTGGCCCGCCAGGACTCGGCGTACTTCCGGCGACTCGCGCGCCTGCGCGCCGTGGCGGCCGAACTGCGGCTCGCGCTCATGCCGGCGGTGATGCCGGTGGGCCGCGGCCAGGGCGCGGCGCTCGAAGTGAATCCCGACCTCGCCGAGGCGCTGCCGGTGGAGCGGGCGCTGTTCGAAGTGCGCGGCGGCGTGGCGCAACTGGTGCCGGATCCGCCGGTGGCGCTGGCGCCGCGGCCCGCGCGGCGCTCCTCCGGGGTGCGCCTGCGCGCCGACACGCTGGTGATCCCGCACCCGGCGCGCGCCGAGCGGGCCCGCTGGAACGTGCGCGTGGCGCCGTGGCGGAGCTACCACGTGTCGGTGCGGCTGCGCACGTCGGGCTTCACCGCGGAGCCGCGGCTGCACGTGCGCGGCGACGGCCGCGAGCTGGCGTTCGCCGAGCTGCCGCGGCGCGCCGACGCATGGACGCGCTTCGACGTGACGCTGAACTCGCAGGCGGCCCGCGAACTGACGCTGGTGCTCGGCTGCGGCGGGCGCGGGCGCGGCACGCTGGAGTTCGCGGACTGGCGCATCGAGGAGTGCGGCCCGGTCAACCTGGTGCGCCGCGCGACCACGCCGTTCGTGGCGGAGGGCCTGGTCGAGGGCCGCGACTTCGCGCCGGTGCGCGACTCGCTGATGGGCGCCTCGCCGTGGCGCGGGCAGTTCGACCGCTGGCACGCGCCGCCCGCGATCCGCGTGCACCGGCCCGACGGCACGCGCTTCCGCGCGTCGTGGTGGCAGGCGGCCGTGGTAGGCCGCGACCAGGTGGCGCTGTGCCTGGCGGACACGGCGACGCTCTCGCAGCTCGCCGACGAGGCGCGGCGCGTGCGCGCGGCGTTCGACCCGCCGATGGTGCTGCTGCAACACGACGAGATCCGCGCGCTCGGCGGCGACCCCGCCTGCCGCGCGGCGGGTGGCGACCCGGGCGCGATCCTCGCGGCGAACGTGCGCGCGTGCGCGGCGGCCTTCGCGCCGGCGCGCGTGTGTGTGTGGAACGACATGTTCGACCCGTACCAGAACGCGGTGCGCGACTACTTCCTGGTGCGCGGCGACCTGCGCGGCGGCATGGCGGGGCTCGACACGTCGATGGTGGTGATCGACTGGGGCCACGCGCACCCGCGCGCGTCGCTCACGTGGTTCGACCGCCGGGGATTCCGGCAGGTGTGGGCGGGCTACTACGACGGCCGCCCGGACCAGGTGCGTGCCGTGCTGCCGCTGCTGCACCGCACGCCGGGGGCGTTCGCCGTGATGTACACGACGTGGCAGGACCGCTACGACGACCTGGAAGCGTTCGCGCGCGAGGTGCGCGGCGGGCGCTGACGCCGCACGCGCACCCCGCACGCGGTGTCAGCGCGCCTTCGCCGGCGGCGCCAGCGTCTGCCCGCGCTTCGCCTCCACGTGCCGCGCCGGCTGGCCGTCCACGACCGCGGCGTCGTAGAACACCGGCAGGCCGTCGCCCTGGAGCGGCGTGGCGGAGTTCTGCAGGTGGAAGTGGACGTGCGGCTCGCTCGTGTTGCCCGAGTTGCCGCACAGGCCCAGTGGCTGCCCGGCCGTCACGCGGTCGCCCGGCTTCACGCGCAGCGACTTCGGCTGCAGGTGCGCGAGCAGCGAGTACTCGCCGTTGCCGTGATCGATCAGCACCATGTTGCCGGCCGGGTGCGCCCGGTCGGACTGGCCCGGCGACTGGTCGGGCAGCGTGTCGCTGGCCACGGTCACCACGCCGTCCCCCGGCGCGAGCACGGCCTGCCCGTAGGCGAAGTAGTCGGTCAGCTTGCGTCCGTCGCCGGTGTGCGTGGCGCCCTCACGGCGGATCAGCGCGTCGGTCGCGAAGCGCTGCGTCGCGTTCGCGGCGTGGTAGTTGTCCGCGATCGTGCGCCCGCCCCACACGACGAACCACGTGCCCTCGAACGGCGGGCGCAGCTTCGTCTTCGTGACGTAGTCGAGGTACGCGCTCGGCGCTTCCTTCGGTTGCGTGTCGGGCATCACGCGCAGGCCCTCCAGCCGACCGGCGTCGTCGAACGCCATGGCCAGCCGGATCGTCATCGGCGCCTTCGCGAACCGGCAGCGCGTGACCACCGCCCACGCGCCGTCCGAACGGCTCACCTCCTCCGACAGCACCGAGTCGATCGCCCCGAGCTGCGTGGCGATCCCCTGCGACATCGCGGCGAAGCTCGCGGAGTCCTTCATGGCGGTGCGCATCTGCGGGCCGAACGCGCGCCACAGCACGGCGCCGTCACCGGCGCTGACGGCCGGGCGCAGTTCCCGGGCGCGCGCGAGTGCGGCGGTGGAGTCGAAGTCGGCGGCACGAGCGACGGCGGGCGCGAGCAGCAGGGCGAGCAGGCACGGGGCGAGTCGGCGCAGCATGGGATCGGTCTCTCCGGTGGAAGCGGCGGGTGTCGGGCAGCGTATCGCGGGGAGGCCGGCGATACGCGGCCGGCGCGCGGCGGGTTGCCGCGGGGCGGTCAGCCGGTGCGGCGGCTCGCGCGCGACGGCAACTGCTCGAGCACGCGGCGTGCGATGGTCTCGGCGGCGAGCGGGCGCGCCAGCCGGCCGGCGTTCTCGCGCACGCGCTCGCGCGCGGCGGAATCGTTGAGCCAGCGGCTCACGGTGGCCGCCACCGACTCCACGGAGTCGGCGTGCACGGCGGCGCCGCCGGCCTCGAGGTGCTCGGCGTTGCGCACCTCCTGCCCCGGCGTGGGGCGGAAGATCACGAGCGGCGCGCGCTTGATGAGCGCTTCGCTGCACGTGAGCCCGCCGGCCTTGCTCACCACCGCGTCGGCGGCTTCGAGCAGCACGTCCACTTCGTGCGTGAAGCCCATGGCGCGGATGCGCCCGGTGCGCGCGGCCGGCAACGCGGACACTTCGCGGTGCAGGCGCCCGTTCGTGCCGCACAGCACGAGCACCTGCGGCCGCGCGGGCAGCTCGGCCAGCGTGCGAGCGAGTTCGGCGAGCGGGCCCACACCGCTGCCGCCGCCCATCACCACGACCACCGGCCTGTCGGCCGCGAGCCGGAAGTGCGCGCGCGCGGCCTCGCGGCCCATCGTGCGCGCGAAGCGCGGATCCACGGGGATGCCGGTGACTTCGATGCGATCGCGCGGCACGCCGTGGCCGTGCAGTTCGTCGGCCACTCCGTCGCTCGCCACGAAGTAGCGGTCCACGTACGGGAACACCCACGACGGGTGCGCGGTGAAGTCGGTGATCACGGCGTACAGCGGTACCGGCGGCCGGCCGCCGCCGCGCCGGGGCGACAGCGCCTCGAGCGGCAGGAAGTGCGTGCACACGACGGCGTCGGGCCGCTCGCGCTCGACCACGCGCACGAGCCGGCGCAGGCTCAGCCGGTCGAACGCGAGCCGCGCGGGGCCGGCGCTGCGGTTGACGCGCTCCTGCTCCCACAGCCGGTAGAACGCGCCCCACAGCTTGGGCGCGCGCGAAGCCACCGCGTTGTAGCCGCCCGAGTACGCGCGCGCGTAGAGCCGCGACGCGAACACCAGCGTGTCGACTTCGCGCACGAGCGCGTCGGGCGCGAGTGCGCCGAGCGCGTGCGCCAGCGCGACGGCGGCGCTCTTGTGCCCGCTGCCGGCGGTGGCGTGCAGGATGGCGATGCGCGGCCCGGCGCCCACGTGACCGGCGAGCGTCTCGACGGCCACCAGGCCGCCGCCGACCTCGGGGAACAACACCTCGTGGTCGCCCGCCAGCAGGCGCAGCCGACGGCGCCACCAGCGCCGTTGGGCACGCAACCGCGCGCGCAGCTTGGTGGGGCGCAGCGCGGCGAGTTCGAGCCGTCCGATGCGAGGGACTCGTGGGGGCATGAGGGCGTTGTACGGCTCAGCCGCTCACGGCGTTGCGCACGTGCCGGAGGGTGAGTCCTTCGGGCTCCACGTCGATGGCGATGACGTCCACGCGCACGCGGTTCGCGCCCTTCTGCTCGACGGCGCGCGCCGCCTGCACCAACCGTTGCAGCTTGCGGTGCCCGATCGTGTCCACGGCCACCCCCCACGCCGACCGGGAGCGCAGCCGGACCTCCACGAGCACCACCACCTCGCCCCGCGCTGCGACGAGGTCCACTTCCACGCCCCCGAAGCGCTGGTTGCGCGCCAGCACGCGGTAACCCGCGAGCGCCAGCCAGTCGGCGGCCAGCGCTTCGCCGACGCGGCCCCGGTCCTGTGCGAATCCCATGGGGCCCTCCCGCGGGGGCGAGTGCGCCGGGACTCTAGCGGATCGGCGCGGAGGGCGCAGGCGGCGGCACGCCGCGTCCGCCGGCGGGCGGTGGACGCGGCGGAGTCCGTCACGAGCCTCAGGGCTCGCGGACCGGGGCCACCACCACGCGCTCGCCGGCCTTCTCGAAGCGCAGCGTGATCGCCACCGAGTCGCCGACTGCCAGCGGCTTCACCAGGTCGAACAGCATGACGTGGAACGAGCCGGGCTTCAGCTCGACCGGCGTCTGCGCGGGCAGGTCGATGGCATCCACGTGCTGCATGGACATCGAGCCGGTGGAGTCGGCGACCACGGCGTGCAGCTCGGTGGTGGCGGCCACGGTGGTGGCGACGGACGCGCCCACGAGGCGATCGGGCTCGGGGCTCACGAGCGCCAGGTAGGCGGCGCCGGCGGTCGCACCTTCGGGCGTGGGGCGCACCCACGGGTCGCGCAGTTCGAGCGCCGTCACGGCAGGCGCGGCGGCGGTGGATTCCGGTGCGGCCGTCGCGGCCTGGTCGGCGGACTTCGGGGCGCAGCCGGTGGCCAGCAGCGCGGCCAGTGCGGCGGCCGACATCACGAATCGTCGGAACATGGGGACTCTCCGGAAGCGAGCCTGCGTTGCGCCGGTGCGGCGCGGGGACCGCGCCACGTTAGCGGGAGCCGCAGCGGTCGGCCACCGGCTCACCCGAGCGGCAGCTCCAGGTCGCGCACGGGCGCGAAGCTCCAGCGGTGCAGCGCGCACGGACCGTGCTCGCGCAGCGCGGCCAGGTGGTCGGGCGTGCCGTAGCCCTTGTGCTTCGCGAACCCGTACGCCGGCCACACGCGGTCGAGCCGCTGCATGATCCGGTCGCGCACGACCTTCGCCACCACCGACGCGGCCGCGATCGACAGGCAGGTGGCGTCGCCGTCGATGACGGCGCGCTGCTCGTGCGGCAGGCCGGGCACGGTGTCGCGCCCGTCCACGAGCACGAGTTCAGGGCGCACGGGCAGCAGGCTCACCGCGCGCGCCATGCACGCGAGCGTGGCGGCGCGGATGTTCACGCGATCGATCGTGCGCGGGCCGGCCACCGCCCATGCGAACGCCCGGGCCTCTTGCAGGACCCGGGCGTAGAGCTGATCCCGTGTTTCGGCGTCGAGCGCCTTGCTGTCGTCCAGCCCCTCCCACCGCGTGGCGCGATCCAGCACCACCGCGGCGGCGACCACCGGACCGGCGAGCGGTCCGCGTCCGGCTTCGTCCACCCCGGCCACCGTGGCGCGCTCACCCGCGAATGCGGCTTCCGCGCGCGCCAGTCGGCGCCAGTGCGGCTGGCTCACTTGGCGGCCGAAGTCTCCGTGGCCTGCACCGCCTTTTCCTTCAGGCGGGCGGCCTTGCCGGTCTTCTTGCGCAGGTAGAACAGCTTCGCGCGACGGACCTTGGCGGCCTTGAGCACCTTGATGTCGGCGATGGACGGCGAGTGGAGCGGCCACGTGCGCTCGACCCCGATGCCCTCGGAGATCTTGCGGACGGTGAACGACTTCCGGATGCCCCCGCCACGCACGTTCGTGACCTCGCCCCGGAACTTCTGCTGGCGCTCCTTGTCACCCTCGATCACGCGCACGGACACCTCGACGGTGTAACCGGGGCGAAGGTCGGGGCGGTCACCCTTGATCTGGGTGTTCTCGATCTTCTCGATCAGGCCCATGGACGGGCTCCTTTCCTCATCGAACAAGCCCGACCATGCCGGGCGGATTAGCGGCGCGGGAGTATACGGGAGGCCCCGGTCGCGGGCCAAGCGGGGAGTTCGGGGTGGTTCGGTCCGGCCGGAAGCACGTTCCGGGCGCGATTGGAGCGGCCGGGACGGGGGTCGGGGCCGGGCGGCGGGTGGGACCGGGGCGCGGCCCTCGGCCGCGGGGCGGCGGGTCAGTCGATGGAGCCGGCCTCCAGCGCTGCCAACCGCCGTGCTTCGGACACGTCCGCCCAGCCGGAACGGAACATCCAGGCCGCGAGTGCGACGCACAGGGCGAGCATCACCGTCGAGGCGGGCTCGAGCGCCCGTTCGGCGGCGAGTGCGCCGGCGATGAGGACGATGATCAGCGTGAGCGCGCCTGCCACACCCACGAGGCGTCGACCGCCGGCGAGTGCCCGGTCGGGAGCCACGAGATCAGAGGTGGCGAGCCTCGCCGCGCGCTCGACGGGGATTCCACGCTCCTCGAGTGCCGCGGCGAGGCGGTCGCGCGGGATGGCGTGAACGATCCACAACGTGTGCACGAGCTCGCGCTCCGCTCGCGAGGCCACGCAGCGTGGCCGGCGTCGGTGGCCGAGCAGGGCATGCCAGACGAGGAAGTCGGCGCTCATCGGGTGTGATGCCTCCGGGCATCAGAGCGGCATGCGGTAGAGGGCCTTGAGCCGACCCAACGTCGACGGCGTGGCGGGGAGCGGCGAGCGAAGGGCAGCACCCCCGATCGTTTCGTCCTCCCAGCGGTCGATCCACCATCGATTCGGATCCGGGCCCACGCCCGTTGCGACCACCTCCGGTGGGATCAGAGCCGAGTCGCCGCGTACGAAATAGAACTGGCCGAACCCCTGGATCTCGTACGACCGGGGCTGCGTTCGAAAGGTGAGCGCGATCGTCGTCCGGATCGTCCGGTGCCAGGCGCTCTCGTGGCCAGCCCGCGGGTCGGGCAGCACGGTGAACCGGGGATCCAGGGTGAGCGAGAGGCTGGTGGCCGGTGGCTCGGTGGCGCCGCCCACGAACATGCCGTGCGTCGAGATGCTCTCGTCGATCACGCCCCACGGCATGTCTCGCCAGGCAGCCCCGGACGAATCCGACGCACCGAACACGAATGTGAAGTCCTCCGTGAAGACCGTTCGCAGGACCTCTGGATCGCGATGCACCCACGCCCACTGCAACCGACGCAGCGCGTTCTCGGGCGACGTGGCTGCGGGAGCGACATCGGGCGTCACCGGCACGGGCTCGGTGGTCTGCGTGGAGCAGCCGGCGCACGTCAGCACGGTGGCCGCAAAGGCGATTGCGGAAAGTGATCGGATCGGATGCATGTGGGTGCTCCGGGCGAATCGGTCGCCGCGAGGTTAGCCCGCGGCCTCCGGGATCCAAACCCCGATCTCCGAGCCGTGGTTCCGGGTGTTCTCCCGCCAGGGCGGCCCGGGGGTGCCGACCGTGGCGCGGGCCACCCGTTTCCGCCCCCGGCGGGCATTCGCTACCTTGCCGGCCATGTTCGCCCGCAGCCGCCAGATCTTCGCCACCGGCATGTTCGTGCTCGACACGGTGCTGCTGTTCGCGTCGTGGCTGCTGGCCTACTGGCTGCGCTTCTTCGCGCTGGGGCTGGACGCGCCGCTGGGCGTGCCGCCGCTGTCGCTGTACCTCTGGGCGGGCGCGGTGCTCACGCCCACGGGCATGCTGGTGCTGCGCGCGTTCCGGCTCTACCGCTCGGCGCGCACGTCGCGGCTGGGCCTGGAGCTGCTCGCGCTGCTGCAGGCGATGGTGGTGATCTCGGCGCTCGCGGCGCTCGGCTCGTTCTACTCGCGCGGCGAGCTGTCGCGCGCGGCGATCGCGGTGTTCTTCGTGACGGGCTCGGTGGTGCTGTGCGGCAGCCGCGTGTTGCTGCGCACGGTGCTGCGCGCGATGCGTCGCAGCGGACGCAACCTGCGCCACGTGCTGGTGGTGGGCACGGGCAACCTGGCACGGCTGCTGATCGACAAGATCCGCCACCACGACGACTTCGGCCTGGTGGTCGAAGGGCTCGTGGCGGCCGACGCGGCACGGGTGGGCGACACGGCGTACGGCGTGCCGGTGGTGGGCTCGGTCGCCGACCTGCCGCGCGTGGCCGAGGAACGCGGCATCGAGATCATCTACCTGGCGCTGGCGCGCGAGGAGTGGCAGGCCGAGGAGCAGGCGCTGGCGGCGCTCGCGGATTCCACCGCGGCGGTGCGGCTGGTGCCCGACCTGACGCGCGCGTTCCGGCTGAACCCGAGCGTCGAGGACTTCGACGGCATGCCGGTGGTGCTGGTGACCGAGAGCCCGGAGCAGGGCTGGAACGCGGTCGTGAAGCGCGCGTTCGACCTCGTGTGCAGCGGCGCGGGCCTGCTGGTGGCGGCCCTCCCGATGGCGGTGATCGCACTGCTCGTGCGGCTCGATTCGCCGGGGCCGATCTTCTACGCGCAGGAACGCGTGGGGCTCAACGGCCGGCGCTTCCGCATGCTGAAGTTCCGCAGTATGCGCGTGGACGCCGAGGCGGGCGGCCCGGGCTGGACCACGAAGGACGATCCGCGCCGCACGCGACTGGGCACGCTGCTGCGCAAGCTGTCGCTCGACGAGCTGCCGCAGCTGTGGAACGTGTTCGTGGGCGACATGAGCCTGGTGGGCCCGCGGCCGGAGCAGCCGCGCTTCGTGGAGGAGTTCCGCGGCTCGATCCCGCGCTACATGCTGCGCCACCACGTGAAGGCGGGCATGACGGGCTGGGCGCAGGTCAACGGACTCCGCGGCGACACGCCGCTGGAAGACCGCATCGAATACGACCTGTACTACGTGCAGCACTGGTCGCTGTGGTTCGACGTGCGCATCCTGCTGCTGACGGTGGTGCGCGTGTTCCGCGACGCGAGCGCGTACTGAGAGTTGCGCTCCGCGCGCAGCGCAGCGCGAAGGCGAGAGCCCGCGCGTCCATCCGCGAGGTACTCGCGCACGCGACGACTTTGCGTTGAATTGTATTGACGCGTTTTCGCGGGGGCCGTGACCGCGCGGCGGGATGTACTTCGCCGCTTCGCGTGTGCGCGCGATGCGTACGTGTGCACGGCGCGATGCGTACGTGTGCACGGCGCGATGCGCACGCGGCGCGATTTCGCGAAGGCCCACGCGCGATCAGCGGCGTGCGGCCGCGTGCGTGCGCCGAATACGCGCGTGGTAGAAAGAACACGCCCCGCGACGACTCGCCCCCGAAGCGAGTGATGTTATGTCGAAGCGCGCGTTCGGCGCACTTCCCGATCACGAGCTGCTCGAGGCCCTGAAGTCCACGCTTGCCCGCGATCGGTCCACCACGGTGGAACTGCTCGTGCTGCTCGGCGAAGTGGAACACCGACGACTGCACCGCGGCGCCGGCTATGACTCGATGTTCGACTACTGCCTCGGAGAGCACCACATGTCCGAGGACGTCGCCTGCCATCGGCTTCGCGTCGCCCGGGCGGTGCGGCGCTGGCCGGTGATCCTCGACATGATCGAGGACGGCCGGCTGCACGTGACGGGCGTCAGCGAGATCGCCCGGTACCTGACGCCACGCAATGCCGCCGAGCTGATCGGGGCGTCGGTCCACCAGTCGCGTCGGGCGATCCGCCTGATGATCGCCGAGCGCTTCCCGCGCGGCGATGCCCCGACGGTGCTGCGGCCCGTGGGCGACGCGGCGGGGCCCGCTTCGTCGCCTCTGCCTCCCACTGAGCACCCGGCGTTCGGAGCACCGTCGGGATCGGCGGTCGCGCCAGGCTCGAATCCACCCGTACCGGTACGGGTAGGCCCCATCGAATCGCCGAATCCGTGCGAGTCGAAGGAGCCACTTCCGAAGTATCCCCGCATCGAGCCGCTGGCGCCGCAGCGGTTCGCGCTGCAAGTCACGATCGACCAGGAGTGCCACGACCTGCTGCTGTACGCGAAGGCGCTGCTCGGTCACGCGGTCCCGTCGGGCGACCTGCCGGAGGTGCTCAAGCGCTGCCTGCGAGATGCGGTCGAAGGGCTCGAGCGGCGCAAGTTCGGCGTCGGCGCGCGGCTGCGCACCGTGCGCGACCCGAAGGACCCGCGCTACGTCTCGCCCGCTGTGCGCCGCGAGGTGTTCGTGCGCGACGAAGGGCAGTGCACGTTCGTCGGCAACCGCGGCCATCGCTGCGGCTCGCAAACACGGCTGCAGCTCCATCACCGGAACACCTTTGCGCGCGGCGGCCCGGCAACGGCCGCGAACCTCACGCTCCACTGCGCGACACACGACCAGCTGCAGGCCGAACGCGACTACGGCGAGGGTTTCATCCAGGCAAAGGTCGAAGCCGCACGAGTGAATCGAGGGGCGCGTCGCAGCGCCAGGGCAAGGCGGCCAAGCGCCGACGGCGAGTCCGCCACGCTGACCGCCGCCCGCGATGCCCGTTCACGCGGCAAGTCGCCCGCCGAAGTGCTCGGCTCGAGAGCCGCCGCCGAGGCGCAGGCAAGGCTCGATGAGCTGCTCGCGGAGTCCGCGTGAGCGAACGCCAGCGACGATCGAAGCGCCCACCGACGCGCGCGCACCCAGGCGGGGTGAGCCGGGGGCTGATCCGGGGCAATCCCGACGAGCAAGGGAGCCACACGTCACGCGCAACACGACCGAAGCGCCCAACAACGCGCGTGCACCCAGGCGGGGCGAGCCGGGGGCTGATCCGGGGCAATCCCGACGAGCAAGGGAGCAACAGTACGCGCCATCGCCGATCGAAGCGCCCACCGACGCGCGTGCACCCAGGCGGGGTGAGCCGGGGGCTGATCCGGGGTAATCCCGACGAGCAAGGGAGCAACAGTACGCGCAACACGACCGAAGCGCCCAACAACGCGCAGGCACCCAGGCGG
>JBGAOB010000097.1:0-14898 GCA_044222045.1 Candidatus Eiseniibacteriota bacterium
GAGAGTGGCGTGCCGACGTTCCGCGGCGCGGGCGGCTACTGGCGCCAGCGTCACTTCAGCGAACTCGCGACGCCGGCCGCGTTCGCGCGCGACGCGCGGCTCGTGTGGGACTGGTACCTCGAGCGTCGCGCCACGGTGCGGCTCTGCCAGCCGAACGCCGCGCACCGCGCACTCGCCGCGTGGGCGAAGCGTGCCGCAGCGGGTGAAGCGCCCGCGGGACGGCTGGTCACGCAGAACGTGGACGGGCTGCACGAGCGCGCGGGGCACCCGGACGCGGTGCGGCTGCACGGCTCGCTGTGGCGTAACGCTTGTTCGCGATGCGGCGCCGAGCGCGACGACGACGCGCTCCGCCACGACGAGCTGCCGCGCTGCGCCGGATGCGGCGCGCTCGAGCGGCCGGGCGTCGTGTGGTTCGGCGAGGCGATCCCGCACGAGGCCGCGGCCGCGGCGAGCGACGCCGCGTCCCGCGCCGATTGCGTGCTCGTCGTCGGCACCGCGGGCGTCGTCTACCCGGCCGCGGGACTCGTCGAGAGCGCGCGCGACCGCGGCGCGCGCGTCATCGAGGTCAATCCGGACGAGGACTACGGCCGCGGCGCCGAGGGCGCGTTCGGCGGCATCTGGCTGCGCGCGGGCGCCGGCATCGCGGTCCCGGCGATCGTCGGCTGACGCGCGGAGACGCACGTCGCGCGACGCGACGTGCCGCTACGCGAGTCCCCACTCGTCGAGGTCGTCCTCGTCGAGTCCCATGAGGTGGCCGACCTCGTGGCGCACGGTGATCGCGATCTCGCGCTCGAGTTCCTCGCGATCCGTGCAGGCGCGCAGCAGGTTCTTGCGGAAGAGGTAGATCGCGCCCGGCGCCGACGGCGGTGCGGTGACGCTCTCGGCGAAGATGTGCCGGCCGACGAAGAGCCCGAGCAGGTCGGGCGTGAGCGGCGGATCCTCTTCGGCGAGCATCTCGCGCGTGGGCAGCGCCTGCACGAGCACGGGCAGGTCGTCGAGCTTGCGGCGGATCGCGCTGGGCAGCTCGCGCACGCTCTTCTCGACGAGCGCGTCGAAGACCTCGTCCGGCACCTGCAGCGGCAGCGGGAAGGCCTCGGGGTCGATCTCGTTCGCGTGCCGGGCGGCTTCGACCGAACGCTCGGCGTCACCGAGGTGGTCGTGGACGCGCGAGAGCAGGTCCCACGCGTGCGCGTCGTCCGGGTGCACGGCGAGCGCGCGTTCGGCATCGGCCTTCGCCTCGGCGAAGTGGACGAGGTCGTAGTGGGCGGCAGCGCGCAGGTAGAAGAAGTGCGCCGGGTCCGCGGCGCGCTCGGCCCCTCGCAGCGCGTCGAGCGCGCGCTCGGGCTCGCCTTCCTCGAGCCGGATCGTGGCGTCGAGGACGCGCAGGTCCGGCTGGTGCGGGCGACGACGGAGCAGGGCGTCGGCGGCCGCGCGCGCTTCCTCGATCTCGCCTTCGTCCAGCAGCTCGTGGATGCGCTCGACCTGCTCCCAGTCGGTTTCGCTCAGGGCTTCGTACGGTTTCATGGGCCGCGCAGCGTACCTTGGCCGACCCGGCGGGTCGAGCCGATCGCCCGATGGGCGCGCCCGTGACAAGGACCCGCAAGGACCGCGTCCTCACACGCGTGGTTCTTGACCCGTCCCGCTCGCGCTCCCTAGACTGTCCGCTGTCATCCCCACCCCGGTCGTGCCGGGTTACCCCTTCCAGGAGAGACTCCTCACGATGAAGTCCCTCACCGCGCGTGCGTTGGCAGCCGTGCTGGCCGTCCTCGCCGTGATGTTGACGGCGGGCGCCACGGCCAAGGGCCCGAACGTCCTGCAGCCCGACAAGCTGATCATCCTCTCCACGACGGACGTGAAGGGGAAGACCAGCCCCTGTGGCTGACACACGCCCAAAGGGGGCCTCGCCCGGCGGGCGAGCTTTGCGGACAGCATCAAGGCTCAGTACGGACAGGTGATCAACGTCGACAACGGTGGCTTCTTCCCCGACGCGGAGGACTACCGGGACGTCGCGTGGTTCCTCATGGACGCGTTCAAGGTGCTCGGCCTCGACGCCGTGGGCGTCAGCGAGCGCGAACTGCGCTATGGCCGCGGCTTCCTCGTGGCCAACTACCAGCGTTCCAAGCTGCCGCTCGTGTGCGCGAACCTGATCGACAAGTCGACCGGCAAGCCGCTGGTGGCGCCGTACGTGATCAAGAAGGTGGGGACGGTCACGGTCGGCGTCTTCGGGCTGACGTCGGACAAGGCGGACCTCGGCGGACAGCGCGACTCGGTGTCGGTCGACGACCCGGTGGTGACGGCGCGTCACATGGTCGACGAGCTCCACAAGAAAGGGGGCCTCGCCCGGCGGGCGAGTTTCGTCGACAGCATCAGCGTCCAGTACGGCCAGGTCGTGCTCGTGGACAACGGCTTCTTCTTCCCGGAGGCCGAGGACTGGGAGCAGGACGCGTGGTTCCTCATGGACGCCATGAAGCTCCTGAAGACCGACGCCGTGAACGTGAGCGAGAAGGAGCTCCGTTACGGCCGCAGCTTCCTGCTGGCCAACTGGAAGCGCAGCAAGCTGCCGCTGGTGTCCGCGAACCTGTGGGACAAGGGCACGAAGAAGAACCTCGTCGACCCGTACGTGCTCGTGAAGAAGGGCACCGTCACGGTCGGCGTGTTCGGCCTGACCAGCGAGAAGGTCGACCTGGGCGTCTCGCGTGACTCGCTGACGGTCGAGGACCCGGCCGCGGCGGCCAAGCGGGTGATTCCCGAGATGCGCCGCAAGGGCGCGACCGTGATCGTGCTGCTGTCGCAGCTCGGCAAGGTCGAGAGCGAGGACCTCGTCACGGCCGTGGACGGCGTCGACGTGCTGATCGTCGGCCGCAACGTGCCCGTGCTCCAGAAGGGCCGCCTGATCAAGAACACCGTCGCGTGCTACGGCGGCGAGCAGGGCCAGTACGTCGGGCGCACGATCCTGACGCTGGACGCGACGCGGCACATGTCGGCGGGCGACAACGAGACGGCGATCCTCAGCCCCGAGGTCGGCGAGCGGCCGGACATCCTCACCCTGGTCAAGACCTTCGAGGACAACTTCAACGACAAGCTGCGCAAGAAGGAGAAGGAGCGCGCGGCTCAGCCGAAGAGCCAGGCGCGCGAGCGCATGCTCGGCACCGGGCACTAGTCGCTCCCGCCAAGGCGTTTCGAGAGGGCCCGCGATCCGATCCGATCGCGGGCCTTCCTCGTTCGGTCACCGCGGGCGGCGGCACGTTGGTTCGCGCGCCGTGTCGGGCCGCGCGCCGGGGCGCGAGCCGTGCCGTGCGGCGCGAGGGGACGGAGCGCGGCAAGATCCTTGACGCTCGCTTCGGGCCCCACCTAACCTGCGCGCCGGCCCAGAGCACGCGGCCCCGCCTCCTTCCTCGCGGGGTGCGCCGGCCGTCCCCGATCGCCCCCACATTCCATCCGCTAAGGAGCGACGCGCCCGTGAGCCACGTCCTCGACGGCATCCAGTACTTCGAGTCCATCCTCGACACCGTGGGCGGCACGCCGCTCGTGCGCGTGCGCGAGCTCGCGAAGGGGCTGCCGTGCCCCGTGCTCGCCAAGGTGGAGTTCTTCAACCCGGGCGGCAGCGTCAAGGACCGCATCGGCATGGCGATGGTCGAGGACATGGAGAAGCGCGGCCTGCTCAAGCCGGGCGGCACCATCGTGGAGTGCACGTCGGGCAACACCGGGCTCGGGCTGGCCATGGTGGCCGCGGTGCGCGGCTACCGCGCCGCGTTCTGCATGCCCGACAAGGTGTCGAGCGAGAAGGTCTACCTGCTCAAGGCGTTCGGCGCCGAGGTGTTCCTGAGCCCCACCGCCGTCGAGCCCGATCATCCCGACTCGTACTATTCGGTGGCCAAGCGCATCGCGGGCGAGCGCCCGGGCGCGGTGCTCATGAACCAGTACCACAACCCCGCGAACCCGGCCGCGCACTACGCGACGACGGGGCCCGAACTGTGGGAGCAGACCGGTGGCCGCATCACGCACTTCGTGGCCGGCATGGGCACGGGCGGCACGATCACGGGCATCGCGCGCTACTTGAAGGAACAGAAGCCCTCGGTGCAGATCGTGGGCGCCGACCCGATCGGTTCGATCCTCAAGTACTACAAGGAGACGGGGAAGATCGGCGAGGCGCACTCGTACAAGATCGAGGGCGTGGGCGAGGACTTCATCCCCACGGCGCTCGACATGTCGCTCGTGGACCGCGTGATCTCGTGCAGCGACCGCGACGGTCTGAACATGGCGCGGCGCCTCGCGCGCGAGGACGCGATCTTCGTGGGCGGCTCGTCGGGCATGGCCACGTGGGTGGCGCTCGAGGTGGCGAAGACCGCGAAGCCGGACGACCTCGTGGTGGTGCTGCTGCCCGACACCGGCGAGCGCTACCTGACGAAGGTGCACAACGACGAGTGGATGCGCGACAACCACCTGCTCGACCCGGCGGCCACGCGCGTGGCGCACGTGGTGTCGGGCAAGGCGGCGGCCGTGCGCGGGCTGTTCTCGGTGCAGGCGGGCGAACCGCTGCGGCGCGCGATCGCGCTGATCGAGCAGCACGACGTGTCGCGCCTGCCCGTGTTCCGTGGGGCCGACGTGGTGGGCACGCTCGACGAGGGCGAGGCGCTCAAGACCGCGCTCGCGGACCCGACCACGCTCGACAAGCCGATCGAGACCTTCATGGACGACCCGCTGCCCGTGGTGGACGCGAGCGAGCCTGCCGACCAGGTCGCGAAGCTGCTCGCGACGCGGCACGCGGCCGTGCTCGTGCGCTCGAGCGGCGCCATCAGCGGCATCCTGACGCGCGTCGACATGCTGCAGTTCATCGCGGGAGGCGAGTGATGGGCCACTCTTCGCTGCGGCCCGATTCGGGCTTTTCCACGCGCGCCGTGCACGCCGGGCAGGAGCCCGATCCCGTCACCGGCGCCGTGATGGTGCCCATCTACCAGACGAGCACGTACGCACAGGAAGCGCTCGGCAAGCACAAGGGCTTCGAGTACGCGCGCACGCACAACGCCACGCGCTTCGCGCTCGAGCGCAACCTCGCCGCGCTCGAAGGCGGCGACCACGGCTTCTGCTTCGGCTCCGGGCTCGTGGCCACCAGCACGTTGCTCCAGACGCTGTCGAAGGGCGACCACGTGATCGCCGGCGACAACCTGTACGGCGGCACGTATCGCCTGTTCACGAAGGTCTACGAGCGGTTCGGGCTCGAGTTCTCGTTCGTGCGCTCCAGCGACACGGCGGCGCTCGAGGCGGCGATGCGGCCGAACACGAAGATGGTGTTCGTGGAAACGCCGACCAATCCGATGATGCAGCTCACCGACGTGGCCGCGGTCAGCGCCGTCGCGCGCCGTCACGGCGCGCTGACGGTGGTCGACAACACGTTCATGACGCCGTACTTCCAGCGGCCGCTCGAACTGGGGGCGGACGTCGTCATGCACTCGGTGACCAAGTACCTGAACGGTCACTCCGACATGGTGGGCGGCGTGCTCGTCACGTCGAACGCCGCGGTGGCCGAGCAGCTGCGCTTCCTGCAGAACGCGGTGGGCGGCGTGCCGGGCCCCATGGACTGCTTCCTGTGCCTGCGCGGCACGAAGACGCTGGCGGTGCGCATGCGGCAGCACGATGCGAACGCGCGCGTGCTCGCGGAAGTGCTGGCCGCGCATCCGAAGGTGGCGCACGTGTTCTATCCCGGGCTGCCGAGCCATCCCCAGCACGAGCTGGCGAAGCGGCAGGCCTCCGGATTCGGCGGAATGGTGTCGTTCGTCCCCGGCGACGGTTCGCTGGAGGCCGGGCGCCGGGTTTTCGACCGCTTCCACCTGTTCACGCGAGCCGAGAGCCTCGGGGGAGTGGAGAGCCTCGTGTGTCACCCGGCCTCGATGACGCACGCCTCGGTGCCCCGGGACATGCGGCTCGCGATGGGTTTCGCGGACGGTCTGCTGCGGCTCTCGGTCGGTATCGAGGACGTGGCCGACCTTCGCGCGGACCTCGAGCAGGCGCTCCAAGGCCTTTGAGGGCAGATGGTTGGCCGCTCTCCCGAGCGAAAACGATGGGGGAGAATCCATTTGACAAGGCAGGGCGAGCCCCCTAGCCTGCGGGCGCTTTGAGCCTGATGTGCCCACGGCCAGGTCCGGGCACGCGTGAGGGCTCGAGACAACCGAGACTCGCGCATGGACGCCGCCCGCCCGACACCGCTTGTCCGAGTGGTGTTTTTCTTTGGGCCTGGCTTTCCAGAAAAAGAAAGAATAATACGGGCCGTCGCCGGCAATCCCCGGCAACGGCGAGCAGGAGAGGAGGTGAAATGCACAAGATGCGTAAGCTTTTCGCTCTGATGATGGTTGCCCTCCTGGCGCTGACCTTCGCGATCGCCGCGGTGGGTTGCGGTAAGAAGGCTGAGGAGGCCCCTGCGGCCACCGAGCAGACGACGACCCCGACCGAGACGATGACCGACACCACGATGGCGCCGGCCGATACGATGGCGGCCGATACGGCGGCGGCTCACTGAGCCACGCCGGCAGCAGTTGGTGATGGGGGCCGGGTTCGCCCGGCCCCCATTGCTTTTCCCCGCCCGCCCGGGTCCAGGCCCGGGGGCGCCGCCGCCGGGGAGGCGCACGATTCGCGCCGTGCCCGCAACCCCCTCGCCGGGGCCGCCGTAAATGGCCCATCCCGAGGAGGCTCGACCATGAAACCGACTTCGTTCGCCCTCTGCACCATCCTCGCCTTCGGGCTGTGCGCGCCGGCCGCGCACGCCAGCAGGTCCGTGGCCCTGCAGGAGCGGAGCGAGCGCGTGGAGGCCCCGCAGGGCCTGCGCTCGCTGGTGATCGAGAACCCCCGGGGCTGGGTGCACCTGCGGCCGAGCCCGGACGGTCAACTTCGCGTGGCGGCCATCAAGGTGTGCCGGGCCGAGTCCCAGGCGCGCGCCCGCCGGTTCGCCACCGAGACCAGCGTGCACGCCGGCCGCGAAGGAGACCTGTATGCCGTGCGCGTGACCTACCCGCGCAAGGTCGACGTGCGGATCAGCTTCTGGGACCTGTTCAAGGAGTCCAACTGGGAGAACGGCGGCTTCCTGCCCCGCAGCGAAGTGCGGCTGGTGGTGGACGTGCCGACCGGGCTTCCCGTGCGCGTGACCACCGCGAGCGGCGACCTCGACTCCGAGGCGCTCGCCGGCGCGCAGGTGCTGCGCACGGCCAGCGGTGACGTGAGCGTCCGCCGCGCCCGGGGCGCCGTGGACGTGAGCACCTCGAGCGGCGACGTCGAAGCCTCGGACGTGGGCGGCATCACGGTGTCCACCGCGAGCGGGGACCTGTTCTTCAACGGCACGTCCGGCCCCGTCCGCGCCCGCTCATCGAGCGGCGACATCACCGTGAACGGTGCGCGCGACAGCCTCGTGATCCGGACGTCGAGCGGCGACGTGAGCATCGACGACTCGCCGCGCGCGCTCGTGCTGGAAACCTCCAGCGGCGAGATCGGCGTGCGGTCCGCCACGGGCGGCGTGAAGGTGACCGCCGCCAGCGGCAGCCTGCAGCTGCGCCTGCGCGGGCCCTTGAGGTCGGCCGATCTCGCGGCGGCCTCCGGTGACATCCAACTGGAGCTCGCGCCCGGCATGGACGCCACGCTCGAGGCGAGCAGCTCGGGCGGGGAGATCGCCAATCACCTGAAACTCGCGGGCGAACACTCGGGACGCGGCACGCTCTCCGGGCGTGTCGGACGAGGTGGAGCGCCGGTGCGCGTCGAGACGACGAACGGAGACATCACCCTGACGGGCGGAGGGAAGTGATCATGCGCCGAGTTCACCCGCTGCTGCACGCGCTCGCGCTGGGCCTCGCGTTGCTCGCCGGACCCCGGTGGCTGATGGCGCAGCCCTCGATGGATTTCCGGCCCGTTCCTCCCGAGAGCGTCGACCAGTACATGCGCGAGGCGCGCGAGCGCGCCCGCGACGCGGCCCGCGACGCACGCGAGACCACGCGCCAGTCGCTCGACAGCCTGGGCACGTCGGAGGAGCCCGCGGCCCCGGCGACGGCGGCCGACGACGCCACGCCCGCGCCGCCCGTCCCGGTGACGCCCGCCGTTCCCGTGCCGCCCACGATCACGTCCACGGGCGAGATTCTGCGCTTCGGCAGCGACATCCACGTGCCTGCCGGCCAGGTGGTGGAGGGCGACGTCGTCAGCATGGGCGGCGACGTGGAAGTGGAAGGGCACGTGAAGGGCAACGTCACCTCGATGGGCGGCGACGTCACGCTGCGCTCCGGCTCGCGCGTCGACGGACGCATCGCCACGTTCGGCGGCGAGCTGCGCGAGGAGCCCGGTTCGTCGGTCGGTGGCGAGCGCGTGACCACGCCGGGCGCGCCGGGCGGCAAGCTGCTGCTGCCGGCGCTCGCCGTGGTGGGCACCGGCGTGCAGGTGGCCCTCAGCCTCATGAAGCTGCTGGTCCTGCTCGGCCTGACGTGGCTCGTGGTGAAGCTCGCCTCCGGACGCACGCAGCGGAGTGTCGAGACGATCCGCCAGGAGCCGGGCACCGCGTTCCTGCTCGGACTGGCCGTGCTCGCGCTGCTGATCCCGTCGGTGTTCGTGCTCGCGCTCGTGATCGCGCTGCTGTGCATCACGATCATCGGCATCCCGCTCGCGGCCGCGGTCGCCGTGGCGTACGCGGGCCTGCTGGTGGTGCTTTTCGTGTGGGGCTGGATCGTGGGTGCGACGCTCTTCGGCTCGCGCATCCGCGAGCGGCTGCGCCCGGGCGCGCCGTCGCTGATGGCCGACGCGCTCTGGGGCGTGGGCGTCGTGCAGGGCCTGCGCGTGGCCTCGCAACTCTTCCACGGCATGCCGCTGTTCGGCTTCATCGGCGGCCTGGTCAACGTGATCGCGATCGTGCTCGGCGCCGTGCTGTGCGTGTTCGGCGCCGGTGCGCTGATCCGCCAGGAGTACGTGCGGCGCACGGTGCAGGACTGGTGGCATCGCGCACGTCCCACGCCGGTGGGCCGCGTGGTCGAGGACTGGACGCGCCGCGGCCAGCCCGATGCACCTCCTCCGCCGCCGCCCGCTCCGGCAGCGCCTGCCGCCGAGACGCTCAGCGCGAGCACACCGCCGACGCCGCCTTCGCCCGCGGGTGGGACCGCGCCCGAAGCGCCACCGCCCACGCCCGGCAGCTGACGCGCGACCGACTCGAACCGCCCGGACCACCGTCCGGGCGGTTCGCGTTTGCGGCCCCCGCGTCGATCGGGCACCGTGCCGGCCGGTCCACGCACCGGAGAGGGTCCTTGCCCGCCACGTCCCTGCTGGTTCTCTGCCTGCTGCTCTTCCTGGACGGCGCCACGCTGGCGCTGTTCACGACGCCGCTGCTGCTGGCGAGCGCGCGACACCACGAGCCGTGGCAGCTCGCCACGGCCGGCGGCGCCGCGAGCGCCGCGGGCAGCGCGGTGCAGCTGTGGGTGTTCCGGTGGATGCTCGAATCCGACCGGCCGTGGATGCGCCGCTTCCTGCCCTCGCGCGAAAAGCTGCAGGAGACGCTCCGCCGCTACCCGTCCGCCTCGTTCCTCGCGCTCACGCTGGCGCGCGCCACGCCGCTGCCGGATGCGCCGCTCAAGCTGGTGGCCGCGGCCGTGCGCTACCCGATCCCGCGCTACCTGCTCGCGATCCTGCTGGGCTCGCTTCCCTACTACTACGTGCTCGCCCTGATCGGGCACCGCTTCGAGATCCCGCTGTGGCTGGTGCTCGCGGCGTTCGGCGTGATCCTCGCCGGGTTCGCGGTGGACCGCTGGAGGTCGCGTGGCCGCGAACGCTGACGGCCGCCGCGCGCGAGGGGCCACCGCGGTGGGCATCGACACGGGCGGCACGTTCACCGACGTGGTCGCGCGCGGTGCGGACGGCGCCCTGCGCGCGTACAAGGTGCCGTCCACGCCCGAGGCGCCCGAGCGCGCGGTGCGCGCCGGGCTCGCCTCCGCCGGCGGCGCGGGCCGCCTCGTGCGGCACGGCTCCACGGTGGCCACGAACGCGCTGCTCGAGCGCAAGGGCGCGCGCGTGGTGTTCGTGACCACGGCGGGCTTCGAGGACGCGCTCGAGATCGGTCGCCAGGAGCGCCCCGACCTGTACGCGCTCGTGCCGCGGCGCGCGGAGCCGCTCGTGCCGGGCGAGCGACGTGTCGGAGTGCGCGAGCGGCTCGGCCCCGGCGGCGTGGTGTGGACGCCGCTCACGGCCGCCGAAGTGCGCCGCGTGACGGCGCGCGTGCGCGCGCTGCGGCCCGAGGCGATCGCGATCGGGCTCCTGCACGCGTGGGCGAACCCCGCGCACGAGCGGCTGCTGGCGCGCTCGCTCGCATCGCTCGGCGTGCCCGTCACGTGCGCATCCGACCTCGCGCCCGAAATCCGCGAGTACGAGCGCTTCGCCACGACCGTGGCGAACGCGTTCCTGCTGCCGCGCGTGACGCGCTACCTGCACGCGCTCGCACGCGACGGTGGCGACCGCTGGGAGATCGTGCTGTCGCACGGCGGCACCGCGCCGCTCGAACGCGCCGCGCGAGAGCCGGTGCGCCAGCTGCTGTCGGGGCCCGCGGCCGGGCTGCGCGCGGCCCTCGCCACGGCGCGCGCGAACGGCTTTCCCACCGCGCTCACGCTGGACGTGGGCGGCACGTCCACCGACGTGGCGCTGCTCGGCGCGGCCGACGCCGGCACGGACGGGCTGCCGCGCGAGCGCGCGCGCGAGGTGGCGGGCGTGCCGGTGCTGCTGCCGGCGCTCGACGTGCAGACGGTGGGCGCCGGCGGCGGCTCGATCGCGCGCGTGGATGCGGGCGGCGTGCTGCGCGTGGGGCCGCAGAGCGCCGGCGCCGATCCGGGCCCGGCGGCCTACGGCCGCGGCGGCCCGGCCACGGTGACCGACGCGCTGATCGTGCTCGGCCGCATCGCCGCGCCGTCGCTGGCCGGCGGCGCGCTGGCGCTCGACTCCGCAGCGTCGGAACGCGCGATGGCCGCACTCGCCCGCGCGTTGCGGTTGCGCACGCCGGCGGCCGCGGCCGAGGGCGTGCTGCGCGTGGCGAATGCCGCCATGGAAGCCGCGCTGCGCCGCGTGTCCGTGGAGCGCGGCGAGGATCCGCGGCGCGCCGTGCTGGTGGCCTACGGCGGCGCGGGCGGGCTGCACGCGTGCGAGCTGGCCGACGCGCTCGGCGTGTGCGCGGTGGTGTGGCCGCGCCACGCGGGCGTGCTGTGCGCGCACGGTGCGCTCACGGGCGGCACGCGCCGCGAGCGCAGCCGGTCCGTGCTGCTGGACGCGCGCGACCACGCCGCGATCCGCCGCGCGTTCGCGGCGCTGGAGCGCGAGGTCCTGCGCGAGTTCCCCGCGCGCGAACGGGGCGCGTGGACGTTTCGCGCTGGGCCGAGGTGCGCGCCGACGGGCAGGCGCACGAACTGTCGGTGCCGGTGCCGGCCGACGTGCGCGCGATGGCGGCGCGGTTCCACCGCCAGCACGAGCGGCGCTACGGCTTCGCCGACCCGGCGGCCACGGTGCGCGTGGTGACCATCGAAGTGCGCGCCGCGCTCGCCGACGATGCGGGCGGCCGCGCCGAGACCGTGTGCCGCGGGCGCGCGCCGCGGCCGCGCCCGGGCGTGCCCGGCGTGGATCGACGGCGCGCGCCGCCGCGTGCCCGTGTGGCACCGCGACCAGCTGCGGGCGTTGCCGGTCGGTCGCGGGCCCGCCGTGATCGCCGACGACGGCGCCACGCTGTGGGTGGCGCCGGGCTGAAACTGCTACTGGGCGGTCGCCGCGACGGCGCGGTGCGCGTCGCGGAGGCGTGCGGTGAAGGCCCACCGGGCTCGCCGCTTCGACGGCGTGGAGCTGGGCCTGTTCGAAGGCCTGTTCCGCGCGGCGGCCGAGGAGATGGGCGCCGTGCTCATGCGCGCCGCGCACTCGCCGAACATCACCGAGCGGCTCGACCACTCGTGCGCGATCTTCGACGCCGACGCGAAGCTGGTGGCGCAGGCGGCGCACATCCCGGTGCACCTGGGCAGCCTGCCGCGCGCGGTGGAGGCGGCGCGCACGCTCGCGCCGTTCGCGCCCGGCGACGTGGTGCTGCTGAACGATCCGTTCGCGGGCGGCACACACCTGCCCGACCTGACGCTGGTCTCGCCGGTGTTCCTGCGCGGCGTGCGCGGGCCGGCGTTCTTCGTGGCCAGCCGCGCGCACCACGCCGACGTGGGCGGCTCGGCGCCGGGCTCGCTGCCGCTGGCGCGCGAGGTGTACGAGGAGGGCCTGCGCATTCCGCCGGTGTTCCTGGAGCGCGCCGGGCGTGCTCAGCGCGACGTGCTCGCGCTTCTGCTCGCGAACGTGCGCACGCCCGACGAGCGCCGCGCCGACCTCGCCGCGCAGGTGGGCGCGCAGCGCACCGGCGCCGCGCGGCTCGCCGAGCTGGCACGACGTGCCGGTGCGGCCCCGCTCGCGGCGGCGGCGCGTGCGCTGCAGGACGCCGCCGAGCGCCGCGTGCGCGCGGGGCTCGCGCGACTGCCGCGCGGGCGCTGGCGGTTCGCCGACGCGCTCGACGACGACGGCCTGGGCTCCGGTCCCGTGGCGCTCGCGTGCACGGTGACGCTCGACGGGCGGCGCGCGCGCTTCGACTGGACCGGCAGCTCGCCGCAGGCGCGCGGTCCGGTCAACGCGCCGCCCGCGGTGGTGACGGCGGCGTGCGCGTACGTCCTGCGCCTGGTGCTGGGCGACGACGTGCCGGTGAACGACGGCCTGCTGCGCGTGCTCGACATCGTGGCGCCCGAAGGCAGCGTGGTGAACCCGCGGCCCCCCGCGGCGGTGGGCGCGGGCAACGTGGAGACCTCGCAGCGGCTGGTCGACGCGGCGATGGGCGCGTTCGCGCGTGCGCTGCGCGGTCTCGTGCCGGCGGCGAGTTGCGGCACCATGAACAACCTGGCTGTGGGCGGCATCGACCCGCGCAGCGGCGAGGCGTTCGCCTATTACGAGACGCTGGGCGGCGGGCACGGCGCGTCGCGCGAGCGTGACGGCGCGCGCGCGATGCAGGCGCACATGACGAACACGCGCAACACGCCGGCGGAGAGCCTCGAGCACGCGGTGCCGCTGCGCGTGGACGCGCTGCGCGTGCGGCGCGGCAGCGGCGGGCGCGGGCGGCGCCGCGGCGGCGACGGCACGGAGCGCGAGCTGACGCTGCTCGCGCCGGCGCGCGTGAGCGTGATCGCCGACCGGCGGACGCGCGGGCCGTGGGGCCTCGCGGGGGGCGAGCCGGGTGCGCCGGGCGAGACGCTCGCGATCGCACCCGACGGCCGACGCACACGCCTGCCGGGCAAGTTCACGCGCGACTTGGAAGCGGGCACGCGGCTCGTGCTGCGCAGCCCGGGCGGCGGTGGCTGGGGCCGGGCGCACCGCGAACGCGAGCGCGATCGCTGAGCAACGCGACGCGATCCCGTGCCGTGAAGGCTCCGCGAGGCACGCGCGGCGCCCGATTCCCCGGACGGAGTTCGCGCGCATCACACGCGGCGTGCGGCCGATCGCGGGCGCCGGCGTTCCCCGTTGACCGTTCGCGCAACGCAGTGCTAACGGTCCACGCGTTCCTTCGCCGCGGCGCACCGTGCGCCGCTCGCGGGCCGCACGTACGTCGGGCCTGCGCCGATCCGATCCGGGAGGTGTCCATGCGCCGAGCGCTCCGTGCGGTCCCCGTCGCGCTCCTCGTGCTGTCGCTGTTGTCCATCGCCCTCATGCCGCGAGGCGGCAACACGGTGCCGTTGTACGCGGCTCGCACGGGCCTGATGTGCTCGACCTGCCACTTCGATCCCAACGGCGGCGGGCCGCGGAACGACTTCGGCTTCGCGTTCGCCAAGAACCGCCACCGCATCGAGGCCGAGTCCGACAGCACGAGTCCGTGGGTGGACCTCACGCTGACGAACCGCGTGGGGGACAACTTCCCGCTCTACTTCGGCGTGAACCAGCGCTTCATGGCGTTCACGAACCAGTTTCAGAAGGACAAGGGCACCGACCGCGCCGGGTTCTACAACATGGAGAACTCGGTCCACATGGCGTTCCAGCCGCACCCCAGGCTCACGCTCGTCTACTCGCGCGACGGCTTCAACACCGGCTCCTCGAGCAAGGACGCGTGGGGCATGATTTCCGGCGGCCCGGCCAGTTCGTACATCCGCGCCGGCCAGTTCCGCGTGCCGTTCGGGCTGCGCACCGACGACCACACGGTGGCCACGCGCAACTCGTTCCTCGACTTCTGGCCCACCGTGGGCCGCTTCCTGCCGTACGACCCGCGCGGCGTGGACCAGGGCCTCGAGGTGGGCGCCGAGTCGCACGGCGCGTTCGGCCGACTCGCGCTCACGAACGGCGCGACGAACCCGCTGTCGTCGCCGAACAACCACGCCCAGGCGTTCACGGGCAAGCTCGGCTACAACAACGCCCGCCACCAGGTGGCCGTGTCGCTGTACGACGACTTCCACCAGGAGACCGACTACAGCGACGTCACGCCGGTGGATCGCGGCGTGCGTTTCACGCGCTGGAGCGGGTACGCGATGACGCACCTGGGCCCCGTGTCGGCGCTCGGCGAGGTCGCGGCGGGCACCGACGAGCAGCTGTCGGGCGACCCCCTGTCGCCGCTCGCGAAGACGAACCGGATGGCGTGGTACGCGCAGGTGGACTACACGCCGGCGCGGCCGTGGAACTTCCGCGCGCGCATGGACCGGCTCGAGCTCGACCGTTCGTCCGACGAGCGCCTGCGCGACCTGGCGAGCTGGAACCGCTGGGCGCTGGAGTGCGACTGGGTGCCGGTGCCGTTCGCCGAGATCCGGGCCACGTACCGCGTGATCGACCCGGTGGCCGAGAAGGACCTGTCCGACGTCGAGCTGAAGAGCGAGAAGCAGGCGTACCTGCAGTTCCACTTCTCGTACTGAC
>JBGAOB010000098.1:0-13978 GCA_044222045.1 Candidatus Eiseniibacteriota bacterium
GCGTCGACGAGCCCGCGGGGCGCGTGCGCGCCGCGTCGGGCGTCGACTCCCCGCCGGGCGCGACGCCCGGCAGTGCGCCGCTCGCGGAGCCGATGTCGCCGGGGCCGGACGCCGGGCGCATGCGCGCGATCGCGCCGGCGTCGGGGCTCTGCCACACGAACGTGCGCACGGGGCTGCGGCCTTCGTTGAGTCCCACGCCCACGAAGCGGCCCGCCACGGGGCGCTTGCCCACGCCGGTGGAGGCGTCGAGCAGCGCTTGCACGCGCCACGCGTACGTCGCGCCGTCCTCGAAGCGCGGCGCGGCCGAGGGGTACGGCAGGTTCGCGCGCGCCACGAACTTCTCGAGCAGCGGCACGTTGGCATCGAGCGCACTGGCCGCGGACTGCCCGGGCAGCACGCGCACCATGCGGAACTGGTACCAGACCTCCTGCCCGGTCGTGAGTCGCGTGGGCGTCCAGGTGAACACCGGCGCGGGCGAGCGCACGGCGCCGCCTTCGGGCGGCGTGAGCAGCGTGGGCGCGGGAGGGATCGACGGCACGATCGTGATCTCGATCTGCACGTCGGGGATCGCGGCGCCGGAGTTGGCGCCCACCATGTTTTCGCAGAACAGCGTGATGCGCACGGGCCGCGCGGGCAGGTGGCCGGTGCGGTCCATCGCCTCGCGGATCGAACCCTGGAACGCGAGCCGCCCCCAGTCGAGGATGTTCTGCGTCAGCAGCACGGTCTGCCCGGGCGCGAACACGCGCGGCTCGCTGGTGCCGGCGGTGCCGCCCGGCTGATCGAGTCGCGCGCGCAGGTCGCAGCGCACGGGTTCGCGCAGGTTGTTCGTCAACTGCAGCTGGCAGAGGCTGTGGCTGGACCGCCAATCGGCGGGATACGCCGACGGCACGGGCACCGGGATGCAGTTCATCTGCACCTGCGCCAGCGCCGGGGTTGCGCGGAAGGCGGACAGCAGCAGAAACGCCCACGCGACGGCGGCGATCGTGCGGAGCACGCGGTCGCGACGGTGCGCGGCGAGCGGAGCGAGCGGCCGGGTCGTCATGGGCGCCTCACTTCCCCGTGGGCGTCAGCACCGCGGGCGACGTCAGCGCCGAGCGCGCGGGCATGACGCGCGTGGCCGCGGCCGCACGGGCGACGTTGTTGTTGGGATTGGTGTCGCCGGGCACGGTGGCCGTGGCGGTCACCGACCACGCGCCGGCGGGAACGGTGATCGGCCACTGCAGCGCGAGCATGCCGTTCGCCGGCACGGGCGCGCCGAGCTGCGTGCGGGCCACGTCCTTGCCGTCGGCCGCGAGCACCAGCAGCACCGTGCCGCCCATCGCGGGCGCGGAACCGAGGTTGCGCACGGTCACGTTCACCACGGCGGAGCTGCCCGCGGTGGCCGCCGGCGGCAGGAGGCGAAGCTCGGCGGTCGTCAGTTGCAGGTCGGGAGCGCCGGCCGCACCGCCGGGCCTCGCGAACGGCTTGAGCCCCGGAGCGCCGGTCGGGCCCGTCCCGCCGGTCGCGCCCGCGGTGCCCGGCTTGGCGCCACCGCCGAGCGGCGTCACGGGGCGCGGTCCCGTCTGGAAGCCGCGCGTGCCGGGCGCCGTGCCCATGGTCGTGCCGGCCACGCCGCCCGCGACCGCGCCACCGAACGCGGGGCGTCCGAATCCACGCGCGCCCGCGGGCGAAACGAACACGGCCTTGCTCGCCTCGGCGCGCCCGGTGCCCATCGTGACGACGGCGTGGAAGTCGTGGCGTCCGGCCTTCGCGGTCCACGTGCGGAAGCCGTTCACCATCGCGAGCCCCGCGGCCGGCACGTTCACCGACACGACGCCGAGATCCTCGCCGTCCACGCTGAGCCGCACCTGCGCGGTGCCTGCCGCCGAGCCGGCGGCGTTGTTCAGCTGCACCGTCACGTCGAGCGGCGCGTCGGCCACGGGAGGGAACGGACGCAGCAGGATGCTGTTCGCGCTCAACCCGAGCACGGCCCCGCCGATCAGCCCGCGCACACCGGCGGCGCCGGGGCGCACGAACGGCCGCGCGCCGAACGCGGGCAGCGGCTGCGACGAGGCGGGCCGCACGAGCGGCATCAGCGTGCGGGTGGCGAGCGGGTTGCGCACCGGCGCGCCGGGCGCGCCGGGCGCGGGCATCGATCGCACGGAACGACCTTCGCCCACGATCACGACCTGGCTCGTGGCCGACGACGTCAGCGGCTTGCCCTGCGGCCCCACGCCGCGCAGATCCACCTGCACGCGGTAGGCGCCGGGATGCGGCGGGTTCCATTCCGTGAAGCTCACCGAACGGCTCTGCCCGGGCAGCATCGTGCCGAGCGTGCGTTCGGCGATCGACTGGCCGTCCACGCGCAGCGTGGCGACCGTGGAGTGGAACGCGGTGGCGAACGGATTGACGAGCGTCATCGTGACGGGCGAGCCGCCCGAGGGCGCCGGCGCGGACGTGGCCGGCGTGATCGGGCGCGAAGCCGTCGAGCTGGCCGCGCCGTCGCCCGTGCCGGGAGCGGGCGCCATGCGCACCGCGGCGGATCCGGCCGAGCCCGTGCCGCCACCTCCGGAGCCGGTGCCGCCGCCGGGTGCGGGCGTCGCGAACACCATGCTCGTGCTGAGGTCGGTGATGTGCACGAAGCCCGGCGCGGTCTGCGTGGTCACGTTGGAGGTGGCGAGCACGCCGCCGATCTGCCCGCGGAAGTCGCCGAGGTGCTTCGGCGGCTTGGGCGGCGTCGTGCCGGCGTTCACCTGCAGCTCGCCGAGGTCGGCGCGGTTCGTCTGCGGGTCGGCGTCGTTGTTGCAGTACGCCTCGAGCGCGATGCCCGTCACGCGGCCCGAACGCGTCGGCGTCCACGTCAGCTGCACGGTGGTGGTGGCGCCGGGCGAAATCACGGTGGGGTTCGAGTGCGCGAGGTCGGACGACGGGTCGCGCAGGTACACGGCGGCGTCGGTGGCCGGCGCGGCGCCCGCGTTGAACAGTGTCACGGGGATCGAGATCGGCGTGTTCACGGTGCCGCTCGCGGGCAGCATGCCCACGTCCACGATCTGCACGTCGGGCAGCGCCGCCGCGGCGCCGGGCGCCACGGGGGCGGGCGGGGGTTCGTCCGCGAACAGGTTCTCCGCCGTCTTGCTGAGGAACGCGTCGAGCAGGCCGAACATCGCCGACTGGAGGCGCGACTTGATCTTGGTGCCGACGCCGCCGTTGCCGTCGGAGGCCACGAGCTCGTGCACGGCGGCGAGCGCGTCGGAAGCCTGCGGCGACTTCGCGAGCGCCGTTTCCAGGTGCGAGATCACGACGAACGCCGTCTTCGGCGCCAGGCCGGAGCCCGACGAGCTCGCGCGCGAGATCAGGCCGAAGTTCGACTGGATGCCGGCGAGCCACGAACGCGCTTCCTTGGAGTCGGCCTTCGGATCGGTCCACATGCGATCGAGATCCTTCGCACGTGCGCCCCAGTCCTGCTTCGCGATCTGCTCGGCGGTCAGCGGCTTCGCGCCGCCGCCGTCCACGGCGTTGCGCCACAGGATGCCGGCGAACGGAGAGTCGACGCCCTGGCGCGCGCGCAAGTCGCAGAGGTTGTTCAGTGCGAGCGCGTAGAAGCGCGCCTGCGCCGTGTCCGAACCCGCGGCGCTCGAGAAACCCGTGTCCATCAGCAGCAGCTTGCCGGGCAGGTCGGCCTGCAGCCGCGTCATCAGGTCGGGCATGCGCTCCACGCCCTCGGACGACAGGCTGCCCGGGAACCACTCCACCGCCACGGCCTCGACCGGCGCCGCGCCGAGCACCGTCGCGAGCCAGTCGCTCGCCGCTTCCGCGGCGCCCTGGTAGCTCTCGTCGGTCAGCGGCGTGTGCGCGATGGCGCCGCGGCGGATCAGCTCGTAGTCCATCGACACGCTCACGAGCAGCGGGCTCGCCTGCAGCCCGCTCGCGGCGAGCGCGGCCTGCTCGGTGGCGCGCACCGACTCGGCCGCGGCCTTGAGCACGGCGCTCGCGGCGGCCGCTTCCATCGGACCGTGACTCGCCGGGTGATTCAGCGGCCGGCCGAGCTGGTAGAGCATGATCTGCGCGTAGGCGGGCGCACCGGCGGCGCCCAGTTCGGCGATCACCTTGCCCACGAACGCGGCCGCGAGCTGCGGGTAGTCCGCGGGCAGCGGCTTGCCCTCGGGCGCGCCGACCAGGTTGGGCGCCAGTCGCACGTTGTTCTGCTTCGCCCACGTGCACAGCCGCGCCACGCGGATGGCGCCGCGTTCGCCCAGGTCGTGCACGTCGACGGGGAAGCCGATCACGTTGAACCCGGCGCCCTTCAGGTAGGAGTCCCACAGCGACTGCAACGCGACGGTCGCCTGGGCGGCGGTGCGATCCGAGCCGCGGCCGTCACCGGGCAACGCGTCGAGATCCACCGCGACCCCGTGGATCGGCAGCAGTCCGACCGTGGCGGCCGTTGCCGCGGGCGCCGCCGTGGTGGGCGTGACGGGGGCGTCGTCGGCACGTGCCGAACGAAACGGCGCGCCCGCGAGCACGCACGACACGGCGATCCACGGCAACATGGCGCGCAAGCGCTGGGCGAAAGCCATCAGGGTCGTCACCTCGATCTCCTCGTCGGGATCAGAGCCCGGTCGTGTTGCCGAGCAGGCCGTTGATCCTCGAGACGGTCGCTTCGACCAGAACGAGGTGCTTGCCCTCGAGGACCGCGGCGATCTCACGCTCGCAGGCGGCCTTCTCGCTCCGGTACCACTCGGCCTGGGACGTCGCGTACACGCGCACCCGGTCGGCCGTCTCGAGCCACTCCTTGTGGTCGCCGCCCATGCCGCTCGCGAACGACGTGGTCTTGCGATTGAGCTCGGTTCCGAACGCGATGTCCTTCTCCACGGACTTGACCACCGAGGCGGCCTGGTTGGCCGCGCCGTCGTCCAGGATCGCGATCATGTTGGCGTTGTGGACGCGGAAGGCGTCACCCATGGCGCGAACCTGCGAGTTGTAGTCCTGGAGCTTGGTGAACACGTCGGTGCACTTGTAGCTGCGCTCCAGGGCCGCCAGTTCGTCGATGTAGTCCCATCCCTCGATGCTCGCGATCGTGCGCTCGACGCCGGCCTTGATGAGACGCAGTCGCGCCGCCGCGAGAGCTTCCTGCGACGCGTTCAGGCGCCGGCGCACCTCGGTGTCCTTGGCGGTTTCGAGCGCCTTCTGCACGGCGGCCGTGCGGGTTTCGATCGCCTTGAGCTCCTCGGCGTGCTCCATGAGCACGTTGTTCATCAGCGCTTCGTCGAACGCCGTGAGGGTCTTGTCGATCAGGTACTCCTTGAGCGCCGACGGATCGGTGACCGTGGCGATCGCCCCCTTGACCGTGGAGTAGGCGTCCTTGATCCACGCCGCCTTCTTCACCTTGTCCATGATCGCCTTCTGGCGCTTGTCGAGGTCGATCAGCTCCTCGCCGTTCGCCTTGATCTGCACGATCGCCGCATCGCGATCGACGGCGGCGATCGCCGACTGCACGTCGCGATAGGCCGCGGCCTCGGCGAGCGCCGCGGCGGCCTGCTTGCTCCGCACGAGCCGGTAGGCCTTCAGCATCTGCAGCACGCGGCCCGTACTGCGGCCGTTGAACTTGTCGAGCTGCGCCTGGGTCGTGGCCGCGGCCTTCGCCTGGAGCTCCTTGCCCGTTTCGTCGAGCAGGCCCTGGAAGATCGCGTGGTCCTCGTCGAGCGCGTTGCGCCAGCGCGCGAGCTGTGGCAGGTCCCGGACCATGTTGCGGAGCCAGATGGCGTGGTCCCATCCCGCGGCGGCCTGGCCGTCCGCCGCCTGCAGCGTGGTGTACATCTTGACGCGCCGGGGGTCCCGCATCGGGTGCGGGGCGCGCTGGAACGAAGCCAGCGTCTGCTGGAGCGGATCGGGCGTCTGCGCGGGCACGACGGACACCGTCGCGAGCATCGCGAGGGTCAGCGCCAGGAGGAGCATCGGTCGGTTTCGCATGGCGACTCCGTGGAAGGAGGTGGCAGGCACGTTCGGGTTCGTGGAGCGATCAGTGCGCCGGTAGTTCGTCGACGAACAACTGGTCCGAGACGGTGGTGCTGCGCGGCGAACTGAGCGTGCGGTTGCCCTTGAGTTGCCACGTGAGCTGATAGCCGTAGTCCGGGACGTTCGGGGCGGAGAGGATCTCGACCTTGTCCGCGACCAGCCCCTTCGCCACGTTCAACGTGAGCTGCTTGGTCTGCTCGGCGCCGGCGACGTCGTAGAAGAGCTGCACGGTGACGGCGCGGACGTCGGCCTGCTGCAGCGTCTCGGCGCTGCCGTCCAGCGTCACGAACCGACGGCGCAGGGGCGGCGTCAACCCGATCGCGCCCGTGGTGACCTTCTTCCACGGCTCCACGATGGTGCGGCCGCCGAACAGGTTCCACGTGGTCTGCACCTCGTACTCCATCCACTTGCGGCGGTCGTTGTCGCCCTTCCAGCCGTACATCAGCTTGAAGTTGTTGCCTTCCTTGTTGAAGTTGTTCCGGTCCACGCGCACTTCGTCCTGCGTTTCCTCGCCGCTCTCGTGCTTCTTGCGGATCTGCACGCTCACGAAGTTCACGAACTGGCCGAAGTCCTGCGCGTTCACGCCGTCCACCATCGCCACGAGTTCGCGCTGCTTGAACAGCGGGTCGTCGAGGTTCACCGAGCGGAAGTGCGACGGGTCCGACTTGAGCTTGCGCAGGTCGCCGATGTTCTCGTCGAACGACAGCGTCAGGTTCTCGGGCGTGTACTTGTTGAGGTCGTAGTGGAACGTGCCGGTCTGCTTGGTCTTCTTCATCTCGAGCGTGGCCACGATCGAGAACGCGGGCGCCGACTTTTCTTCCTTCAGGGCTTCCGGCGCGGGCGTCACGGCGCCGAGCGAGTCGCCGCTGGCCACCAGGCCGTCGGCGGCGGTCCGCAGCCGGGCCGCCTCGGCCTTCGCGGCGTCGGCCTGCTTCTGCAGTGTGGCCGCCTCGGCCGCCATCGTCGCCGCGTCCTCCGCGGTGGGCTTGTCCAGCACGAGGTCGGCGTCGGCCGGCTTCGCCGCCGCGCGCTTCGCCTGCTCGGCGCGCTGCGCGGCCGCCCGGGCGCGGCGGGCGAGCACTTCCGCTTCGGCTTCGGCCTTCGCCGCGGAACGGTCGGCCAGCGAAGCGCGACTGCGCGCACCCGCCGCTCTCGCTTCGCTGCCGGCGGCCTTCTCGTTGCGCGCGCGGATCTCGTCGTTCTGCTTGCGGATGTCGGCGTTCGCGGCCGTCGCCTCCGCGCGCGCGTCCTTCAGTCGCGACGTGGCGCGGTCGAGCAGGCTCGGCTGCGTGGAGCCCATCGATCCGAGCTGCTCGATCGTCGGCGTGCCCGTGCCCTGCGCGGGCTCGAACATGCGGTCCTGGAGCATCTTGTACGCGGTCTGCACGATCGCGTCCATCTTGTCGTCTTCACCGATCTGCGTGATCTTGATCGCGTCGCTCGTGCGCAGCTCGTCGTACACGTCGTTCAGCTCGGCCGACAGGTACGTGGACGCGAAGCCGGCGCCGAACGCACGATGGCTGTAGATCTTCGACCAGTCGGCGTCGATCGTGGCGCGCTTCGGGGCGCGGTAGCCCGACATGTCCATCTCGAAGTGGAAGCTGATGTCGGGCGCCGGCATGTCGAACGACTCCCACAGGATCTTCGCGCCCAGCTTCGTGAGCTGGATCGAGACGGCGGCCTTCTCGCCGTCCAGCAGCGGCGCGCTGCCGAGCCCCACCACCTGCTTCGTCAGGTCGCCCTTGGTGTCCTTGAACGCCGACACCAGCCCGAAGCGGCCCGACTTGAACAACACCGGTCCGCGGATCACGCCACCCGGCCGCACGCGCTGCAGCTCGGACTGCGCCTGCCGCAGCTGCTCGGGCGTCACGCCCAGCGTGACCAGCGCGTGCACGATGCCGCCGCCCTCGCCCTCGCGGGCCTCGGGCTGGTCGGCGCCCGAGCGCACGTTGTCGACGTAGCGCAGGAACGAGAACTGCGGCGTGCCGTTGGCGTCGGTGGCCAGTCGCGCCTTGTCGGGCACGTAGTAGAACACGCTCTCGTTGTTCAGCTCCGGGAACAGCGTCAGCTCCCCGGCCTTCACCGACTTGTCGAGCAGGATCTGCTGCGCGGCGGCCGACCGGGGCCCGGCGATCAGCGCCAGCACCAGCGCGGCCGCGGCCGCCGTCCATCGCGTGTCACGAGCATTCATTTCGCCACCCTCCCCACCAGCTCGCTGAACCGGTCGAGCACCCGTTCCTTCGCACCCGCCACCGCCGTGCGGGCGGCCTGCACGGCCTCGGCCCGGAGCGTCGGTACTTCCCATACGTCCTTGGGGATCGCGGCGAACACGTAGTCGTCGCCGACCTTGGCGCTCCACGGCGTGGCCAGCTTGCCGTCGGTCTTGTGGTCCACGACCAGCCGGTAGGCGTAGCCGCGCGCGTCCCGGTCCATGAAGATCTTCCGCGATGCCGTCGGCTCGCCCTTGACGACGGACAGGCTGATGTTCTCCTCGACTTCGGTGCCCAGCCGCGGGTAGTGGATCTGCACCGTGATTCGCGTGACGCCGCTGGCCTTCATGGCTTCGAGGTCGGCCTCCACCTCGATCGTGCGCGGCGCGAGCGGCGCCGCCAGCGTGACGCCTTCCCAGCTGCCCTTCTGCCAGGCCGGCGTCGCGGGCCAGATCTGGCCGCCGCGGAAGCTCCACTGCGCCTGGTACTCGTACGCGTCGGGGTTCGTGTCCTCGCCGCGCGCGTAGGTGACCGTGGCGTTGATGCCCTTCTCCTTCAGGAACTTCTCGTCGATCGTGACGCGGTCCTCGAAGGGGTTGCCCGATGCGCGCTTCTTGCGCACGTTCACCGTGACGTAGTTGGCCTGCTGCTCGAACAGGTCCTTGGCGTCCAGGTCGAGGATGAAGTGGATGTCGCGGTGCTGGAAGAACGGGTCGTTCAGGTTGACGGCGGCCACGCAGTTGGGGTTGTCGCGCACGCCGTCGTACCAGCGGCCGAGGTTGCCCACGAGCGTGTAGGGCCTCTTCAGCGCGATCCGCGAGTTCAGGCGGACCGTGCGCGAGCCGCTCTGCTCGGAGCTCTTGAGCGCCGACTGCTTGAACGTGTACGACGAGCCGTGGCGCACGTCGGGCCCCTTGTCCTCGCCGGCCGCGGCGGCGGGCGGGGGAGCGCTCGCGGGGGAGGCCTCGGCCACGGACGACAGGAACATCTGCAGGAACGCCTCGCGCACCTTGGCCACGCGCTCGTCCGACACCAGCTCGTCGAACTGCAGCGTGATCGCCTTCTTCTCCACCAGGAAGTCGAACTGGTTCTTCACTTCCTGGTACGAGTACGCGTACACGCCCGAGCAGCTCCAGAACCCGCACGTCGTGCCGGTGCGCGTGCGCGTGTAGTCGGCGTTGAGCGTCGTGCCTTCCTTCGCGATGCGCGACCAGTCCACGGTCATCGAGGCGCGCACGGCGGGAGCGAGCACGGTGTAGCTGAAGTTGAGGCCGATCGACACGTCGGCGATCGAGCGCTGCTTCTCGAACGTGGCGGCCAGCAGCTGCGCCCCCTCCGCCGAGAGCCGCGCGGCCGCCGCGGCGCGACCGCCGGGCACGAGCGGCGCGCGGCCGGACGTGACCAGCGCGGACGACATCTTGCTGTCGTTCAGCGTGCCCGAGATCACCTGGAACGTGCCGCCCTCGCCGTCGGCTTCCATCGGCACGGCGCCCAGCAACTCGCCGTTCGGGTCGAGCTTCTTCAAGCGGTCGCGGACTTCCGCCTCCTGGTCGGCGGTCAGCCCCCACTCCATCAGGAAGTGCATCAGGCCGCCGTTCACGCCGCCCGCGTCCGCGCGCGCTTCGGTCGTGAACTTGAGGAACAGGAACTCGGGCACGTTGTCGGGGCGCCGGGCGAGCCGCAGGTTCACGGGCAGGTAGTAGTACTGGTGCGACTTCACCCCCGGCGTGCCGCCGGCCACGCCGAGCAGCGTCACCGGCGTGTTGTCGCCGAGCGTCACGGTGAGCCGGTTCTCGTCGTCGAGCACCACCGCGTGCGCGGCGCCCGCGCTTCCGAGCGCCGCCATCGCCAGCACCAGGGCGAGGGCGTGGCGCCTCGCGAGTGTCCTCCATACGTGCAGCATCGAAACCTCCTCGATCTCGTTCATGACATCGCCTTTCGGGGGAGCCTCGAGGCGTGCACTCACGGCAGTTCGTCCACGAACACCAGTCCGCTCGAATCACGTCGCTTCGCGGTCAGTCGTTGGCCGCCGTTCATCTGCCACGTCGTGACGACCTCGTACTCCGGCTGCCCCAGCGGCAACGTCACCTCGACGCGCTTGTCGTCGAACGCGTCGCCGGGGCGCACCACCACCTGGGGCCGGCGCTGTTCACCGAAGAACGGGTAGTCCACCTCCACCACCACCGCGCGCACGCCGCGCGCCTTCAGCACGTCGGCGTCGCCCGCGAGCTGCACGTTGCGGCGCTCGTACGGGGCGAACAGGTCGATCATCGGGGCGTTCGTGCGCTTCCACGGCGTCTCGTGCACGCCGCCGCCCTTGAAGCTCCACCGCGTGCGGTAGTCGTAGTCGAGCCACGCCAGGCGGTCGGTGTCGCCGTTCCAGCCGTACACGAGGCGCGGGCGCGTGGCCGGCGTGGCGGCGTTCGTGCGATCCAGCACGAGCTCGCGCAGCGTCTCCTCGCCGTTCGCGTGCTGCTTGCGCATGGTCACGGTGATGCTGTTGACGAGCTGGTTCAGCTCGGGCAGAAGGGCGCCGTCCACGCCCACCTGCACCTCGCGCTGCTGGAACGCGGGGTCGCCCAGGTTCACGGTGCGGAAGTAGCTCGGGTCGCCGCCGTGCGCCGCGTGGAAGTCGCCGATGTTGAACGTGATCAGCGCGTGGCGCTCGATCGAGGCGCGGTGCCGGAACGACATCACGCTGTTGCCCTCGGAGCGCATGTCGCGCAGCTGGTAGCCGACCGACGCGCCGAAGCCCACGGTCTTGCGGCTCGACAACGGACCCTTGGAGCTCATCAGCGAACCGAGCGCGTCCATCAGCCCGCCGCGCTGGCCCTCGGGCACGCGGTCGGGCTCCACGGGCTGGAACATCAGGTTGAGCAGGCGATCGTAGACGGTCGTGATCAGCGCTTCGCTCGCCGCGTCGCTGCCCGACGTCTTCAACTCGATCGCGTTCTCGCGACGCAGGCGGTCGAACGCCACGTCGATGTCGGCGCCCACGAAGTACACCGTGCCGCCCGCCGAGAACGCCTGGCTCTTGCGCACCTGTGACCAGTGCACGGTCAGGTCGGCGTTGTAGGCGTCGCTCAGGCCGCCGAACGTCATGTCCATCACCAGCGACACGTCGGGCGTCTTCATGGACAGGCTCTGCAGGAGCAGCGTGGCGCGCTGCGGGTCGAGGTCGAACGACAGCGCGAGCCGGTTGCCCTCGAGCACGGGCGCCCGGCCCGTGGCGAGCGCGCGCGACGGGGCGCCCTCGCCGCCGGGGGCCAGGATGCTCGACACGAGCGTGTAGCGGCCGTCCGCGAACACGATCGGCCCGCGCAACGTGGCGTGGTCGTCGCGGGTCGCCTTGCGCAGCGCGGCCGCGGCCTCGCTCACCCACGCCTCGGGCGTGTCGAGCATCACCAGGAAGTGCAGCACGCCGCCGCCCTGCGCCTGGGTGATGCCGGCCGAGCCCGTGCTGTCGCCGCCCGTGTTGACCACGTAGCGCACGAACGAGAACTGCGGACGGCCCTGCTCGTCCTCGGCGAGGCGCGCCGCGGCCGGGAGGTAGACCCACGTCGTGCTGTCGGTCGCGAGCGGGAAGCACCACAGCTCGCCGGCGCGGAGGCCACGATCCACGAGCACCTGCTGCGCGCACACGCGGCTCGCGCTCAGCGACACCACGGCGAGCGCCACGGCGCACGCGACGGCGATCGCGCGCGTGCCGCGCGCGTGCCGGGCGCGGTCGTGCGCCGGGCGCCGCGTCACCGCGCGCCTCCCGCGGCGGGCGCCGCGGTGTCGGAGGCCGCGGGCGGCGTCACGAACAGGTAGTCGCTGTCCAGCACCTGCAGCCCGCCCTCGCGGCTTCCGGTGGGCGAGTGCCACGACACGCGGTACGCCACCGGCGAGTCCTTGTCGGCGTACAGCGACACCTTGGTGGTGGAGGCGGCGTCGGACGCACGCAGCGTGGCCTTCTTCTCGAGCTTCGGCTTGCCGGCCTGGATGGTCGCGAACTCCACGACCGCCGTGCTCATGCCGCGGTCCTTGAACAGCTGGCGGTCGGCCTCGATCTCGACCACGCGCCGGGTCAGCGGCGGCGTCAGCGAGATCGCCGCGTCGGACGAGCGGATCCACGTGTCGGCCTTCGCGGGCACCGACAGCGTCGGCCCGCCGCGCAGGCTCCAGCGGACCTGGTACTCGTACTGCGTCCAGTCGGCGCCGGTCATGCCGAGCCGCGGGAACGCCACGTTCTGCGTGGTGCGCCCGGCCTCGAGGTCGGCGCGGCTCAGTTGCACCGACTTCGTGAACGCGGGCTGGCCGGGATAACTCTTGCGGAAGTTCACCGACACGAAGTTGATCGCGTCCTGGAACGAGTCCAGGAACTCGCCGTCGAGCTGGAAGTACACCGGTCGGAACTCGAACGCCGGGTCGGCCAGGTTGACGATGCGGAAGTAGCGCGGGTCGTTCGCGAACGCGTCGTACAGCCCGCCGATGTTGCCGGACGAGTGCACGGGCACGCGCACGGTGGCGTTCTTGGTGAGCACGAGCGTGAACGTGTTCTGGCGCACGTCGCGCCGGTTCTTGAGCACCCACTGGTCGTCGGACACGTACGCCTGGTCGCCGCTGCCGCGCACCAGGCGGTCGAGGAAGCCGCGCGACTGGCGGCCCTGCAACTGGCCGCGCTCGATCGCCGCCTCGCGCTCGGGGTCCTTCGCCCAGCCGGTCGAGTCGTTGAACATCAGCGTGGTGAGCTTGTCGGTCACCAGCTGCAGGATGCCCTGCATGTCGTCGGCCTTGATGCCCACGCCGCTGCTGCGATCGAACACCTCGACCTTCAGCGTGCCGTCGCGGTGGAGCTGGTCCATCGCGTCGCGCAGCTGGCGCTTCGTGAAGCCGGACTGGCCGTTCGAGAGACGGCTGAAGTGCTCGTACACGGTGGACACGTCGGCGGTGACGCGGGCGTTGTAGCCCTGCACCATCGCCTCGTAGTAGCCGTGCACCGACACCGACACGTCCGACGTGGGGCCCGAGAGCGAGTTCCACAGCAGCGTGGCGCCCTGCGGCGACAGGATCGCCGCCACGACGGCGCGCGACCCGGGCGTGAACGGCGCGCTGCCCGACGTCACCGCCGAGCGCGTGAACCCGCCGTCGCCCTTGCTGGAGAGCACGGCCGACACGATCTCGAACGCGCCCTTGCCCTCTTCGCCGTCCTTCAGCGTCTGCAGCAGCGGCACCGGCCCGAGCACGCGGGCGTTGCCCACGGACCTGCGCAGTTCGGCCTCGACCTGCGCGCGCTGTTCCTCGGGCAGCGTGAACTCGATCAACGCGTGCAGCAGGCCGCCGCTCGAACCGCCCTGCGCGTCGACGTACTTGAGGCACAGGAACTCGAGGCTGCCGTCCTCGCGCGTGGCCAGCCGCGGGACCTGCGGCACGTAGTAGTAGGCGTTCGGGTCGGCGGAGTCCTGCAGCAGCTGCACGCCGCGCACGACGCGGGCGCCCTGGTCGTAGTTGACCAGCGCGCGGGCCGGCGCGGGGGCGAGCGCCAGGGCCACGGCCACCGCGGCACACGCGCGAAGGGTCGCGGCCGGCATGCTCTGCCCTTGTCTCGTCATCGAAGGCCTCCCGGTGGTGTTCGGAGTCAGCGGATCGGTCGAACGCCCCGCGCGGGGGCGACCGGCGTCGTCACGTCGAGCAGCGCCAGCCATGCACGGCCCGCCTGCCAGGGCCCCGTGGTCGAGCTGCCGTCGGGGCGGGATTCGACGAGGCGGAAGCGGTAGGGCCGGTCGATCCGGACG
>JBGAOB010000099.1:0-13972 GCA_044222045.1 Candidatus Eiseniibacteriota bacterium
CTGCGCGACCGCGCGATGCTCGAGCTCGCGTACGCGAGCGGCCTGCGCGTGAGCGAGCTGTGCGGGCTCGCGGGCGACGGACTCGACCTGCGGGGGCACGCGGTCACGGTGACGGGCAAGGGCGACAAGCAGCGCGTGGTGCCGTTCGGCCGCGCCGCGGCGACGGCGCTGCGCGCGTGGCTCGAGCGCGGGCGACCGCTGCTGGCCGCGCACGCACGGCGTGCGCGCACCGACGCGCTGTTCCTGAACGCGCGCGGCGGCCCGCTGGGGCGCATGGGCTGGTGGAAGATCCTGCGCGGCCACGCACGCCGCGCGGGGCTGGCCACGCGCGTGCACCCGCACGCGTTGCGGCACTCGTTCGCGACGCACCTGCTCTCGGGCGGCGCCGACCTGCGCGTGGTGCAGGAGCTGCTCGGCCACGCATCGGTGACCACCACCGCCATCTACACGCACCTCGACCGCAGTTACCTGCGCGAGGTGCACAGGCAGTTCCATCCCCGTTCCTGACGGAGCGGGCTCACACGACCGGGGTCGTGGAGGACTCATGAAGAAGCGGATCACTCTCGCGGTCGGCGTGCTGTGCGCACTGGCGTGGACGGCGGCACCCGCGCACGCGGCCAGTTCCATCGTGCTGCCGCGCGCGGGGCAGGTAGGCGTCGGCATCCAGGGCCAGTTCGGCACGATCGCGGGTGGGCAGGACCTGGCGGCGACGTTCGACAACGGTCCGGGGCTCGCGGTGCGCATGCGGTACCGCATGCGCTACGAGCGCGCGATCGGCCTGTCGTTCGAGAGCCAGTCCATGGGCGCGAAGGGTTTCCACGGGCAGGCGAAGGGGTTCCCGACGCAGACGGACTCCGTGGGGTTCGACAAGCTCACCGTGACCACGGCGGGCGCGGAGTTCTACCAGATGTTCGGCACGCGCACGCGCACCGTGAAGATGATCAGCGCCGGCATCGGGCTGGCGCAGTTCACCGGCCGGTTGAACAACGGAGAGACCGTGTACCCGGTCACGAACGAAGGCCTGTTCCTGAGCGCCGGTGCCGGGATCGAGCGGTTCTTCTACCGCAGCTGGGCGTTCGACCTGAGCACGCGGTACATGGCGCTGTTCCACGAGCAGATCGTCACGCACGACGTGCAGGTGTCGGCGGGGCTGATCTTCTACGCGAGCTACTGATGCCCCGAACCCTCTCGATCGCGTTCCACGGCGCGGCCCGCACGGTCACGGGCTCGCGCCACCTGCTGCGGTTCGGCGACTGGACGGCGCTGTTCGACTGCGGGCTGTACCAGGGCCACCGCGACGAGGCGGAACGCATCAACCGCACGTTCCGCTTCGCGCCCGGCGACGTGGACACCGTGATCGTGTCGCACGCGCACCTGGACCACACCGGCAACCTGCCCACGCTGGTGTCGCAGGGCTTCCGCGGCCCGATCCACGTGACCGCCGCCACGGCCGACCTGTCGCGCGTCATGCTGCCCGACAGCGCGTCGCTGATGGAGCGCGACGTCGAGCACGTGAACAAGCGGCGGGGCACGCGGCCCGCGCGCCAGCCGCTCTACACGATGAACGACGTGAACGTGGTGCTGGAGCGCATGGAGAACCACCGCTACCACGAGCGCTGGTCGCCGCACGAGGGCGTGCAGGTGCAGTACTTCGACGCCGGCCACATCCTGGGTTCGGCGATGGCCGTGTTCGAGTTCACCGCCGAGGGGCGCACGATGCGGCTCGGCATGGGCGGCGACCTGGGCCGGCCCGCGCGGCCGATCCTGCGCGATCCCGAGACGCTGCCACCCGTGGACGTGCTGGTGATGGAGAGCACGTACGGCGACCGGCTGCACGGCGACGACAAGGAGACCACCGAGGGGCTGGTGCAGGTGGTGAATCGCACGCTCGACCGCGGCGGGCGACTGATCGTGCCGGCGTTCGCGGTGGGCCGCACGCAGGAGCTGGTCGCGGTGCTGCACGACCTGATCGAGCGCGGCCGCGTGCCCGAGGTGCCGATCTTCGTGGACAGCCCGATGGCGCGCTCCACGACCGGCGTGTTCCGCCGCCACCCGGAGTGCTTCGACGCGCCGACGCGCGAACTGTTCGAGCGCGGCGACGGCGAGCCGTTCGGCTTCTCGCGCCTGACGTACGTGGGCTCGGCCGACGAGTCGCGCGCGCTGAACGACCGCAAGGGCGCGATGATCATCGTCTCGGCGTCGGGCATGTGCGAAGGCGGGCGCGTGCTGCACCACCTGCAGCACGGGCTCGGCGACGCGCGCAACACGGTGCTGTTCGTGGGCTACCAGGGCGACGGCACGCTCGGGCGCCGGCTCAAGGACGGCGCACCCACGGTGAACGTGTTCGGCGAGCCCGTGCAGGTGCGCGCCGAGATCGCGTCACTCGACGGCTTCAGCGCGCACGCCGACCAGGCGGAGATGCTCGCGTGGGTGGGGCGGCTGCAGCCGGCGCCGCGCCGGATCTACCTCGTGCACGGCGAGCTCGGGCCGGCGACCACGCTGGCCGGGCTGCTGAAGCAGAAGTACGGCATCGACACGGTGGTGCCCGACAAGGGCCAGGAGTTCGATCTGTGGACGTGATCACGCCGCGCTACCAGGTGGGCCAGCGCCTGCTGCATCCGCTGTTCGGCGAGGGGCTCGTCGTGGAAGTGCACACCGACCGCGGGCGCGAGGTGCTCGAGGTCGTGTTCGGCGGCGTGCTGCGCCGGCTGTCGGCGCTGCGCGAGTGGACGATCGTGGACGGCGCGGTGCCCGGCGGTGAGCCGGCGGCCGCGGCCGAGGACGACTCCGAGGCGATGTTCCCGCCGCGCGCGGCGCCCGCGGGGATCGCGCGCCACTGGCATCCGCAGGGCGACCACCTGCTCGACGCGTGGCTCGCGAACCACTCGGTGACGGCGCCGCTGTTCGACCTGCGCGCCGAGGGCGAGCAGTGGGCGGGCTGGGCGAGCGCCGACCGGCTTCTGTCGCTGGATTCCCTGCGCGGCGTGGAGCGTTTCCCGCACCAGGAGGCGGCGTGCCTCAAGGTGCTCCGCGACTTCGGCGGGCGCGGCATCCTCGCGGACGAGGTCGGCCTCGGCAAGACGATCGAGGCGGGCATCGTGCTCAAGGAGTACGTGCTGCGCGGCGCCGTGCGCACGGTGCTCGTGCTGGTGCCGGCATCGCTGTGCGAGCAGTGGCGCGCGGAATTGTGGGAGAAGTTCGAACTCGACTTCGTGGTGTCGCGCGGCCCGATCGGCCAGTGGGGCCGCCACCCGCTCGTGATCTCGTCGCTCGAGACCGCACGCCACGAGCGCCACCGCCGCCGCGTGCGCATCGCCGACTACGACATGGTGGTGTGCGACGAGGCGCACCGCCTGCGCAACCACCAGACGCTGGGCTGGAAGTTCATCAACGAACTCAACCCGCGCTACCTGCTGCTGCTCACGGCGACGCCGGTGCAGAACGACCTGCGCGAGCTCTACAACCTGGTCACCCTGGTGCGGCCCGGCACCGTGGGCACGTTCTCGCAGTTCCGGCGCGACTTCCTGTCGGGCCACGACAAGCGCACGCCGCGCAACACGCCGCGCCTGCGGCGGCTGCTGCAGAGCGTGATGATCCGCACGCGCCGCTCCGACACGCGGCTCACGTTCGCGCCGCGTCACGTGGAGACGCTGTGGGTGCCGCAGAGCTCCGGCGAACGCGAGCTGTACCGCGAGGTCAGCGACTTCGTGTCCGAGGCGGTGCACGGCGAGCACGCCGGCCCCGGCAAGGCGAACTACCTCACCCTGATGGTGCTGCAGAAGGAGATGGGCTCGTCGTGGCCGGCGGCCGCGGGGACGCTCGAGAAGCTCGGCGGACACGCGGATGGCCTCGACCCGAAGCGTGTGCGGGCGCTGGCCGCGCAGGCGGGCGAACTGTCGAACGATCCCACCAAGGTGCGCACCCTGCTCAAGTGCCTGCACTCGCTGAAGGGCGAGAAGGCGATCGTGTTCACGCAGTTCCGCGCCACGCAGGACGCGATCGTGGACGCGCTGCGTGCCGAGGGCATCGTGCCGGCCGTGTTCCACGGCGAGATGGGCTGGCGCGAAAAGGAGGAGTCGCTCGAGCAGTTCCGGCTGCGCGACCAGGTGCTCGTGAGCACCGAGGCCGGCGGCGAGGGACGCAACCTGCAGTTCGCGCGGATCGTGGTGAACTACGACCTGCCGTGGAACCCGATGCGGCTGGAGCAGCGTATCGGCCGTGTGCACCGGCTGGGGCAGGAGCACCCGGTGCGCGTGATCAACCTGGTGTCCAAGGGCACGATCGAGTCGTACGTGCTGGAGATCCTCGAGCGCAAGATCCGCATGTTCGAACTGGTGGTGGGCGAGATGGAGGAGATCCTCGGCACGTGGTCGGCGCAGCGCTCGTTCGAGGACGAGGTGTTCCGCCGCTGGGTCGAGGCCCGAACTCCGCGAGCGCGCAACAAGCGTTTCAGCGACCTGGCCACCGAGATCGTCACCGCGCGCAAGCTGTACCAGCAGCAGCGCGACGACCAGAGCTGGCTGTTCCAGGGTGGCCCGAATCCCGAGGAGGACAACGCGTGAGCGCGCGCGTGGCGAAGCCGAAACGCCGCACGGCGCGCGCCTCCGCGAACGGGCACGGGCCGGTGATCGAGATCCCTCGCGGCGAAACCGCCGCCGAGAAGCCCGAGTGGCGCGCGTTCGTGGGTCGCTGGCTCGAGTCGCACGGCTGCCGGGTGGAGTCGGCTCCGCGCGGCGACTGGGAAGTCGAGCTGTCGGGGGCGTTGCAGAAGCGCTGGCGGCGCCAGCGCGTGCGGCTGGTGTTCGATCCGCAGCGCCCCACCGTGCCGCGTGGCGCGTGGTTCATCGCCCCGGGCAGCGCCGGCGGCCGACGCCTGCTCGAAGCGGCGCTCGCCGAGCCGGTGTTCACGCGGCGCACGGCGCTCGCGCAGGTGCCCGGCGCGCCGGCGAACGGGCTCGCATCCGTGTGCCGCGTGCGCGGCCTGACGTGGGGGCCGCCGCGGCTGGGCCCGGTGCACTACGAGCGGCGCGTCGCGTTCCACGCCGTGATCACGCGCTGGGGCGGACTGCCGTGGCAGGAGCCGTGGGTCGTGCTCGTGGGCGAGGGCGGCGAGGTGCTCGAACGCGAGCAGTCGGCGAGCGTGCCCGGCGTGCGCCCGCGCGAAGGCCTCTACCAGATGGGCGAGGAACTCTCGCCCGAGCTGCGCGAGCGCTGGCTGCAGAGCGCGCGCGCCACACTCGAAGCCCTGTGCGAGGAGCGCGAAGCCGAGTGGCGCGTGTCGGTGGGCCGACTGCGCGACGACGAGCTCGAGCGGCTCGGTGCGTTCTTCTCCGCGCGCATCGAGGAGGAGGAGGACCGGCAGCGACGCCGCGCCGGCGCCGACGAGCACGAGTTCGAGGGGGGCGACGCGCACTCGCTGAAGCTCGAGTGGGAACGGCGCGCCGCGGAGATCCGCAACCGCTGGGAGCTGCGCACCGAGGTGCGGCTGTGGGGCATCGAGGAGTGGTCGTGGCCGGTGACGACGCTGGAGCAGGAAGTGCGATCGGGCGCCATGCACGTGCGGCTCAAGTCGGCCGTGGACGTGGCGCGCGGGCTGCCGGCGCTGCCGGCGTGCCCGCACTGCGGGACCCCGGCCGAGATGCTCGTGCGGGCCCGCGGCACGATCGTCTGCGCGCGCTGCGCGGGCGTCTGAGCGGCGTGCCCCGGAGGGAGCCGGGTTCGGTGCGAGGGCCCGGCGGACCGCCGCGCGGCGGGGGCGGGCGAGTGTCCGCCGGGGCACGGGCCGCGGGCCCGAACCACCGCGGTCCGGTTGACGCCCCGAACGGCGCCCCCTTACAGTCTCCCGTCGCTTCGGCCCTCTGACGGGCCTCGTCTACCACCGCCGTCCACCGCCAACACGGGGGTTCCCGTTGTCGTCCATCGAGTCCCGCCGCCACACCGTCGAGGATCCGGGCCACGAGCTGCTGGACAAGCTGACCGGCGCCTGGGAGCGCTACGGCCGCATCGCCCTCGGGGTGGTCGGCGCGATCGTGGTCATCGGCGTCGTCGCCTACCTGACGATCCAGAACAACCAGCGCTCGGAAACCCAGGCCGCCGAGAAGCTCGCGGCCGCGCAGGCGATGTTCATGCAGTTGAACTTCGACGGTGCGCTGAAGGGTGCCGAGGACGTCCAGAAGCAGTTCGGCTCCACGCCGAGCGGCGTGGACGCGTGGCGCGTGATCGGCGACAGCTACTACTGGCGCAGCCAGCCGGGCGATTTCGACAAGGCCGTGGACGCCTACAAGAAGTATCTCGCCAAGCAGGGCACCGGGCTCGTGGCGCAGTCGGTCAAGCGCAGCCTGGCGTACTCGCTCGAGAGCGCCGGCAAGCCGGCCGAGGCGGCGCCGCTCTTCCTGGAGCTGGTCGGCGCGTTCGACCGCGAGTCGAGCGGCGAGATGCTCTCGGCCGCCTCGCGTGCGCTGCTCGCGGCCGGCAAGAAGGACGACGCGGTGAAGCCGCTCGAGCGACTGCTCGCGGAGTTCGGCGAGACCAGCTACGCGCAGCGCGCGCGTGTGCAGCTCGCGGAGCTCAAGCCCCCCGCGGCGGAGTGACGCCGGGTCGCGGGAGGACCGCTTGAGTAGTCCCGCCGTCGATCTCGTCTTCCTCTGGCATCACCACCAGCCCGACTACCGCAGTCCGCGCGACGGGCGGGCGCTGCTGCCGTGGGTGCGCCTGCACGCCACGAAGGACTACCTCGACATGGCGCTGCGCCTGGAGCGGTTTCCTCGGGTGCGCGCCACGTTCAATTTCGTGCCGTCGCTGCTCGACCAGCTCGAAGACGCCGTCGCCGGCAAGCCCGACGTGCTGCTGGACTTGCTCGACGCGGACCCGTCGGCGCTCGCGACCGACCAGCGCGAGTACGTGCGGCAGCGCTGTCGTATCGTGCCGCGCTGGGCGCGCGAACGGTTCCGCGCCTGGGCGCGGCTCGCCGACCGGCTGGGCCGCAGCCGCGAAAGCGCGAGCGACCACGAGCTGATCCAGCTGCAGACCGGCTTCCTGCTCGGCTGGCTCGACCCGATGTTCTTCGCCGAGCCCGTCGCGGCCGAGGCGCTCACGGCCGTCGAGCGTGGCTCGGCCACGGTCGAGCAGCGCGACGCGCTGATGGCGCTGCACCGCGCGCTCACCGCGCGCGTCGTGCCCGCGTATCGCGCGCTCGCCGAGAAGGGCCAGGTCGAGCTCAGCGAGTCGGCGTACTACCACCCGATCCTGCCGTTGCTCTGCGACATCCGCGCGCTGCAGCGCGCGCGCCCCGACCTGCCGCTGCCGGGCGAACCGTTCGCCGCGCCGGAGGACGCCGCGCGCCAGGTGCGCCGCGGCCTCGACCGGCACGAGCGCGCGTTCGGCATGCGCCCCTCGGGCGTGTGGCCGTCCGAAGGCAGCGTGAGCCCCGAAGCCGCCGCGGTGCTGGCCGAGGCGGGCGTGCGCTGGGCCGCCACCGACGAGGGCGTGCTGTGGCACTCGATCCCGCCGGGCGACCGCCAGCGGCATCGGCTCTACCAGCCGTGGGTCTACGAGAGCGCGAAGGGACCGCTCGCGCTGTTCTTCCGCGACCGCGAACTGTCGGACCGCATCGGCTTCGTGTACGCGCGCTGGGATGCGCGCGAGGCGGTGAAGGACTTCATGGCGCGCCTGTCGCGCGCCGGCGAGGAATGGCGCGCGAAGGGCGGCCAGGGGCCGGCGGTCGTGTCGGTGATCCTGGACGGTGAGAACTGCTGGGAGACCTACGCCGACGACGGCGCTCCCTTCCTGGACGCGCTGTACGAGGCGCTGTCGGAATCCGGCGAGGTGCGCACCACCACGCCGTCCACCGTGCTCGCCGAGCGCGTGCCCTCGGCGCTGCCCGGGCTGCACACCGGCTCGTGGATCGACGCCGACTTCCACATCTGGGCGGGCCATCCCGAGAAGAACCGCGCGTGGGAGCTGGTGGCGCGTGCACGGCAGGCGCTCGTCGACGCCGGCGCCACGCCCGAGAGCCAGCCCGCCGCGTGGGAGTCGCTGTCGGCGGCGGAGGGCTCGGACTGGTTCTGGTGGTTCGGCGAGGACCACTACACGCCCGACAAGCCGCTCTTCGACCGCATCTTCCGCGAGCACGTGCAGAGCGTGTACGAGAAGGCCGGGCTGTCGGTGCCCGCCTGGGTGGGCGTGCCGATCACGCGCGGCGGCGCCGCGGCCGCGCACCGCGCGCCGATCGGCTTCCTCGCGCCCGTGCTGGACGGCCGCTCGACGCACTTCTACGAGTGGCACGAGGCCGGGCACTACCGGGTCGGCGCCGGCGGCGGCTCCATGCACCACGGCGCCGCGAGCCGCGTGGCGGGGCTGCACTACGGTTTCGACGAGCACTCGCTGTACCTGCGGCTCGACTTTCCCGACAGGCAGCTGCCCGGTGACGACGTGGAGTTGCTGCTCGACGTGCTCGTGCCGCCGTCGTCGCGGCTGCTCGTGCGCGGCCTGACGGCGGGGGAGCGCCCGGTGCTGCGCGAACGGGAGGGAGGCGTCGCCGAGCCCGTGCCCGGCGCGCGCTGCGTGATCGGCGGCGTGCTGGAGCTGGGCGTGCCGTTCGCGGCGCTGGGTGCGAAGACCGGCGACCGGGTGGAGCTGCTGCTGCACCTGGTGCGCGGGCGCGAGCACCTGGAGAGCATCCCGCCGGACCAGGTGATCCGGGTCACGGCCCCTGGCGGCGAATTCGACGCCACCATGTGGACGGCCTGAGTTTCCGAGGCGACTGCCGCGCAGCAGGTTGCGCCCGACTTCTCGGGTGTCGCACGAGATTCGCGTGACGCCGGAGGCGTTTCCGGTCAGCGAACCCAGACCGCCTTCACGTTGACGAACTCGCGCAGGCCGTAGAGGCCCAGCTCGCGGCCGTGGCCCGACCGCCGGATGCCGCCGAACGGCAGCCGCGGATCCGACTTCACGGCGCCGTTCACGAACACGGCGCCGGCCTCGAGCCTGGCCGCCACCGCCTCGGCGCGCACCCGGTCGCCGCACCAGACGCTGGCGCCGAGCCCGAACGGTGTGCGATGGGCCAGCTCCACCGCGTGCTCGGCGTCGCGCGCCACGGTGACGGGCGCGACCGGCCCGAACGTCTCCTCGTCGAACGCCGCCATGCCCGGCTCGACCCGGTCGAGCACCGTGGGCGCGTAGAAGCAGCCCGGCCGCTCGAGCGGCGCACCGCCCAACCGCACGCGGGCGCCGGCCGCCACCGAGTGGACGACCTGCTCGTGCAGCTCGGCCACCAGGTCGGGCCTCGCGAGCGGGCCCACCTGTGTGGCGGGATCGAGCGGGTCGCCCACGCGCAGCGCGCGCATCGTGTCGACGAGCGCGTCGGTGAACGCTTCGGCGATCGGCGCCTCCACGATGAATCGCTTGGCGGCGATGCAACTCTGGCCGTTGTTCACGATGCGCGCGGCGCACGCCTCCCGGGCCGCCCACGCCGGATCGGTGCCCGCGAGCACCACGAACGGATCGCTGCCGCCCAGCTCGAGCACGACCTTCTTGAGCGCGGCGCCGGCGCGCGCGCCCACCGCGCGCCCCGCGGCTTCGCTGCCCGTCAGCGTGACGGCGGCGACCGCGGGATGGTCCACCAGTTCGAGCGCGTCCGCCGACGACACGAGCAGCGTCGCGAACACGTCGGCCGGCAGGCCCGCCTCGGTCCACGCGGACTCGATCGCGAGCGCGCAGCCGGGCACGTTCGACGCGTGCTTGAGCGCCACCGCGTTGCCCGCGAGCAGCGCCGGCGCCGCCGCGCGGAAGACCTGCCAGAAGGGGAAGTTCCACGGCATCACCGCGAGCAGCGTGCCGAGCGGCTCGAAGCGCACTTCGCTGCGCGACGCGTCGGTGGCCACCGGCTCGGGCGCGAGCCCGGCGGGCCCGTGCTGCGCGTAGTGTTCGCACACCCACGCGCACTTCTCGGCCTCGGCGGCCGCCGCGGTGATCGGCTTGCCCATTTCGAGCGTCATGAGGCGCGCGAACTCGTCGCGCCGCGCGCGCAGCACCGCGCCCGCGCGGGCGAGGCCCGCCGCGCGCGCGGCGACGGGGCGCGCGCGCCAGCCGAGCCACGCGTGCGCCGCGCGGTCGAGGCGTGCGCGGGCTTCGGCGAGCGCGTGGTCCGGATACTCGCCGAGCGGCGAGCCGTCGAAGGGATTGGTCGAGCGCATGGCGGGAAGATGCGCCCGCCGATGGGGTTGTGCCAGTCGCGAAATCCCCTCCGGGAAACGTGGGGCGGGTGTTTCGGGAGCCCTCGTGCGTGGCACCGCCTCAGGCCAGCGCGAGCCCCAGCTGCTGCGCGAAGACCGGCGGCTCGGCTTCCGGCACGACGAGCGGCGCCAGCGGCGGGCCCGCCGGGATGCGGTCGCGCAGCTCCGCGATGCGCTCGCCGTGCGCGCGGCGAAACGCGGCCGGAGCGTAGCCGCGCGTGCGGAACAGCTCTTCGTAATGCGCGAGCTGGTCGGGGAAGTCGCGCGCCACGCAAGCCAGGAAGTGTTCGCGCGCGCCGGCCTGCAGGTGCACGAGGTCGCTCCAGACACGCGAGACGCCCGCTTCGCGGGCCGCGCGGAACACCGCCTCGAGCTGCTCCGGCGAATCCGAGATGCCCGGCAGCACCGGCGCCAGCGCGAGCGACACGCGCAGGCCCGCCTCGGCCATGCGACGCAGCGCGCGCAGCCGCGCCCGCGGGTGCGACGTGCCCGGCTCGGTGGCCGCCCACACGTGCTCGTCGAGCGTGGGCACCGACATCGAGACGCCCACGCGCACCACGCGCGCCGCGTCCTGGAGCACGTCCAGGTCGCGCAGCACGAGCGGGCCGCGCGTGATCAGTCCGAACGGTGTGCGCCGGCGAGCCAGCACGCCGATGCACGCACGGGTCAACCGATAGCGCGCCTCGATCGGCTGGTAGGGGTCCGTGGCGGCGCCTACGGCCACGCTCTCGCGCAGCCACGAGCGGCGGGAGAGTTCGCGGTCGAGCACCTCGGCCACGTTCGTCTTCACGCGGATGGACGTGCCATAGCGCTCGTCCCACGGCCGATCGGCGCGCTTCTCGAATGCGCGCACGTAGCAGTAGGTGCAGCGGTGCGAGCACCCCATGTAGGGGTTCAAGCTCCACTCGAAGGGCATGCCCCGAACGCGGTTCAGGGCCGAGCGGCAGGGTTCCTCGCGGACGTCGGGTCGCATGGAAGGGACCCATAGCGCATCCGGGCGATGCTGCACAAGCGTGCAGTCGCGCGTCGGGTCACCATGCCCGAATGGCCATCGTCCGCGTGGCGAGCCAGTGAGCCCGGGCGGCACGGTCGAGGAACCGCACGAGGACCGTCACGGTATCGCCCAGCGGCACCGGAGGCGCCGCCGTCACTGGACCGACAGGACCCGGCTGTCGTTCGCGAGCCAGTGCGACGCTCCCTGGCGATCGAGGAATCGCACGAGCACGACCACGGAATCGCCCACGGTGACCGGTGGCGCGATCAGCGCCCCGGAGCGGACCGCACGCGGGCCTTCGGGTCCCCACGCGACCACGGAGCACCACGCCACGGCTCCGCAGACGACGACGCACGAGTCCGGTCGTGCGAAGCCCGGAGGCGAGCCCGGACCCGTCCAAAGCAGGGCGCCAAGTCGAATGCGGCCGTCCCGGCTGCCGCCGCAGGTGAAGGGCGAGCCCACCAGCGGAGTGTCGTTCCGCGACAGGCCGGCGGAGAGTCGGAGCGTGTCGCCGGCGACGACCAGTGTGTCGAACGGGACGGCGGCGAGGTCGGGCGTGGTGCAGCGCGGCCAAGGCGTGCGCGGCGCCACGGGATCGACGAACAGCGCGACGAACAGCACGAGGGTGGCGACGAATCGCATCGAATCTCCGCGGCCCGGTCAGAACGCGCGCAGCATGGGGAGTGCAGCGGGAGTCCGCAAGGGGATGCCGGACCGAGAGGGGTTCGAGCCGCGCGGGGCGAGCCCGGAATCGCCGAGAGGGGCCGCCGGGACCGAAATGGTCGTTGTCGCATAATATGTATTATGTAAACTCACGGATATGCGGGCCCCGGACCCGCCCGGCCGCGTGCCGTCGAGTCGGCCATCGTGCCCTGCTCCCCTCGCCGCGCCGTCGTCCCGGATCGAAAGCCGACGCGGCCGAGGGCGCTTCGCCCCCGACCGCGTCCGTCCCAATCCCGTGTGTCGTGCGCTACTTCGGCGCGACCACCAGGTTCAGCAGCTTGTCCTTCACGTGGATCGCCTTCTTGATCTCGGCGCCGTCCACGTAACGGCGGATCCGTTCGTCCGCCAGCGCCGCCGCCTTCACGGCCTCGGCGTCGGCGCCGCGCGGCAGGTCGAGCGTCGCCCGCAGCTTGCCGTTCACCTGCACCGCCACGGTGGCCGTGTCCTCGACCACCAGCGCCGGGTCGAACGCCGGCCACGGCTCGTACGCGAGCGTGCCCGCGTGCCCCATGCGGCTCCAGAGCTCCTCGGCCAGGTGCGGCGCGAACGGCGCCAGCACCAGCACGAACGGCTCCAGCACCCGCCGCGAGCGCGTGGGCATCGGGTTCAGCTCGTTCACGAACACCATCATCTGCGCGATGGCCGTGTTGAACTTGAGATCCTCGACGTCGCCGCCCACCTTCGCGATGGTCTTGTGGAGCACGCGCTGTGCCTCGATCGGCGCGTCCTCGTCGGTGAACGCGTTCGAGCCGTCCTCGTTCACGTACAGGCGCCACACGCGGTCCAGGAACCGCATGATGCCTTCCACGCCCTTCGAGCTCCACGGCTTCATGGCTTCGAGCGGTCCGAGGAACATCTCGAAGATGCGCAACGAGTCGGCGCCGTACTGGTCGATCATCTCGTTCGGATCGACGACGTTGCCCCAGCGCTTCGACATCTTGCGGCCGTCCTCGCCCAGGATGATGCCCTGGTGCACGAGCTTGACGAACGGTTCCGGCGTGCTCACCACGCCGATGTCGAACAGCACCTTGTGCCAGAAGCGCGCGTACAGCAGGTGCAGCACGGCATGCTCCGCGCCGCCCACGTAGAGATCCACCGGCATCCAGTACTTCTCCTTCGCCGGGTCCACGAGGCGGTCGGGGTTCTTCGGGTCGATGAAGCGCAGGTAGTACCAGCACGAGCCCGCCCACTGCGGCATCGTGTTCGTTTCGCGGCGCGCGGGCGCTCCCGTCACGGGGTCGGTCGTGGCGAGCCACTCGGCGGCGTTCGCGAGCGGGCTCTCCCCCGTGCCCGACGGCTTGTACTCGGTCAACTCCGGCAGGCGCAGCGGCAGCTGGTGCTCCGGCAGCGGCCGGTGCTGGCCCTCCGACCATACGATCGGGAACGGCTCGCCCCAGTAGCGCTGCCGCGAGAACGCCCAGTCGCGCAGCTTGTAGTGGACCGCCTTCTGGCCCACGCCGCGCGAAGCGAGCCACGCGGTGATCTTCGGGATCGCGTCCACGGGCTTCAGGCCGTCGATCGAGAACTCGCCGCCGGGCGCCGTGGAGTTCACGATCGTGCCCTCCTCGGTGTCCGTGAACGCCGCCTTCTCGACGTCGCCGCCCGCGACCACCTCGCGGATCGGCAGCCCGAACTCCCTCGCGAACTCCCAGTCGCGTTCGTCGTGCGCCGGCACGGCCATGATCGCGCCCGTGCCGTAGCCCATCATCACGTAGTCGGCGATCCAGATCGGCAGGCGCGCGCCGTTCACGGGATTGATCGCGTGGCCGCCCGTGAACATGCCCGTCTTCTTCTTGTCCTGCTGCCGCTCGAGGTCGCTCTTGCGACGCGTGGCCTCGACGTACGCCGTGACCGCCGCCCGGTGATCGGACGTGGTCAGCACGTCGACCAGCGGATGCTCGGGCGCCAGCACCATGTACGTGGCGCCGAACAGCGTGTCGGGCCGCGTCGTGAAGATGCGCAGGTTGCCCTTCGTGCCGTCGAGCGCGAAGTCCACCTCGGCGCCGATGGAACGGCCGATCCA
>JBGAOB010000100.1:0-14000 GCA_044222045.1 Candidatus Eiseniibacteriota bacterium
TGAACACGACCCAGTCGTGGCCCGACACGGGGAACCAGCGCAGCCCGGCCTCGAAGCCCGGCGCCACCACGGCCTGGTGGCGCGACAGCAGCGTGGCCTCGAGCGCCAGGCCGCCCTTGACCTCGCCCACCGCGAGGTCGCGGAAACCCAGGCCGCCGCCCGCGGTGGACAACTCCGCGTGCGCGCTGCCCACGGCCGGGCCGGCGCTCAGCCGCGCCACGGGCCCGCGGGCCGGCAGCCAGGACAGCAGCATGGCGCCCTCGAGCAGGCTGTAGTCCACGGTGGCCGACAGGCTGCCGCGGTCCACGGTGGTGCTGCCCAGCAGGTGGTAGCCCACGGTGGGGCCCACGCGCAGCCGCGAGCCGACCGGGTAGTCGAGCCCCACGGCCAGCGAGAAGGAACCGCCCGGGGCGAGCGAATCCGCGAACAGTTTCGAGTAGCCCACCGAAAGGTGCCCGCGCCACGGCTCCAGCCGCACGGGCCCCGCGAGCGCCGGGGCCGCGAGCGCGGCCAGCGCCACCAGGGCGAGGGCGATTCCAGCACGACGTCCGATCATGGCGTTCCTCCCGTCCGTGCTTCTACACCGCATGGTCACGCGTTGTGCCGGATCTCAAGACAGTCCCCGTCGTGCACCACGTACTCGCGGCCCTCCAGCCGCAGCACCCCCTTTTCACGCGCCTTCGCGAGCGTGCCCAGTTCCAGCAGGTGCTCGTGCGCCACCACCTCGGCGCGGATGAAGCCGCGTGCCAGGTCGGAGTGGATCTCGCCGGCGGCGTCCACGGCCTTCTCCCCCGCGCGGATCGTCCACGCGCGCACTTCGTCGGGGCCGACGGTGAAGAACGAGATCAGGCCGAGCAGCTCGTAGCAGGCACGGATCACGAGCGACAGGCCGTCCTCGGTGACGCCGAGTTCCCGGCGGAACGCCTCGCGCTCCTCGGGCGACAGCGCCACGATTTCGCGCTCGAGGTGGGCGCGCAGCGACACGGCGAGCGCCCCGCGGCCGAGCGCCGGCGGCTGGCGCGTGGAGCTGTCGTCCTGGTTCCACACCACGAGCAGCGGCTTGGAGGTGAGCAGCTGGAAGCCGCGCAGCACGCGCACTTCCTCGGGACCGAAGTCGAGTTCGCGCAGCGGGCGCTCGGCCTCGAGCGCCTCCTTGCAGCGGCGCAGCACCACCGCCTCGGCCTCGCCCTCCTTCTTGCCGATCTTGAGTTCCTTCTCGATGCGCTCGAGCCGCGTCTCGGCGATCGCGAGGTCGTTCAGCACGAGCTCCGCCTCGAGCTCGCGCAGGTCGCGGGCCGCGTCCACGCCCTTCGTGGCGGGCACCGCCGGGTTCTCGAAGTCGCGCACCACCGCGAGCAGCGCGTCGCAGTTGCGCACGCCCGCGAACAGGTCCGCGCCCTTGCCGGGCTTGCCCGAACCGTGCCCGGCCGCGGCCGAGTCGACGAACTGGATCTGCGTGTACACGGTCTTCTTGGGCTGGAACAGCGCCGAGAGCTTGTCGATGCGCGTGTCGGGCACACGCACCACGCCCACGCGATCGCTCTTCGACGCGCCCGGCGGAGGCGCCGCGCCCGCGCCCTGGAGGAGGATCTCGAACAGCGTGGTCTTGCCCGACTGGGGCAGCCCGAGGATGCCGACACGCTTCATGGGACTCCCGCGGTGAACACGCCACCGCCCGCGGAGCATCCTCCGCGGGCGGTGACGGAAACGGGCGCGAGTCTAGGCGGCTCGCGGAAACGCTGTCAATCGCAGCTGCGCCCGTCTTCGTAGGCGCGCTGCAGCGCGGCGCGGAGCTGGTCGTTCACCTGGACGGGCGCCTGGACCTGCGAGTCGCTGTGGTACAGGACGATCGTCTTCTTGACGGTGTCCACGTACACCTGGCAGTCGTGGCAGGCGTTCAGGTGCTCTTCGATGGACCGACACAACTCGATCTGGGCATCCTCGTCGAGGTAGTCGGCCAGCGAGTCCAGCAGCTCCTGGCAGTTGATCTTCTTGGGCTTCGACTCCAAACGCGACTCCAGCGTGTCGGCAAGTGGCTCGTACGGCCGCCAGTGACGTCTCGAACGAGGCCTCCGGCCCCGCGCAGCCGGTGTGTAGATGCGGCCTCGGCGAGGGCGTTCCAGCGATTTTTCGGCCACCCCGGCGCACGGGCGGGTGCAGCCCGCGCCAGCATGCCCACACGGCCCGGCGGCCACAAGCACGAATCCGGTTTCGGCCGCCGAACGGGCCGGCTGCACGTCGATCCCCGGCGAGATACAGGGTTGGTGACCCGTGCTGGGATCGAACCAGCGACACCCTGATTAAAAGTCAGGTGCTCTACCGACTGAGCTAACGGGTCGTCGGACGCCCGCCCGTTATAGGCGCTCCCCGCGACCCCCGCAACCCGGCGGGAACAGCCCCGTGTCGCCGTCGCGAAGCGGTCCGCTCCCCCCGCGGGCGCGTTGCCCGCGGAGGAAGCCGACCCACCGGCCGGCGGCGGTGGTGCACTGCCCTTTCGAACTCCGGCCGCCGCCGGTCATTCCACGCGAACCGTGGCCCGCACGAACGTGCCCTGGCTGGTCACGAGCCGCGCGTAGTAGACGCCCGGCGCCGCGCGGTGGCCCGCATCGTCGCGACCGTCCCAGGTGATTCGATACTCGCCCGCCGCCCGCGTGTCGCCCACCAGTGTGCGCACCCGGCGGCCGTCGACCGAATAGAGCGACAGGTCCACCGCGCCGCCCTGCGCGAGCGCGAACGCGAGTGTCGTCGTACCGCGGAACGGATTCGGGCTCGCGCCGCGGAACGCCGTGACCGCGGGCACTGCACGGCGCTCGCCGAGTGCGATCACCGTCGGGCGGTTGGCGCCGTCGCGCGCGTCGACCGACGCGAGCGTGATGCGGGCATCGCCCGCACGGAGCCGGCGGAACGTGACGTTCGCCATCGGCCCGTCGCCCGTGAGGCCGGCGCTGGTCGCGCCGACGTCCACCACGCCGGGCTCGGCGCAGAACGCCACCGCTCCCTGCCGATCGAGCAGTTCGCCCGGCGCGAAACTCACCGGCTCCACCATGGTGGCGTCCCATGCGAGCCGCGCCGACAGGCCCTTCACGTCACCCGCCCCCTTCAGCCAGAGGCGCACCGTGAAGTGATCGGCGGTCACATCGGCGGGCGTCTCCATCGTCACCTCGGTGGACGCCGTCGGGCTCGAGGCCGGCATCGACACCACCGAGAAGTTGACGATGAACATCATCAGGTCTTCGAAGTTGATGCGGTTGTCGGTCGTCGGGAGCGCCACGGTGGAGAAGTCCGCCGTCGGGCCGACGTCGAGGTCGTGGTACGGCTCCACCGCGACTCCGACCAGCCCGTAGTGCGCGCCGAGACGCGACACGTCGGCCATGTCGACCGCGTTGTCCCCGGCGGCCGACGTGGAGCCGTCGGAAACGTCACCGAGGTGGTAGTTGAGCGTGCCGGCCGTGACGTTCGAGGCGGCGGACACCGTGCCGTAGCCGTCGACGACGTACGCGGCGTAGTACCAGAAGTCGCGCGTCCCCGGCTCGTCGACGAACGAGCCGCCCGGCCCGCCCGCCGTGCCGGCGAGCGTCCACGCGACCGACGGCGGATACACACCCGGCGCCAGCGGGGCGACCCCGGTGCTGTCGTCGTACTCCGGGTACGCGCCGAACCCCGCGCGGTACACGTGCACGACCGTGCCGCTCGGACGGGGCGTCCAGGACAGGTGGATGCGCGTGGTGCCGTCGGCGTCGTTTGCCGTCGGCTGCTGCGCCGCCGCCAGGTTCGTGATCGCGGCCACCGGGGGATTCGCGGCGAACTGGACGTCGATCGTGTGGTTCGCGGCGATCGACGGGAACGTGTACGGCGAGGAAACGATCCCCAGGTTCACGCCATCGACCACGACGGCATCCAGGTGGAAGCCGGCGTCGGCCGAGAACGCGAGCGACGGGCTGTCACCGTAGCTGTAGGTCAGCGTGCCGCTCGGCGTGATCGTGCCGCCCGTGCCGGCGCTCGCCACGATCGTGTACGTGTCGAGCGCGAAGCTCGCCGCGATCGTGTGGTTCGCCGCCACGTCCGTGAACGCGTACGTGCCGACCGCGCCCACCGACACCCCGTCCACGAGCACGTCCGCGACGTGGTAGCCCGTCGTCGCCGCGATCGCGAAGCTCGGGTCGTCACCGTAGCTGTAGGTCAGCGTGCCGCTCGGCGTGATCGTGCCGCCCGTGCCGGCGCTCGCCACGATCGTGTACGTGTCGAGCGCGAAACTCGCCGCGATCGTGTGATCGGCGCCGACGGCACTGAACGTGTAGCTGGCGACCGCACCCACCGACACCCCGTCCACGAGCACGTCCGCGACGTGGTACCCGGTTCCGGCCGTGATCGCGAATGCCTGGTCGGCGCCCCCGGCGACGGTGACCGCCCCGTCCGGGCTGATCGAACCACCCGCGCCGGCGCTCGCCGTGATCGTCCAGTTCACCACGTCGGGCGCGAAGCTCGCCGCGATGGTGTGCGTGGCCTGGACGTTGGTGAAGGTGTAGCTCGCCACCGCCCCCGCGCTGACGCCGTCCACCAGCACGTCGGCGACGTGGTAGCCCGTCGTCGCCGCGATCGCGAAGGTCTGGTCGGTCCCGCAGGTCACGTTCGTCACGCCCGCCGGCGTGATGCCGCCTCCGGTGCCCGCGCTGGCCGTGATCGCGTACGACTTCGTCGCGAACGTGGCCGTGATCGACTTGTCCGCGTCCATCGTGAGGGTGAGCGGGTTCGTCGTGCCCGACGCACCTCCCGACCAGCCCGCGAACTCCTGGCACGCGTCGGCCGGCGTCGCGGTCAACGTCACCGTCGCGCCCGCCGGGTAGGCCGTCTGCGACGGCGATACCGCGACGGAGCCCGCCCCCACGGTGTTCGTGGCGAGCGTGTAGATCGTGAACTCATCCGCGCCGATGTCGGGGGTCGCGGCACGCACGTCACCGTCGAAGTCGTTCGTGAGCCCGGCCACGGCCGCGCCCGCGTTGCTCACGGGCGTGAGCGCGTTCGTCGGCACGTGCAGGTCCGTCGTGCTCGCGTACGGCGCGGCCGCCGTGCTGGCCAACGAGGCGTCGTCGTTCGTTCCGGCCGCGGACAACGTGCTCGTGTACGCGCGCAGATTCGTCGACGGCGTCGTGGCCGAGCGGTTGAAGTCGGTCGGAAGGTAGAAGCCCGTTCCGGCGGTGGTGCCCACCTGCGCGATGCCCTGCGCCGCGACCGTGGAGCCGCAGTAGTAGGCGTTGTTGTTCCAGGTGAGCCCCATCGACGACGCGCCGCCCGAAGGCAGGCAGGCGGACACGTGGGCGATCGACGACGAGCCACCCGACAGGGTGTTCGCGAGCAGGTTGTCGCGGATGTCCATGCCCGTGGACGACGTGCCGACCACGCAGAGCGCCGCCGACAGCAGGCTCGTCGCGGTCGTGCCCGGCAGGGCGCCGAACAGGTTCACCGAGTTGCCGGCGATCACGTGGCCGGTGCCCGAGCCCACGCGGATGCCGAACACGCCGAACGTGGTCGAGAACGCCGCGCCGCCGGTCATGTTGAACTTCACGTCGCTGACGAAATTGTTGCGCACGACGTGGTTGTTGCCGGCCGCGACGTCGATGCCGTACGCGCCGTACGTGCTCGTGTTCGTGTTGCTGACGCCCGAGACGTTGTTGCGCTCGATCACGACGTCCGCGGTGCCGGTCACCGGCGAGGCGATGCCGCGCACGGCGGTCGTGCCGTTCGTGCTGATGTTCGTGACCGTGTTGCGGGACACGGTCACGTTGGCGGCCGACACGCCGGACGTCACGTCGATCCCGATCGGCGCGAACGCCGAGGTGCCGGTGTAGCCGAGCCCCGTCACCGTGTTGCCGGACACCGTCGCGTTCGTCGCGCCGGTCGCCAGCCAGATGCCGATGTCGTTCTCGCCGTCGGTGGCGCCGAAGTTGCCGATCGTGTTGTTCGTCACGGTCGCGCCGTTCACGCCCTGCATGTACAGGCCGACGAGGCGGATCGCGTTCGCTCCACTCGTGTTCAGCGCGTTGTCCGCACAGGTCAGGGACGCGCCCTGCTGCGGCGTCGTGCCACCGTTCGCGTACACGCCGATGAACGCCTTCTCGATCTGGCAGTTGCGCACTTCCATGTTCGAGAACCAGCCGGCGTTGCCGATCGTCGTGCCGTCACCGATCACGACGGCCGAGCTCGTCAGCGCACCGTTGCGGACGACGCAGTGCTTCAGCGCGCCGCCCACGATCGGCGTGGTGCCGTTGGATCCGAACACCACGACGTTCGGGCTCGTGGTGCTGGTGTTCTCGATCGTCAGGGTTCGTGCCGAAGATCTTGAAGATCGGACCGCTCGCGCTCGCGCCGGAGACCGTGCTCGTCACGCCCGTGTTCGGCTTGATCGTCACGGTGTTCACGGCGGTCGGCGCCGGGCCGGACACGTTCACCGTGATCGGGAACGTCTCCGTCGGGTACGTGGCGTCCGTGAGCAGGAAGCGCACCGGGCCGCTCACGCCCCGCAGGTTCAGGTCGTTCACCGCGGCCGTGATGGTGGCGTACACGCCCGCCATCACCTGCGCCGGCAGCTTGGAGTCCTGCGAACGCTTGGCGTAGAGCTCGCCCGTGTACTCGCGGCCGTTCTCCATCGCCACCCACGTGGTCTGGTCGACCTCGCGGGTCACCTTCTTCCACGTGAGCAGGCTCGCGAGGTTCATCTCGGTGGCCGGCTTCGGCCCGTTCGCCGGGGCCTGGACCTCGGGCTCCATCGACTCGCGCGTCACCTTCGCCACGCGCGGCTCGAACGAGACGTGCTTGCCCGTCACCGCGTTGAACAACGACACGCCCACCGTGTAGTCGCCGTTGAGCGGCACGTCCACGACGTTGTACTGGCGGATCGTGCCGCCGATCGGGAACGCCGCTCCGGTCAGCGCGACCGACGTCGGCGCCGCCGCGAACGTGCCCGAGTTCAGACCCACGTTCGGCGTCGTCGCCAGGTCCTGCGCGACGACGAAGTACTGGATCACGTCGCCGGCCGAAACGCCCGCCCCGCCGAACAGCAGCGCGTGGTCGATCGTGAAGTCGAACGGCGACGTCGCTCCGTTCGCCTCGACGTACTTCCAGCCGTCGGTGGCGTTCGTGTTGTCGGCGAGCGCGTTCGCGTTCGTCGACTTCTTGTAGTACACGCGCGGCCGCGTGCCGAGCGTGCCGTTCACACCGCTGCCGTCCGTCACGGTCACGCCGCCGAAGGCCAGCGTGCCGACCGGCGTCGTGTTCGCGATCGCGGTGTACGCGATCGCCGGGGCCGCGAAGTCCGCCAGCGGGAACGTGCCCTCGTCGGCGCCGATGTCCGGCGTCGTCGCGTTGCGGACCTGGCCGTCGAAGTCGTCGGTGATGCCGGCGACCGGCGTGCCGCCGCTCTCGATCTGCGTCGCGACCGCCGGATCGACGTGCAGGAAGTTCGCGTTCCCCGCCGCCGTGCTCAGGAACGCCGGGTTCTCCGTGACCGACTGCGCCTCGCGCGGCGTCACGCGCGTCTTGAACGCGCCCAGCGTCTGGTCCGAGTTCGTGCCGTCGTAGAACACGACTCGGTTCGCCGCCGGCGCTCCCGCGTAGAACAGGTTGTTGTTCGACGTCGACCCGTAGTTCGTCAGCGTGGTCGACGAGCGACGGTACGCGGACGCGATGCCCGTGCCCGCCGGCGTCGACAGGTTGACGACGATGTTGTCGCGCATGTTCAGCGCCGCCGTGGTCGCCGTGGCGCTGGTCGTGTGGAAGATGCCCGACGTGCTGAAGTTCGCGCCGGTCGAGCTGGCGTTCAGCCAGATCGTGTTGAAGCTGATGTTGAGATTCGACGTCGCCGTGGTCGAGGTCAGGCTGATGCCGCGGATCGCGTCCGTCGTGGCCGTGGCCGCGGTCGCCCGCAGGTCACCGATCAGGTTGTTCGCCACCGACACCGTCGTGCCGGCCGACACGAGCAGACCGTTCACGGTCGTCGACGCGTTGCTGCCGCTCAGGTCGCCGATCTTGTTCTTGAACAGGTTCGCCGTCGTGGACGCGCTGGTGATGCCCTGCACCGCCGCGGCGCCCGTGCTCGCGAGACCCGTGATCGTGTTCTGCGACGCGTTCAGCGTGCCGATCGAGCTGCCGAACACGATGCCCGTGATCGCGCCGCCGCTCGTGATGCCGCTGATCACGTTCTGCGTCACGGTCGACGTGGCCGTGGTCCCGAAGTTGATGTTCATCGCCGTGACGGCGCTCGTGCCACCGACCCAGTTGCTGAACGTGTTGCCCTGGATCGTCTTCGTGGGCTGGCCACCGTCGGTGTTGCTCCAGCCGGCGATCGTCGTCGCGCCGGTCACGGTGATGTTCGAGAAGTTGTTGTTCGCGTTGCTCACGGTCACGCCGGCGACGGAGCTGGCGTTGTCCGCGTAGAGCGTCACCGTTCCACCGGCGCCGCCCTTGTTGAACGCGGTCACGATCGAGTTGCCGTTGATCGTCTTGGAACCGCCGGCCGGCGCCGTCACGCTGTTGCTGATGAACGTCACGGAGCCGGTCGTGTTCACGTTCAGGTTCGTGAACGTGTTGTTGCTGATGTTCTGCGACAGCGTCGCCGCGCTGTTGATGACGTAGGTGTGCGCGCTCGAGCCGGCCACCGAGTGCGTGATGCCGCGCACGTCGTTGCCGGTCATGGTGGTCGTCGCCGTGGCGGCGCCGCCCGAGCTGCTGACGCCCAGCACCGCACCGCTCGTGGCCGCGCTGAATGTGATGGCCCCGCCGAGGGCGTTGCCGATCTGGTTGTTGCTCAGGCTGACCGCGGTCACCACCGCGCCCGTGTTGGACACGCCGGTGAAGCCGCCCGTGGTCGCGGTCGAGGTGTTCCCCTGCACCACGTTGCCGTTCATGTTCAGCGTGCCGGGCGCGGAGCTGTTCACCACGCCGACGATGGCGCTCGACGAGGCGGCGCCCGTCACGGCGCAGTTCAGCACCGTGTTGTTGCTGATGTTGAGCGTCGCGGTCGCGAGGGCCGTCATGCCCTGCGAACGGATCGCCTCGAACGTCCCCGAGAGGAAGCCGCTGGTCATGGTGACGTTGTTGTTCACGATGCTGGACGTGAACGTGCCCGTGGGCGCCGTCACCGTGTAGTCCTTGAAGATGCCGCGGAACGTGACCGACGTGCCGCTGACCGCGGCGCTGGTCAGCGAGTTGCCGGAGACGTTCTCACCCACCTGGTGGTTCATGAAGATGCCGTACGACGTGCCCGAGTTCGAGACGTACGAGCTCGCCGCGGCCGCTCCACCCCAGCCCGTGAGGGTGTTCCCGATGAGCACGTTGCCGACGTCCTGGTTGGCCGCGGCGCTCGTGCCGATGAACGCGATGCCCATCTTCACGTTGGAGATCGTGTTCTGGTTCAACGTGTTGTTGCTGTTCGGGCCGGTGGTGTTGTTCGTCACGTCCTCGGTGGTGGTCACGGCCGTCGCCGAGTGACGGTTGTTCGCGTAGACGCCCCACGTGTTCGTGTAAGCGCTGTTCAGCGAGATCACGTTGAACTGGATGGTGTTGTTCTGCGCGCCGTCCGTCGCGGAGGCATGCAGCAGCGCAACGCCCCACTCCGTCATGTTGTTCGTGGCCGGCGTGGTGGTGACGTTGGCGGCGTTCTCCTGCAGCGTGAACGTCGAGATCGTCACCCAGTCCGCGCCGACGAGCTTGAACAGAGCGTCGTTCAGCGCGCCCGCGGTGAGCGCGGCCGACGCGGTGATCGTGTTGCCGTTGCCCAGGATCACGATCGGGTTCGTGGCGCTCGACGTGGTGAGCACGAGCGAGCCCGCACCACCGATCACGTAGCCCCCGGCCGGCGCCGTTTCGGGATTGCCGGCGAGCAGGTTGAGCGTCACGCCACCGGCCCCGACGCCCTGGGCGTTCAGGTCGGTGATCGCGGCCGCGAGCGTCGCGTAGTCGCCGGGGATGTTCTTGGTCCCGGTCAGCTGCGCGGCAGCCGGGGATGCGAGTGCGACGACCGACGACGCCAGCAGCAGCGCGCCGAGCATCACCCGCGTGAGGAGGGACTGCAGGGACGTTCTCATGGGGTCTCCCGGGTTGTGGGGCGTTTGGAGACAGGAACGTTCCGGCGCGGGAACACACGCCACCCGGGATGTCGATCGCACGCGAACAGCGAGTCGGGCTGCCACGCACGGTGCCAGGCCACGCGGGCCTGTCGACGAGGGGAGACGTGGTCACGGCCGGTGCCAAAGCTCGCCGAGGATGGCCAGTGATCACGGTCGGCCCGGTGCATCGCTCGCGAGGACAAGGCAATGTCACGTTCACGGCACGTAGTCGTCAAGGCCTATTCGCGTTCCGATCGCCGGAGAACGCCCGAAACAGCGGTTTTCGGGGTGTGCGAGGCCATGGACCGAACAGCAGGAGTGAACCGATCCGGATGACGAAACTTTCCGTTGAATCGGCCCCGCGCCGACCCGTAGCTTGTGGCGTTTCCTGAACCCACTCCGGCACGTCCCGACGCCGCGGCCCGGTGGCCCGGCTCGGACAGCGCTCCGTGGTCCACTCGCGTCCCCGGCCGGCCGACACGGGCCTTCCCGGGCCGCGATCCCCCACTCGGACACTGCGTTCCGCGCTCCGAGCCCCACGGGTCCACGTGCCGCCCTCGCAACGGAGTTCCATTGATGAAGTTCTCCTCGCTCGGCTTGCCCGCGCCGGTCGTCCAGGCGGCGCGAGCGGTCGGCCTCAACGAGCCCACGCAGATCCAGCACAAGGCCATCCCGGTCATCCTCCAGGGCAACGACCTCATCGGCACCGCCCCGAGCGGCTCCGGCAAGACCGGCGCGTTCCTGATGCCTTCGTTCGCCCGGCTGCTCGACGGTCCGCAGAAGCTGCGCATGCTGGTGCTCACTCCCACGCGCGAGCACGCCGCGCAGGTGGAGGCCGCCGCGCGCGACCTGGCGCGCTTCACCGAGCTGCGCGTGGCCATCGCGCACAACGCCGCGCCGATCGCTGCGCAGGAGCGGTTGCTCCGCGACCCGGGCTGCGACGTGCTGATCGCCACCGTCGACCGTGTGCTCGAACTGCACGCGCGCAAGGCCATCGCGTTCGAGGACGTCGAGATCCTGGTGCTCGACGAGGCCGACCGCATGGTGGACATGGGCCAGGCCGGCGAAGTGCGCCGACTGCTCAAGCTGCTGCCCGAGACGCGGCAGACGCTGCTCTTTTCCGCCACCATGCCGGCCGAGCTGAACCGGCTCGGCAAGGAGGCGCTGATCGAGCCGGTGCGCGTGGACCTGACCATGCCGCAGCCCACCACCGGCATCACGCACGCGATCTACCCCGTGCCGCGTCACCTGAAGATCGAACTGCTCGACCGGCTGCTGTCGCGCTCGGGCAAGGTGCTCAGCACGATCGTCTTCACGCGCCAGCGCGAGGGCGCCGACCGGCTGTCGCGCCAGCTCGAGCGCCGTAAGTACGCGGTGGTCACGCTGCACGAGCAGCCCGGCCAGACCGATCGCGAGCGCATCCTCGAGGACTTGAAGCGCGAGCGCGTGCAGATCGTGGTCGCCACCGACCTCGCCGCGCGCGGCATCGACCTGGCGGGCGTGGCGCACGTGGTGAACTTCGACGTCCCTCCCACGCCCGAGGACTACGTGCAGCGCATCGGCCGCGCCGGACGCCCCGACGCGACCGGCGACGCGTTCACCCTGATGGCGCCCGAGGAGCAGCGGCACCTGGCCGCGATCGAGCGTTACGTGGGCCGCGCGATCCCGCGCGTGCTGCTGCCCGACTTCGACTACGGGCTCAAGCCGTCCCAGCTGCGCGAGCAGGCGGTGTACGACGACGAGAAGGCGCGCGCCCGCCGTTCGGCCGCGCTCGCCAAGATGCCGTACGCCATGGCGCGTTCGGCCTCGAGCGCCCTGGCGAAGGCCAGCGCCGCGCGCGGCTCCCAGCGTCCCGGCTCCGCGCGAACCGCGGTACCGCCCGCGAAGGCCCGGCTCATGGCACCGCCCCCGCCCAAGGCGAAGGCGGCCGCGCCGACGCGCCCGCTCGTGGAGGCGAAGCTCAAGCCGGCCAACTACACGCGCTCCTACACTCCGCCGCGACCCCCGGCCCGCCCCGCGCCGAAGCCGGCACCAAAACTTCGCGCCCCAGGCCCGCGCCCCGGCCGGTCGGCAAGCCCGCGCCCAAGCCCGTCGTGAAACCGACGGCCCGGCCGCTGCCGAAACCCGCGGCCAAGCCGAAGCCGCTCGCGCACAAGAAGTGACCGACGCCCCGGGAGAGATCCCGGGGCGTTTTCGTCTCGCATGACGGCCGCGGAGAGCGCACCATTTGCGCCGTCGAATGACCCGGATCGGTTCGCCACGCACCCGGCCGGTCCCGCCCGCTCGCGAGGCCCGAGAACGAGCGGACGTACGCGCGCATCCCACGCGCCCCGTCGGGCACCATGGAGGCCCGCGCCCATGCTGCGTCGACTGCTCGCCACGACCGCCCTGCTCGCACTCGCCGTCGGCGCCGCCCACGCGCAGGCCGGCATCAACCTGTACTGGAACTCCTGCCAGGGCGCCTCGGCACGCACGTTCGCGTGCAACTCGAACACGGGAAACAGCTTCCTGTTCGGCTCGTTCGTCGCGCCCGGAGGTGTCACCGCGATGTCGGCGAACGAGATCGTGATCGACGTCCTCGCCGGCAACACGGGCATCCCTCAGTGGTGGGAGCTGAAGAACGCCGGCTCGTGCCGCCCGAACGCGTTGTCGATCGGATTCGATGCCACCACCGACGTGAGCGGCAACTGCGCCGACTACTGGCAAGGCCAGGCCGTCGGGGGTATCGGCGCCTACCAGGCGCTGAGCCCGTTCAAGCGGCGAATCATCGCGGTCGGCGCCGTGCCGCCGTCGGCGGTCGGGCCGCTCGAAGCGGGCACGGAGTACTTCTCGTTCCGCGTGGCGATCAACCACAGCGCAAGCACGGGGGCGGGAAGCTGCGCCGGTTGCATGGAGCCCGTCTGCCTGGTGCTCAACTCCATCAAACTCACCCAGCCGGCCGGGGTCGGCGACTTCCTGCTCGTCACGCCGGCGGTCAACAACTGCGTGTCGTGGCAGGGCGGCGCGCCCCAGTGCTGCTTCGTACCCACGCGCAACCGCACCTGGGGCGGGCTGAAGGCGCTGTACCGGTGATGCCGCTGGACATGACCCGAGGGGAGACTCGACCGATGATGCCGACGATGAGGGCGCTGGGGTTCCTGCTGGCCCTGGTCGTGGCGACACCCACGATGGCCGAACCCGGCATCAGCCTGTTCTGGGACTCGTGCAACGGCAGCAGCGTGCGCACGTTCGCCTGCAACACGAACACCGGCACCGACTACCTGTTCGGCTCGTTCGTCCCTCCCGCCGGCATCACGGCGATGACGGCGAACGAGGTGGTGCTGCACGTCATCCAACCGCAGGGCAGCTCCTGGCCTTCGTGGTGGGAGTTCAAGAACACGGGCTCCTGTCGAACACTCGCGCTCAGCGTGTCGTTCAACGGCACCACCGACTCGAGCGGCACCTGCACCGACTACTGGGCGGGTCGCGCCCTTGGCGGCATCGGTGCGTACCAGACCTGGGCGGCGAACATCCGGAGGATCGTGCTCGTCGGCGCCGTGGCGATCGCCGATGCCGGCCCGGTGGATCCCGCCCGGGAGTACTTCTCGTTCCGTCTCGGCATCGACCATCGTGCCACGGTGGGATCGACCGCGTGCTCCGGGTGCGCAGAGCAGGTGTGCATCGCGCTCATGTCCATCAAACTCACGCAACCCGTGGGCCTCGGTGATCACCTCGTGACGAGGGAGCGGGTCTCCACCGTCGCGAGCTGGCAGCAGCCGTGCTTCATCGTCCCCGTCCGCAATCGCACCTGGGGCGCGGTGAAGGCGCTGTACCGGTAGCGCTCCGTCGCGGACGTGGGGGGGGGGGGCCCCCCCGGCCCCCCCCCCCCCCCCCCCCCCCACCCCCCCCCCGCGCCCCCCC
>JBGAOB010000101.1:0-13891 GCA_044222045.1 Candidatus Eiseniibacteriota bacterium
TGCGCGACGGCGCGTCGCGCTGGGACGGCCGCGACGCGCTCGGCCGCACGCGCCCCGGGCTCTACCTGGCGCGCTCCGCCGACGGCCGTCACACCGCGCGCTTCGTGGTGCTGAAGTAGCGCGTCAGCCCGCCGCGCCGGCCGTGGCGTCGACGGTGCCCTTGCGCTGCAGCTTGCCCCAGCCGGCGCGCTGGCCCACCAGCGCGGTGCGCACGCTGCGCACGACGACCGCGACCATGAGCTGCCGGTAGAGGAAGCGCTGCCAGAACAACCACGGCAGCAGCCGCCAGCGCTCGCGGTCGAGCCGGAACGCCACCACCGCGCCGAGCAGCTCGAGCAGGAAGAAGAACAGGTAGAGCGTCGCCACGCCGGCCAGGGACTCGACGGCGTTCGGCAGCGGCTGCCAGTCGCGCGTGAGCAGCCCGCGCGTCACCCACGCCTGCGCCACGCGCAGCACCGTCCACGCGATCTGCAGGTCGATCAGCGGCGAGAGCAGCTGGAACACGATCTGGAACAGCCACAGCGTGGGCAGCGCGAGCCGGCCGAACCAGCCGTGGCGCCCGAGCGCCGAGCGGTGCTTCCACAGGCACTGCAGCGTGCCGAACGCCCAGCGGAAGCGCTGCTTGAACAGGGTCGCGAGCGTGTCGGGCGCCTCCGTCCACGCGAGCGCCGCGGTCTCGTTCTCGACGCGCCAGCCGTCGCGGCGGATGCGCCACGTGAGGTCCATGTCCTCCGCCAGCGTGTCGGCGCGGAACCCGCCGACCCGCGTGAGCGCCTCGCGACGCCACGCGCCGCACGCGCCGGGCACCACGGTGATCGCGTTCAGCAGTGCGTACGCGCGCCGGTCCAGGTTCTGGCTCGTGATGTACTCGATCGCCTGCCAGCGCGTCCACACGTTGATGCGGTTGCCCACCTTCACGTTGCCCGCCACCGCGCCCACGCGCGGATCGGCGAAGGGGCGCACCAGCTTCTCGATCGTGTCGGGCGCGAACACGGTGTCGGCGTCCAGGCACACCAGCACGTCGCCGCGCGCCTCGGCGATCGCGCGGTTCAGCGCGGCGGCCTTGCCGGCGTTCGGCTGGCGCAGCAGGCGCACGCGCGGCTCGGCGCCGAAGCGCGCCTGCACTTCGGCGGCGGTGCCGTCGGTGGAGCCGTCGTCCACGACGATCACCTCGATCGGTGGCCGTGCGCCGCCGAGCACGCCGGCGATCGTGCGCGCGATCACGGGCTGCTCGTTGTACGCGGCGATCAGCACGCTCACGTCGGGCGCATGCGAAGCGTCGAACCGCCGGCGGCGTTCGCGCGCGCGCGCGACGAGCGCGAGCGCCGTCACGAACAGCACGCGTGCCGCGCCCAGTGCGATGCCGGCGACGAACGCGCCGTGCAGCAGCGTCTCGATCCAGTACAGCGCCTCGAACGTGAAGCGATCCGTGCCGAGCAGCGCCCGGTCGCGCGCCGACACCGGCGGCATCACGCGCTCGCGCGGCACGCCCGCCAGGTCCGACACGGTCACGAAGCGCCAGCCCTCGGCGCGCAGCCGCGGCACGAACAGCCGGATCGCGGCCAGCGTGCGCGAGCGGTCGCCGCCGCCGTCGTGCAGCAGGATCGCGTTGCCGTGCCCGCGGTGGACCTCGTCCACCACGCGGTCGGCGATCTCCTCGGGCGTGCGCACGTGCGGGCGGCCGGTGGCCGCGTCGGCGCGCAGGTTCCAGTCCTGCGGATCGAGGTATTCGCCCACGGTGATGTAGCCGAGTTTCGCCGCGGCCAGCACGGGGGCGACCTCCTCCGCGCTCGTGGGCTCGGCGTCGGCGTTGTACGGCGGGCGGAACAGCAGCGTGGAGCGGCCGGTGAGCGACTGGATCACGCGCTGCGTGGCGTTCAACTCCAGGCTCACGCGCGCGGCCGGCACCGCGGCGAGGTTCGGATGCGTGTACGTGTGACTGCCGATCTCGTGGCCCTCGCGCCACAGCCGCTCGACCAGGTCCGGGTGCCGCTCGGCGTTCTCGCCGATCACGAAGAACGTGGCCGGCGCGTGCAGCTCCCTCAGCGCGTCGAGCAGCCGCGGCGTCCAGTCGGCCGACGGGCCGTCGTCGAACGTGAGCGCGAGCGCGTGGTCACGGAAACCCGTGCGCCGGATCAGGTACGACTGCGGAAACGCGGTGTACGCGACGTCGGTGTACAGGCCCGTGACGCGGTCGCGTTCGAGCGCGCGATGCCCCCCGCGCGGCAGCGCGGCCACCGACAGCAGCTCGCCGTCGCCCTCGAACTCGACGTCGTACGGGAAGCTCGGGTTCGCGAGCGCCGACGAGTCCGCGACGGCCGCCGGGTGCGCACGGTCGAGGAACGTCCAGATCGCCGGGTCCTCGGAGCCCAGCACCCACACCGCCGATCCGCGCACGCCCCGGGCCGCGGCGAGCGTGCGCTGGTTTGCCGCGCTCACCGCGTCGAGCATCCACACCTCGTGGTCGCGGCCCTGCTCGTCCTCCCAATGGTACGTGGCGTTCAGCGCCCGCGGGTCGAAGTCCACGATCGACGCCGGGGATTCGCCCGGGTGCTCGTCCTGCGCGCGGAACAGTGCCTCCTGGAAGGTGAGGTTCTCGGCCGGCGCGCGACCTTCCGTCCAGTCGTAGGCGTACTGGCCGATCCCCACCACCAGCTTCGCGGCCGGCACCTCGCGGCTCGTGCGCGCGAGCACGTCGCGGTACCAGTCGATGCTGCACAGCGGCCCGGCGTTTCCCGCCATGAAGTGTTCGTCGTACGCCATCATCACCACGAAGTCGCACGCGGCCGCCGTCGCGCGCGCGTCGGGGACGTTGCCCTCCACTTCGAGATCGGCCGACAGCGCGAGGTGTGCCGGCGCCAGCACGCCGTGCAGGCGCTGCAGGAACGCCGGCAGCCGCCGCGCGTCCTCGGCCGACAGGTTCTCGAAGTCCACGTTCACGCCCGCGAAGCCGTGCGCGGCGAGCCAGTCGCGCAGCGTGCGCGCGAGCCGGTCCTGCCGCGCCGGGTCCGCGAGCAGGCGGTGCGCACGCTCGGCGTCGAAGCGCCCCTCGTGCGCGTTCGCGAGCACGGGCATCACGCGCACGCCCTGCTCGCGGCAGATGCGCAGCACGTCGAGATTGTGCGGCACCCGCTGCGGATCCCAGTCGCGCAGGTCGAGCCCGCTCGCGTCCTCGTCGAGCCGGAGCCACGCGGGCATCAGGTGCGTGAGGTGGGCGGCGTGCGCGCGCAGCGAGTGGAGCCCGGTCTCCTGCCACGTGGCGTAGAACGCGGCCACGATCGGCGCGGAAGCGGGCCCCGGCGCGGAGGCGGGCTTCGCGAGTCGCTCGTCGCGCGACACCTCGCGCAGCAGCCGCATGCGGTCGCGGCCGAGCAGGAAGTGCTCGGCGCGGTGCTCGCGGCCGGGCGCGTGCGGCAGCCGTGGCCGCAGCGCCCGGCGCACGGGCGCGTTCAGCCCGACCGCGGGTGGCAGCACCGGCACCGCCACGAGGCTCGCGGCGAACAGCGCGGCCACGGCCAGGAACACGGCGCCGAGCGCGACCGTCGCGCGGATCACCCAGCGGCCGCGCCGGCCGGTGGGGTCGTGGAAGATGGGGCGGGAGGTCATCGGCGGGCGGACGCTAGCGCGCGACGTGCCGCCCGTTCGCAAGCCGCGGTCAATCCTGCGCCGGGACGGGCCCCACGGCCCGGGGCGCGGCTGGAACCGTGGTCGAGCACGCCATTGCGGGCCCGACACGGCCAGAGACCTGCCGCCCGGGTGTCCGGATCGGTGCGCTCCGAGCCGCCCGCCCCGTCCCGGCCGGGGCAGTCGCCCTCGCCGGGCGCCCGCAAGTCGTTGCGGCGGGAGATGGCACGGCCACTGCAAACAGGTTCCGTCGTGTGTCCCGACGACGACCTTCCGAACCCCCTGAACCCGGAGACGACGATGAAGCGCCTTCCGACGCTGATGCTGGTGACGATCCTCGGACTGCAGACCGTGGCTCCCGCTTTCGCGGCCCGCGTGCGCGTGGTGCGCCGCGGCCCGCATCACCGCACCACGGTGGTCGTGCACCGCGGCTGGCCGCTGCGCCGCCCGCTGCCGGTGGTCGTGGTGCGCCCGGCCCGCGTGGTGCCGCGCGTGGTGGTGGGCGCCTACCTGGCGCCGGTGGTGTTCACGGCGGCGGTGATCGCGCGGCCGGCTCCCGACGTGGTCGTGTGGCAGGACGCCGAGAGCTTCAGCAAGGACGAGGACTGGACGGACGTCACGCTGAACGCCGACGCACGCGGACGGCGCATGCTGCTCGAAGTCACCGAGGGCAAGGTGCAGGTGGACTTCGCGGAGATCGTGTTCGAGAACGGCGACGCTCGCGTGGTGGACTTCGACCAGAAGACGCACGGCGTGGGCACGTACGGCCTGCTCGAGTTCGCCGACGGCCGCAAGGTCGACCACGTTCGCGTGGTGGCCCGCGCCCGGTCCGACGAAGCTCGCCTGGCGCTGCTGATGGAGAAGTGACGGGCTCGCTCGATCGAAGCCGCACCGCGGCCCGCCGGCGTTCCCGGCGGGCCGCGGCTGTTTCACGGCGCCCGGCCGTCCGGTAGGATGCGCGCTCCACAGGAGGAGACGCGCATGGATCCGAAGGTTCTCGAGGCCGCGAAGACCGCATTTCCCGGAGGCGCCGGCCAGCTGACGCTCGGCGCCATCGTGCACGGCGGCGAGTGCGACGGCACGCCGCTCGCGGGCCTGCCGCTGGGCATGGCGAACCGCCACGGGCTGATCGCCGGCGCCACGGGTACGGGCAAGACGAAGACGCTGCAGTTGCTGGCCGAGCAGTTCTCGAACGCGGGCGTGCCCGTGTTCCTGGCCGACATGAAGGGTGACCTGTCGGGCATCGGTGTCGCGGGCGAGACGAACGACAAGATCGCGCAGCGCGCGAAGGACACCGGCTTCGCGTGGAGGGGCGCCGCGTGCCCGGTCGAGTACCTCAGCCTCACCGGTGGCAAGGGCGCGCAGCTGCGTGCCACGGTCTCGAGCTTCGGGCCGCTGCTGCTGTCGAAGGTGCTCGGACTCAACGAGACGCAGACGAGCGTGCTCACGCTGGTGTTCAAGTACTGCGACGACCAGAAACTGCCGCTGCTGGACTTCTCCGACCTGCGCGCCGTGCTGCAGTACCTGGCCGGCGACGGCGCGTCGCAGCTCGCGAACTACGGCGGCATGTCCAAGGCCACCGTCGGCGTGCTGCTGCGCGAGATGGTGGAGCTCGAGCAGCAGGGCGCCGGCGCGTTCCTCGGCGAGCCCGAGTTCGACCTCGACGACCTCATGCAGACCGAGCGCGACGGGCGCGGCCTCGTGTCGGTGCTCGAGCTGCAGGACGTGCAGGACAAGCCGGCGCTGTTCAGCACGTTCATGATGTGGATGCTCGCGCGGCTCTACCACCAGCTGCCCGAGGTGGGCGACGTCGACAAGCCGAAGCTCGTGTTCTTCTTCGACGAGGCGCACCTGCTGTTCGAAGGCGCGAGCAAGGCGTTCCTCGACCAGGTGGAGCAGGTCGTGCGGCTGATCCGCTCCAAGGGCGTGGGCGTGTGGTTCGTCACGCAGAGCCCCAAGGACATCCCGGCCGACGTGCTCGGCCAGCTCGGCAACCGCGTGCAGCACGCGCTGCGCGCGTTCACGCCCGACGACGAGAAGGCGCTCCGCGCCGCCGCGCGCACGTTTCCGAAAACGGCCTTCTACGACGTGGAGGAGACGCTCACCACGCTCGGCATCGGCGAGGCGCTGGTCACGGTGCTGAACCGCTCCGGTGCGCCGACGCCGCCGTTCGCGGTGCGCATGATCCCGCCGGCGTCGCGCATGGGCCCGCTCACCGAGCCCGAGATGACGCAGCGGCTGTCGGCGTCGAAGCAGGTGCAGGAGTACGCGCAGGCCGTGGACAAGGAGAGCGCGCGCGAGCTGCTGGCGGCGCGCATGAGTTCCGACGCCGCGGGCGCGGGCGGCGATCCGAAGCAGGTGGCGAAGGACGAGGCCGCGGCGCCCGCGGGGGGCGCGGTGGAGAAGGTGGGCGAGGCGGCCGCGGCACTCGGCTCGGTGCTGAACTCGCCGCTCGTGAAGACCATCGCCGGCCGGGCCACCACGCAGGTGATGCGCGGCCTGATGGGCGCGCTGCTCGGCGCGCCGCCGCGGCGTCGCCGCCGCTGACCGCCATGCCCTCGCGGAATCGTCGTCCGGCGGGGCGGCGCGCGTGAAACGCGCCGCCCGCCTGGCCCCGCTGGCGCTGTCGCTGGCGGCCGCGCTCGTGCTGCACGCGCCGGCGCTGCGGGCGCCGTTCTTCGCGGACGACTTCCTGTTCCTGGACCAGGTGCGCTCGCGCTCGCTGTTCGCGGCGCTCGCCTCGCCCGATCCGATCGGCAACTTCTACCGGCCGCTCGGCCGGCAGGCGCACTTCTGGTGGCTCGCGCACGCCACGGGCGAGTCGCCCGTCGCGTTCCACGCCGCGAACCTGTTCCTGCTGCTGGCCACGATCGTGCTGCTGTGGGCGCTCGTGCGCCGCGTGGCCGGCCCGGCGGCCGCGGGCATCGCGGCGGCCGTGTTCGCCCTGACGCACGCGGCGGACGTGCCGGTGCTGTGGGCGGCCGGCAGCCAGGACCTGCTCGCGGTGGCGTTCGCGACCGGCGCGCTGCTCGCATGGACGTACCGGCGCCCGGCGCTCGCGTCGGCGCTGCTGCTCGCGGCGCTGCTCGGCAAGGAAACCGTCGCGCTCGTGCCCGTGGTCGCGGCGCTGCTCGGGCGGGAGCGCGGCGAGCCGTTGCCGGCGTCGTTCCGGCGCGCGTGGCCGCTGTTCGCGACGGTGGCGTCGTGGGGCGTGGTGGCGGCGTTCGCGGCGATGCGCCGTGCGGCGCCGGCGGCCGGTCTCGCGCTCGATCCGCTGGGGCCGCTCGCGGCGCTCGTGCTGCTGGTGCGCACCGCGCTCGGGCTGGAGTGGCGCTCGGGTGGCGGCGTGGCGACCGGGCTCGTGCCCACGGCGGGGGCACTGCTGGCGCTGGTCGCGGCCGTGGGCGCCGCGGCGTGGGCGGCCTCGGGAGCCGCTCGCGCGGGCGCACGGGTCACGACGCGGCGGGACGCCGGCGCGCGCGCGAAGGGCGGCGACCGTCCGCGCGCGGCGGCGCGGCCCGCGGGATCGGCCGCGGACGAGCGGGCGCCGGCGTGGGCGGGCCTCGCGTGGGCGGTCGCGGGCGCGCTGCCGGTGGCGGCGGTGGCGCCGGTGTGGAGCGCTTACTACTTCCTGTTCGCACTCGAAGGCGTGGCGCTCGCGCTCGGCGTGCTGCTCGCGGGCCGTCCCGCGTGGGCGGCGGTCGCGGTGGGCGTGCTCGGTCTCGGCGCGCAGCAGGCGCGTGCGCTCGACGAGTTCGCCACCGCGCGCGGCGCGTGGACGGCGCAGTCCCACGTGAACGCGCACTACCTGCGGCGCGGGCAGGACTTCATCTCGCGCGGACTCCGGAGCCTGCGTGCCGTGGCGCCCACGGCCGAGCCGCGCACCACGTTCTTCTTCTCGAACCTGCCGCCGTTCGCGGCGTGGCAGGTGGCGGACGGGCCGCTGGTGCGCTGGGCCTACCGGGATTCGAGCCTGCGCTCGTACTACATGACCGATCTCACGCTCGAGCGCGTGCACCGCGGACCCCTGCGCTTCCTGATGTTCGACCGCGCGCGGGACGGCTTCCGCGACCGCAGCGCGGACAGCACGATCTTCGTGACGGGCGTGCTCGGGGGCTTCCTCGCAGACCGGTTGCCCGCGGCGCGCGCGCTGCTGGCGCTGGAACGCGAGCGCTCGCCGGACGGGCGGTGGGGGCTCGCGATGGACGCGTGGCTCGCGTGGGCCGACGGCGACACCGTGCGTGCGAAGGCACTGATCGAGCGTCGCGGCTGGCGCCCGGTCGCGGGCGCGCAGCCGCTGATCGAGGCGGCGCTCGCGAAGCGTGGCTGCCGGCGACACGGCGCACGCCACCGGCGCGCGCGCGTCGCGCGTGCGCCGAGCACGCGCTGGATCCGGGCGCGCACGGCCTGCTGTGCGACCTGCTCGTGCGCTCGCCGGCCACGCTCAACGAGGCGGCACTCGAGGCGTATGCCTCGCGCGTGCTGGCGCCGGAGTGGCCCGACGCGTGGCGGCGCTGGGGGGCGATCCAGTTCGAGTACGAGCGCTACCTGGAGTCCGCGGCATCGCTGGATCGCTACTTCGCGCTGTTGCCCGGGGGGCGCGCCGCCGACCCGGCGACCGCGGATCTCGAGCGCGAGCTGCGCACCCGCCTGCCGGGGGGCGCCGAAGCGCAGCGATCGCTGCGATCGGACCTCGGCGGGAACCGCTGACCGGCTGCGGGGTGGAAGGAAGCATGGGTCCGCGCCTGCTGATCGTCGAAGACGACCGGGGCATCTCCGAACTGGTGTGCAAGCACCTGGAGGCCGCCGGCTACGAGACGGCCACGGCGGCGTCCGGCCCCGCCGCGCTCGAAGCGCTCGCGCGCGAGTCGTTCGAGCTGATCGTGCTCGACGTGGGGCTGCCGGGGCTCGACGGCTACGCGGTGGCGCGGCACGTGCGGCGCGACAGCCGCACGCCGATCCTCATGCTGACCGCGCGCTCGAGCGAAGCCGAGAAGGTGCTCGGCCTGGAACTGGGCGCCGACGACTACGTGACGAAGCCGTTCAGCCCGATCGAGCTGGTGGCCCGCGTGCGCGCGATCCTGCGCCGCGTGACGCCGCCCGCCGAGCCCGAGCCGCTCGAACGCGGTCCGCTGCGCATCGACCCGCTGCGCCGCGAGGTGCAGCGCGACGGGCGCGTGGTGCCCGTCACCACGCTCGAGTTCGAACTGCTGCACTTCCTGGCGCGCCAGCCCGGGCGCGTGTTCTCGCGCGACGCGCTGATCCGCCACGTGTGGGGCGGCGGACGCGTCGTGGACGGCCGGGCGGTGGACAACCTCATCAGTCGCCTGCGGCAGAAGCTCGAAGCCGATGCGGCTCGCCCGGTCCACCTGCAGACGGTGTGGGGCGCGGGCTACCGCTTCGGCGAGACGAACCCGTGAAGGCGGCCCGGTTCCGGGGGCTGTTCTGGCCGCTGGCCGGCGCGTTCCTGACCGTGGCGGTGCTCGCGGTGATCCTGCAGGGCGCCGTGCTCGTGAACGCGCTGCGCGACCTCGCCGCGCGCAGCTCGGGCGGCGACGTGGCGCGCCGCACCGCCGAGGCCGTGGCGTGGGAACTGCGCGAGGCGCAGGTGCCGGACGTTGCGGGAGCGCTGCAGTTCCAGCAGCGTGCGCTGCCGCGCTGGCTCGTGGCGTACCGCGACACGGCGGGCCGCTTCGTGTTCCCGCCGTTCGCGCCGCGCGGCACCGGGCCGCGCGACTTCGCACGGCTGCGTGCGCGCTGGGGCGACCCGGGCCCGCCGCGCCCGCCGGGTGAGAGCCCGGGATCCGCTCCGCCGGGAGGGGCTCCGCCGCCGGGGCCGCGGCCCGAGCCGGGCGGCGCTCCGCCGCCACCGGCCGCGGAGCCTCCGCCCGGCGATGCGCCCCCGGGACCGCCGCACGAAGAGGGGCCGCCGCCGCGGCTCGCCGCCACGCAAGCGGTGATGGTGCGCGGCCGCGCCCGCGGCGAAGTGTGGGTGTGGCGCGTGGGGCCCCAGGACGGGCGCTGGACGAGCCCCTGGACCACGTTCTTCGTGTCGCTGCCCGTGACGCTGGCGCTCGCATCGCTCGGCGGGTTGCTGCTGTCGCGCGCGCTGCTCGCACGGCTGCGTTCGCTCGAGGCGCTCACGCACCGCGTGGAAGCGGGCGATCTCGACGCGCGCGTGGACGACCCGCGCCCCGACGAGATCGGCGAACTCGGACGATCGTTCGACCGCATGACGGCCAGCCTCGGCGCCGCGCGCGCCGAACTCGCGGCGGCCGACCAGGCGCGCCGGCAGCTGTTCGCGGACATCGCGCACGAGCTCGCCACGCCGCTGACGCTGATCCGCGGCTACTCCGAGACGCTCGCCGACCGCAGCGTGCCGATGAGCCCCGCGGAGGAGTCGCGCTACCTGGAGCACATCCACGGCGCGGCGCGGCGCATGGATCTGCTGCTGCACGACCTGCTCGACCTGGCGCGGCTCGAAGCGGGGACGGTCGCGCTGGAGTGCGCGCCGCTCGACCTGGCCGCGCTCGCGGGCAACATGGCGGCCTCGTACGTGGCCCGCTTCGCCGAGGCCGGCGTGACGTTGCGCACCGCCGGCGCCGGGCGCGCGGCCTGGGTGATGGCGGACGGAAGGCGGCTGGAGCAGGTGCTCACGAACCTGCTCGAGAACGCGCTGCGCTACGTGGGCGCCGGCGGGGCCGTGGAACTGCGGCTCGAAACGGTGGGCGAGGGCGGCGCCGAGCGCCACGTGCTGCGCGTGGAGGACGACGGCCCCGGTTTCGACGAGCGCGACCTGCCGCACGTGTTCGACCGTTTCTACCGCGGCCACAACGCCGGCCCGGTGGAGGGCACCGGCCTCGGCCTGTCGATCGTCCGCGAGATCGTGACCCGGCACGGCGGCCGCTGCGCGGCCGCGAATCGGGCCCCGCGCGGCGCGGTGCTGCAGTTCGACCTGCCCGCGATCCCCGCCCCGGCCGCCTGAGCCGGCCCGCGACCGCGCCCGCCGGGGGCGATTTCACGCGGACGCATCCACTTTCCACACTCCTGCGACAACTGGTCGGGTAACTAGCTCTTGGAACGGCGAGAGTCGTTCCGGGTCGGTTCACTCCTCGAGGACGATGGGAGGACACGGATCCGAAGCACGGCGCATGGAGTGGGTGCAGTACGCCGCTGGTTGTGGGGCCGGCGGATCTGGGGAGACTGCACCCCTCCTTCGCCACACCGATCTCGCCCGGTCGACGGGCGCGAACGACACACCCGAGAACGCACGAAGTGCCGCGCGCGCGCGGCGCCGCCTCCGGGCGGGCGGTTCCCCCGATGCGCGCGCGGCCTGTCTCGAGACCGGGCACCGAGCCGCACGACATCCTGGGAGGAACGGCACTCATGAGAGCTCTCCGGTGGTTCACCCTCGCGATCGCTGGCGTCGCGAGCATCGCCCTGTTCGGGTGCGGCAAGAGCACGTCGCCGGTGGGTTCCTCGGATCCTTCGGCGGACGCCGGCACGCTGGCCGCCGGTACGACGGGCGCCACCGCGCTCGAAGCGGTGCAACTGGCCCTGCAGTCGGCGGACTCCGCGTCGGTGGCGCCGCTGTGGTGCGGTGCGTTCGGGTTCCCGCAGGGCATCCCGCGCGGCTGCACCTACGACGCGACGAGCGGCAGCTTCGTCTGCGGCCCCGACACGCGCCGCGACGGCTTCACCGACGTGCGCAGCTACCAGTTCCTGGATGCCTCCGGGGCGCCGCAGAGCGCGTACGACACCACGACCACGGCGTCGATCCGCTTCCAGTCGCACCTGTACGGCACGAAGGAGCACGGCCGCTGGCGGCAGATCGACGACACGCGCGACCTGACCGAGAGCGGGCTCGCGGGCGCGGAGACCACGCGCACCTGGAACGGCACGGGTCACTCCATCCGGCGCGACTCGCTGGGATGCGCGGACTCCACGTCGCTGTTGACGCGCGAGGCCACGACCACGGTGACCGAGGTGGTGATCCCCGCACCGTGGCGGCGTGATTCGTGGCCGCTGTCGGGCACGCTCGTCACGCGGCTGCTGACCAGCACGGGCGTGGACCTGACGTCCACGATCACGTTCAACGGCACGCGCTGGGTGCCGATGGTGGTGGGCGATTCGACGTATACCGTCGACCTGGCGCGCGGAACCGCGCACCACGGTCGCGGTCGGGGTGGCCACGGCGGACACCGCTGAAGTCCGTCGCGTGCACCGGGGCGGGAGGCGCTGGTACGCCTCCCGCCTTTGCGCTTCTTCGCCCGACGTCGCTCCCGACGCGGGGTCGCCCGCGACGGCGCTCGGTTGACGCCCGCCGCCGGGCTGGTGTAAACAGTCCGGGCCCAAAACCATCTGGGGTGGGGCTGTAGCTCAGTTGGGAGAGCGCTTGCATGGCATGCAAGAGGTCGACGGTTCGATCCCGTTCAGCTCCACCATCCCCATATGTGCGCCGGGAGGGAGGCCCGCCCGGCGAACCCCGACGGATCCGCCCGGTGTGCGGTTCCGACTCCTCGCCGGAGGCACTTTCGTGATGGTGTTCGCCCTGATCCTCGTGGCCGTGGCGTCGCGACTCCTTCCGCACCCGCCGAACTTCGCTCCGATCGCCGCGATCGGCCTGTTCGCGGGCGCCACGCTGGATCGCCGCGTGGCCTGGCTGGTTCCGTTCGCCGCCCTGCTGCTGAGCGACCTCGTGCTCGGTTTCTACCACCCGATGTCCATGCTGTGGAACTACATGGGCTTCGGCACCAGCCTGCTGATCGGCGCGTGGCTGAAGGGCCGCGTCGCGCCGGGCCGCGTGGCGCTCGCCGCGCTCGTGAGCGCGCTCGCGTTCTTCGCGCTCTCGAACTTCGGCATGTGGGCGTCGGGCTTCTACCCGCGCACGCTCGCCGGCCTCGGCACCTGCTACGCCATGGCGCTGCCGTTCTTCCGCAACACGCTGACGAGCCAGCTGGTCTACACGACGGCGCTGTTCGGCGCGTGGGCGCTCGCGCGTGCGTGGAAGTCGCGCCGATTTAGCTTCGGGGCCTTCCATCCGCGAGGCGGTTGAGCGTTCCGAATCCCTGGCAGTCCACGAACGCCGCCTCGCATCCCGGGGCGGCGTTTCGACGTTCCGGGGTGCGGGCGGCTCACCCGGAGGAACCATGAACGACGCCACCCCCGACGACCTGACCGCGCTGCGCGCCGCGATCGGCGAGGCCGACCGCGCGCTGGTGGAAGCGCTGGCCGAGCGCCTGCGGCTGGTGGACGCGATCGCGCGGCGGAAGGCGCGCGCGGACGACCCGATCCGCGATCCCGGTCGCGAGCGCGAGGTGATCGCCGAGGCCGAGGCGCGCGCGCGCGAGCTGGGTGTGCCGCTCACGCTGGTTCGCCGCATCGTCGGCGACGTGATGAGCCACTCGGTGGCGCGGCAGGGCGCCACGGTGTCGCCGCTCGCGGGGGCCGGCGCGCCGGTGCGCGTGGCGTTCCAGGGCGTGGCGCACGCGTACAGCCACCTCGCGGCGCAGCAGCACCTGGCCTCGCTCGGCCGCGAGGGCGAGTACACCGGGCACCGCACGTTCGCGGCCGCGATCGAGGCGCTGCTCGCCGGCCGCGCCGACCTCGCGGTGCTGCCCGTGGAGAACACCACCGCGGGCAGCATTCCGCAGGTGCACGAGTTGCTGCGCACGGCCGATGTGCACATCGTGGGCGAGGAGACGTGGAAGGTGGACCACTGCCTGGCCGCGCCCGAGGACGTGCCGCTCACGGCGATTCACCGGGTGCTGTCGCACCCGCAGGGGCTCGAACAGTGCGCGGCGTTCCTCGCGTCGCTGCCGTCGGCGCGGCCGGTGCCGTTCCACGACACGGCCGAGGCCATGGCGGAGGTGGCGCGCGACGCCGATCCCTCGCAGGCCGCGATCGGCTCGCCCGAGGCGGCGCGCGCGCACGGGCTGCGCGTGCTCGCGCACGGCATCGCCGACCAGGCCGAGAACTGGACGCGCTTCCTGGTGCTCGCGCGCACGCCGGTGCCGTGCGACGCGCGCGTGCCGGCGAAGACCTCGATCGTGCTGCACACGCGCCACGAGCACGGCGCACTCGCGCGCTGCCTCGCGGTGCTGGCCGAGCACGGCCTGCAGCTGACGAAGCTGGAGTCGCGCCCGAGCCCGGGCCGCCCGTGGGAGTACCTGTTCTTCGTGGACTTCGAGGGCAACGCGGCCGACCCGGCGGTGGCGGGCGCGCTCGACGCGCTGCGTGCCGCGGCGCTGGTGGTGAAGGTGCTCGG
>JBGAOB010000102.1:0-13718 GCA_044222045.1 Candidatus Eiseniibacteriota bacterium
GTCGAACGTCCACTCGCGCTCGCCCGCGGTCGCCACGATGGCGCCGCGCGCGACCACGCGTCCGCTCACGTCGAGCAGCGTGGCGCGCACCTTCCCGTTCGCGGGCACCGACGCGCGGAGCGTGACGCCGCGGCCCGGCACGAAGCGCAGCCGCAACGAGCCGGTTGCGAGCGGGGCCGGCGCGCCGGTCACCTGTCCGTTCGCGCCCACGCGCACGGCCACGATACCGACACGCTCCTGCACCTGCGACCACGCGAGGATGAAGCCGCCATCCTCGGTGGGTGCGATGGCTTCGTCGCCGAACCAGTGGGCGAGTACGCCCGGGTGCGTTTCGTACCAGCTGCCCGCGGCGCCCCCTCCCGACACGCTCGCGTCGGGCTGGTAGTAGCCGTACGGCCCCACCGGGACGCAGTTGGCCGAGAACAGTCGACCGGCATCGTCCTGCGTGATTTCGAGCCGTGACCCGCTCGCCCCCTGGCTCCCCGACCACGTCGTGCCGGCCGTTCCGTCGGAATGATAGAGGCCGTAGTTGACGGCGTGGTCGTACACGTCCGGCCGCCCGGCCCACACGCCGCCGTGCCCGTCGGGGTAGGCGCGCGTCGAGAGATCCGCGGGCAATCCCATCCCGATCCAGGGTTCGAGCGCCCAGCCGTCGACGGCGTACCCGTCCGTGGGCCAGCCGGGAACGAGCGCGCCATCGGCGCCGTAGCGGAAGAGTCGTGTGCCGCCGGGCTGGCCGTCCGGCTTGCAGCGGACGAGGTACGCGCCGTCGGCGCCGTCGTGGGCGATGCCCACCAGCGTCATGGCCGGAACGACCGCCAGGCCGTCCACCGGATCGAGCGACTCGCCGTGGAAGACGCCGTTCGACACGCCGCGCAGCGTCCAGCCCGGAAACGCGTCCAGCCCGGACGTCAACCGCGTGAGGCGCCATTCGCCGGGAGAGGGCCAGCCGTACTCGTCGACCACCGTCGCTCCCCAGCCGGCCCACACGCCGCCGTCCGGTGCGAGTCCGAGCGTGGCCGTGCTGACGAACTCCGAGTTCGCTTCGCTCATGCCGAGCGCGAGCCCGTTCGGCGGGCTGCCGGCCACGGGCGTGTTGTCCGGCCCCAGGTGGATCGCACGGAACTGCGCCACCTCGGCGGCGCCGAGCCAAGCGCCCTGCAGCCAGCCCACGTACACGCCACCCGCACCGTCGGCGAGCACGCTCGGGCGCGCGCTCGCGTTGAACGTGGTGCCCACCAGGCGACCGGCGGCCGGCCAGCCAGCCGTCACGGCGCCGCTCGCGTTCACGTGGGTGAGCCGGATTTGCGCGCCGTCCTGCCACCAGACGTAGGCGCCGCCCGATCGGTCGGCCATGGCGCCGAGCGCGGAGCGGTTCGATGCGGTGGCGCACACGATCGCCGGTGCGGCCCACGCGGGATCCACGTCTCCGTTGCCCGTGAGGTGGAGCGCCTGGAGCGTGCCCGATGCTCCGAGGGTGTTTTCCTGCCACACGAGGATCACGCCGAACGCGCCGTCACCGCAGGCGGCAACACGCGGACAGTCGGCGGTCGTGGCGTGCACGAGCACCGGATCCACACTCCACGCGGCCGAAGCCAGGTGGGGCATCGCGAGCATCGTCGTGCTGGCGGCAACGACGAGCACGGCGCACATCGACGGAATGGAGCGACCCATGGGACCTCCCGTGTCGTGGATTCCGCGGCGGTTCGCGTCGGGGGCCGCCGCCGGTAGATATTCGCACCCCGGGTGCGGGCCTGACACGGCGACTTGTCCCCGAGGCGGGTCGGGTTCACCCGTCGGGGGAGGCCACTGGACGCCCGGGCCGCGTGATTCCAATGAGGCCGCCGCGCCTCGCGTGCGCAAGCGCGGGGGCGCGGGTGGCAACCTCCGGGCCGAAGGCGTTTCGATCCGAAACGGAAATCCGTGCATCGGAGGGTCCTCGAACCGCCGTTTGGCGTCCCACCGAGGCAGACACTATTCTCCCGCCCATGTTCGAATCCCTTCTGAAGTCCATCTTCGGCTCCAAGCACGATCGAGAAGTGAAGCGCGTCCTGCCCATCGTGGAGGAGATCAACCGCCTCTACGAAGAGTGGCACGGGCTTTCGGACGACCAGCTCCGGGCCAAGACCCTCGAATTCAAGGAGCGCCTCAAGAGCGGCCAGGACAGCCTGGACGACCTGCTCCCGGAGGCGTTCGCGGCGGTCAAGCAGGCCTGCAAGCGGCTGTGCGGCCGCACGTGGGACGTGGTCGGCATCCCCCTGACCTGGGAGATGGTGCCGTACGACGTCCAGTTGATCGGCGGCATCATGCTCCACGAGGGCAAGATCGCCGAGATGGCCACCGGCGAAGGCAAGACCCTCGTGGCCACGCTGCCGCTGTACCTGAACGCGCTGTCGGGTGAGGGCGCACACCTGGTCACGGTGAACGACTACCTGGCCCGCCGCGACAGCGAGTGGATGGGCGAGGTGTTCCGGTTCCTGGGCCTGACCGTCGGCTGCATCCAGAGCCAGATGGATCCGCCCACGCGCCGCGTGCAGTACGAGAGCGACATCACGTACGGCACGAACAACGAGTTCGGCTTCGACTACCTGCGCGACAACATGGCCGTGCGCCCCGAACACCGGGTGCAGCGCCAGTTCTCGTACGCGATCGTCGACGAAGTGGACTCCGTGCTGATCGACGAGGCGCGGACGCCGCTCATCATCTCGGGTCCCGTGGAGCACAGCGAGCAGGCGTTCGACGAGTTGAAGCCGTACGTCGAGCGCATCGTGCGCGCGCAGCAGCAGTGGGTGGCCAAGCAGATGTCGGAGGCCGAGGCGCTGCTGCAGCAGAAGGACCAGGCCGAGGAACTCGGCATCGCGCTGCTCAAGGTCCAGCGCGCGGCGCCCAAGCACAAGCGCTTCATGAAGCTGCTCAGCGACCAGCCCGGCCTGAAGCAGCTCATCACCAAGACGGAGCTCGACTACCTGCGCGACAAGCGCATGCACGAGCTGGACGACGAGCTGCTGTTCACGGTGGACGAGAAGTCGCGCAACGTCGACCTGCTGGAGAAGGGTCGCGCGGTGATGTCGCCGCAGGACCCCGACCAGTTCGTGGTGCCCGACCTGGCCGGCCAGCTTTCGGAGCTCGAGGGCCGCGAGGACATGCCGTCGGAGCAGCGCATCGTCGAGCGCGAGCGCATCTACCGCTCGTACGCCGCGAAGAACGAGCGCATCCACAGCATCTCGGCGCTCCTCAAGGCCTACATGATGTACGAGAAGGACGTCGAGTACGTGGTGCAGGACGGCAAGGTGCTCATCGTGGACGAGTTCACGGGACGCCTGATGCCGGGGCGCCGGTACTCGGACGGCCTGCACCAGGCGATCGAGGCCAAGGAAGGCGTGCGCGTGGAGGGCGAGACGCAGACGCTCGCCACGATCACGCTCCAGAACTTCTTCCGCATGTACAAGAAGCTGGCCGGCATGACCGGCACGGCCGAGACCGAGGCGGGCGAGTTCTGGCAGATCTACAAGCTCGAAGTCGCGATCATTCCCACGAACAAGAAGATCCAGCGCGACGACCGCGACGACGTCGTCTACAAGACGAAGCGCGAGAAGTTCAAGGCGGTGATCGACGAGATCGCGGCCTGCCACGAGAAGGGGCAGCCGGTGCTCGTGGGCACGATCTCCGTGGAGGTCAGCGAGCTGCTGTCGCGCATGCTCAAGATCCGCGGCATCAAGCACAACGTGCTGAATGCGAAGTACCACCAGCAGGAAGCCGAGATCGTCTCCACCGCCGGTCAGCCGGGCGCGGTCACGATCGCGACGAACATGGCCGGCCGCGGCACCGACATCAAGCTGGGGCCGGGCGTGCCCGATCGCGGCGGCCTGTTCATCCTCGGCACCGAACGCCACGAGTCGCGGCGCATCGACCGGCAGCTGCGCGGTCGTGCGGGCCGCCAGGGCGACCCGGGCGCTTCGCGGTTCTTCCTGTCGCTCGAAGACGACCTCATGCGCCTGTTCGGCAGCGAGCGCATCGCCGGGCTCATGCAGAAGATGGGCGTCGAAGAGGGCGAGGTCATCGAGCACCCGTGGGTGACGGGCGCGATCGGCAACGCGCAGAAGCGCGTCGAGGCGCACAACTTCGACATCCGCAAGCACCTGCTCGAGTACGACGACGTCATGAACAAGCAGCGCGCCGAGATCTACCGCCAGCGCAACGCGGCGCTCGACGCCACCGACATGAGCGCGCGGGTCCGCGAGGACGTGCGCGAGACGGTGCAGGAGCGCGTCACGAAGTACCTGGCCGAGGGCACGCACCGCAGCGAGTGGAACATGCGCGGGCTCGCCGACGAGCTGGCGTACGTGCTGATGATGCCGGTGAACCCGGACGAACTGGCGGGCGACTCCATCGACGAGGTGCAGGAGAAGGCGGCCGAGCTGGCCGAGCGGGCGTACACCAGCCGCGAGACGGAGTTCGGACCCGAGATGATGCGCGAGCTCGAGCGGCACCTGTACCTGTACACGCTCGACGAGCACTGGCGCGATCACCTGTACGAACTCGACCACCTGAAGGGCGGCATCGGGCTGCGCGCCTACGGCCAGCGTGATCCGCTGATCGAGTACAAGAAGGAAGCGTTCAACCTGTTCGAGACGCTGCAGGACGAGACGCGCGAGGACTTCGTCTCGCGCATGTTCCGCGTGCAGCTGGCGCCCCAGGCGCAGCAGGTGATCCAGGCCGAGCCCAAGCAGCCCAAGCGCATGGTCGCGCAGCACGCCGAGGCCGAGGCGTTCGGCGGCGGCGTGGCCGTGGCCGAAGCCGAAGGCGGCGCCCCCGCCCCGGCGGCTCCGGCGCCGGGGCCCGCGATCGCGCAGGAGCCCGTGCACGGCCTGCCGCGCGTGGGCCGCAACGATCCCTGCCCTTGCGGCAGCGGCAAGAAGTACAAGAAGTGCCACGGGGCCTCGGAGGGACTCGCCTGATGGCGCGCGACACGCTGGGTGGCGACGCGGCCGCCCGCATCCTGCGGCTGATGGCCGAGAAGCTCGAGGACTGGCTGGATGGAGACGAACTCGCGCTCGAGACGCTCGGCGAAGCCATGGAGTCCGCGGGTTTCACGGCGGACGACCTGCAGGCCGCCGCGCTCGTGCTGCGATCGATGAGCGGTGAGGGGCCCGGCGAGGGCTGGATCGCCGACGGGCCCGGCCGCGGCGCGGAGCGCGTGCTGAGCGCGGAGGAGCGCGATTCGCTGAGCACCGAGGCGTGGGGTTACCTGCTGTCGCTGCGACGCGGCGGCGAACTGGACGCGATGCAGCTCGAGCGCGTGCTCGAGGCGCTGCACGGCAGCGGCGTCCGTCCCGTGGACGTGGAACTGGCGCGTGACGTCGCGGCGCGCGTGGTGCTGGAGCACGCAGGAGAGGGAGACGAACCGCATGGCGACGTCGAGCTCGCGCACTAAGAAGGCGGCGGGCGCGGCGCCGTCGGGCGCCGCGAAGAAGAAGGCCACGAGCCGCAGGAAGACCGCGGCGAAGGCCGCTGCGCCCGGCGAGAAGGCCGCGGCCCGCAAGCGCGGGTCGAGGGCCGGCGCCGCCGTGGCCGCCGCCGACGAGCCGGTGGACGAGGCCGAGCTCGACGAGAGCGTGGGCGCGAAAGCCGCCGGCAAGAAGCTGGTGGTGGTCGAGTCGCCCACCAAGAGCAAGACGCTGAACAAGTTCCTCGGCAAGGACTTCATGGTGCTCGCGTCGAACGGGCACGTGATGGACCTGCCCAAGAGCCAGCTCGGCGTGGACATCGACCACGACTTCGAGCCCGAGTACGTGCCGATCCGCGGCAAGAACCAGGCGCTCGCCAAGATCCGCGCCGCGGCCCGCAATGCCGAGCGCATCTACCTGGCGCCCGATCCCGACCGCGAGGGCGAGGCGATCGCGTGGCACCTGGCCGAGGCGCTGAAGGCCTCGCGGCGCCCGATTCAGCGGCTGACGTTCAACGAGATCACGCAGCGCGCGGTGACCGATGCGTTGCTGCACCCGCGCGACCTCGACATGAACCTGGTGAACGCGCAGCAGGCGCGCCGCGTGCTCGACCGGCTCGTGGGCTACAAGGTGAGCCCGTTCGTGTGGAGCACGGTCAAGTACGGCCTGTCGGCCGGGCGCGTGCAGAGCGTGGCGCTGCGCCTGATCTGCGAGCGCGAGTCCGAGATCCGCGCGTTCGTGCCGGTGGAGTACTGGACGATCGAGGTGGACTACCAGACCGAGGCGGGCGAGCGGTTCACCGCGCGGCTGGTGCGCGTGGGCACCGAGGAGCTCGAGAACGGCCAGATCCGCGGCGAAGGCGCCGGCGAGCGCGCGATGTCGCTGGCCGAGGAGCTGCGCAAGGCCGCGGCGCGCATCGCCTCGATCGAGGTGAAGCCTCGCCTCGAGAGGCCGAAGCCGCCGTTCATCACGAGCACGCTGCAGCAGGCCGCGAGCAACCGCCACGGCTTCACGAGCCAGCGCACGATGCAGGTGGCGCAGAAGCTGTACGAAGGCATCGAGATCAAGGGGCAGGGCTCGATCGGCCTGATCACCTACATGCGCACGGACTCGCCGCGCCTCGCGGACGAGGCGCTGTCGGAGATCCGCGGCTGGCTCGGCAAGAGTTTCGGGCCCGAGTACGTGCCCGAGAAGCCCGTGTTCTACCGCGGCAAGAAGAGCGCGCAGGACGCGCACGAGGCGATCCGGCCCACGAGCATCGAACGCACGCCGGCGTCCATGCGCCCGTTCCTCACCGAGGAGCAGTTCAAGCTCTACGACCTGATCTGGAAGCGCGCGGTGTCGAGCCAGGCCACGCCGGCCGAGTACGACGCGACCACGGTGGACATCGAGGCCGAGCGTCTCGGCCTGCGCGCCACCGGCCGCGTGCTGAAGTTCCCGGGCTGGCTCAAGGTGTACGGCCGTGACGAGGAGGACGAGTCCGGCGACGAGGCCCGGCTGCCCGCGCTGGTGACCGGCGCCTCGCTCGCGATCGCCCGCGAGCCGCTGGGCGAGTCCACCGACCCGCTGCGCCCCGAGCAGCACTACACGAAGCCGCCCGCACGCTACACCGACGCGTCGCTCGTGAAGGCGCTCGAAGAGCTGAACATCGGCCGGCCGAGCACGTATGCGACGATCGTGTCCACGATCACGAAGCGCGACTACGTGGAGCGCGAAGGCCGGTCGCTGAAGCCCACCGAGCTGGGCATGCTCGTGACGCGCCTGCTCGTGGACACGTTCCCGGACGTGTTCAACGTGGACTTCACCGCCGGCATGGAAGAAGAGCTCGACGACGTCGAGGACGGCAAGCGCGAGTGGCACGCGGTCGTGCGCGACCTGTGGGCGCCGCTCAGCAAGGACCTCGACAGCGCGAAGAAGTCCGCGAAGCAGATCAAGGCGAGCCTGCAGGAGACGACCGAGATCGACTGCCCGAGCTGCGGGCGGAAGCTGGTGAAGAAGTTCGGGCGCAACGGTCCGTTCCTCGCGTGCCCGGGCTACCCCGACTGCAAGCACACGCAGCCGCTCGACGAGTCCGAGAAGCCGACGCCGGTCGAGGGCAAGTGCGACCTGTGCGGCGCGGGCCTCGTGACGCGCAACGGTCCGTACGGGCGGTTCATCCACTGCGAACGGCGGCCGGACTGCAAGTTCACCAAGCCGTTCACGCTGGGTGTGACGTGTCCCAAGTGCGGCAAGGGCGAGATCGCGGAAAAGAAGAGCCGCAAGGGCAAGCTGTTCTACTCCTGCACGCGCTATCCGGAGTGCGACTACGCGATGTGGGACCGGCCGCGCCCCGAGCCGTGCCCCAGCTGTGGCGCGGCGTTCACGGTGGAGAAGCCGAGCAAGGCGGGCGTGTTCCTGCAGTGCGTCACGTGCAAGTGGAAGTCGCCGACGCCGCTGGATCCGGGCCGTGCGTGAGGCACTCGAACAGTTCCTCACCGAACTCCAGGCGGCCCGCCGCTTCTCGCCGCACACGATCGCCGCGTACCGGCGCGACATCACGCATGTCCTGAACCTGGCGGCGCGGGGGCACCGCACCGACGAGGAACTGGCGCGCGAGGTGGAGCGCGGGCACGCCTCCGTGGAGGCGCGGGCCGTGCGGCCGTCGGAGTGGACGCGCGAGCTGCTCGAGCGCGCGACGCGCGACCTGTATCGCACCGGGCACGCCGCGAACTCCTCGGCGCGCGCGCTCGCGGCGTGGCGCAGCTTCGGGCGGTTCCTGGTGCGCCGCGGCGTGCTGCCGGTGGACCCGGCGCGCGCGCTCGCGTTCCCGCGCCGGCCGAAGCGCCTGCCGCGCACGCTGCCGAGCCTCGACCTCACGGCCGCGCTCGACCAGCTCGGCGCGGCCGACGACCCGCATGCCGCGCGCGACCGCGCGTTGCTCGAGCTCACGTACTCGGCGGGCCTGCGCCTGTCGGAGCTGGTGGGGCTCAATCGCGGCGACCTCGACCGCCGCGGCCTGCTGCTGCGCGTGCGCGGCAAGGGCCGCCGCGAGCGCATCGCGCCGCTCGGCGCGCCGGCGCTGGCCGCGCTCGACCGCTACCTGGAGGCCGAGGGCCGAACCGCCGGCCGCCCCGACGACCCGGTGTTCACCGGCCTGCGCGGCGCGCGCCTTTCGGGGCGCACGGTGCAGCGCGTGGTGCAGCGCCGGTTGTCGCAAGTGGCCGCCGGGCTGCGCGTGACGCCGCACGCGCTGCGGCACTCGTTCGCGAGCCACCTGCTGGACCGCGGCGCCGACCTGCGCGCGATCCAGGAGCTGCTCGGGCACGCGTCGCTGTCGAGCACGCAGGTGTACACGCACGTCACGCGCGGCCGGCTGGCGAAGGCGTACGCGCAGGCGCATCCCCGTGCGTGACGCGCGCGGGGCGAGGCGCGCGGCGCGCAACGCCGCGCTCGCGGCCGCGTGCGCGCTGCTCGCCGCCGGTTGCGCGCGCAAGGGTGCGCCCTCGGGCGGCCCTCCCGACCTTGAGCCGCCGCGCGTGGTCACGTTCGCGCCCGATTCGGGCACGGCCGGCGTGGCGCGCAAGGCGGTGCTGTCGATGACGTTCAGCGAGGGCATGGAACCGCGCAGCACCGGCGAAGCGGTGGACCTGCTGCCGCCGGTGGAGATCCGCCAGCGCCGCTGGAACGGTCGCACGCTGACGCTGGTGCTGGCCGACAGCCTGCGCGCCGACCAGACGTACCGCATGGTGGTCACGAGCGGCGCGCGCGACCGGCACGGCAACTCGCTGCGCGACGCCCGCGCGATCGTGTTCACGACCGCCGCCACGTTCCCGCCCGGCGTGATCGAAGGCAAGATCGACGCCGTGGGCTTCGCCGCGCCCGGCACGTCGCTGTGGGGCTACCGCGACGGCCGCTCGCCCGACAGCACGGCGCGCGACTTCGACGCGATCGGCGTGGCGGACGCCGAGGGGCGCTTCCGCATCTCGGGACTCGGCGTGCCCGCCGGATACCGGCTGTGGGCGTTCGCCGACCTGAACGGCAACCGTTCGTTCGAGCCCGAGAAGGACCTGCTCGTGCCGTGCGACACGCTGTTCGCGCTCACGGCGGAACGGCCGGAGGCCCGGGGCTTCGAACTGCGCATGCTGAATCCGCGGGCGCCGGCGCGCGTGAAGGGCGCCGTGCTGGACACGCTCGGCTACAAGGAGGGCGGCCTGCGGCTGTTCGCGATCTCGGAAACCGACAGCACGCGCCGCGTGCTCTACGAGCTGCCCGAGTCCGGCGGATTCGATCTGCAGTTCGAGAAGGGCGCGTACGTGATGCGCGTGTTCCGCGATCTCGACCGCAACCGCATCTGGAAGCGCGACACCGAGCCGGCGAGCGATTCGCTGCGCGTGGTGCTCACGCCGGGCGGCGTGCTCGACGACGTCCGATTCGTGCTGCAGCGCCCGCCGCACTGACGCAGGAGGCCCCGCGTGCGACTGCTGTTCACCAAGATGCACGGTGCCGCGAACGACTTCGTGGTCATGGATGCCCGCGGCGGCGTCCGCGTGGGCGATCTGCCCGGGCTCGTGTGCCGGTTGTGCGACCGCCGGCGCGGGGTGGGCGCCGACGGCGTGCTGCTGCTGCAGGACGACGCCACGCACGACTTCCGGATGGGCTACTGGAACGCCGACGGCGGCCGCGCGGAGTTCTGCGGCAACGGCGCGCGCTGCATCGCGCGTTTCGCGCTCGATCGCGGGCTCGGCCACGGCGGCATCGTGACGTTTTCGACCGACGTGGGCGTGAAGCAGGTGCGCGCGCTCGGGGACGGGCGCATCGCGCTGGTCTTCGGCGCGGTGGGGCGCGGGGAGGACGTGACGGTGGAGGCGGCCGGCCGCGTGTTCGCGGGCCGCTTCGTGGTGGCGGGCGTGCCGCACGTGGTGGTGCCGGTGGGCGCGGCGGGCCTGCCGCGGCTCGCCGACGTGCCGATGGCCGAGTGGGCGCCGGCGCTGCGCCGCCACCCGCGCTTCGGCGCGGGCGGCACGAACGTGGACTTCGTGGAGCGGCGCGGCCCCTCACGCGTGGCCATGCGCACGTGGGAGCGCGGCGTGGAGGGCGAGACCCTCGCGTGCGGCAGCGGCTCGATCGCGACGGCGTTGTGGGCGCTCTCCACCGGCGACGCGTCGCCGGTGACCGTACTCACCGCGGGTGGCGACGAGCTGGTGATCGACCTCGCGCCCGACGCGCAAGGCCTGCACGCCACGCTGACCGGCCCGGCCGAGGTCGTGTTCGAAGGCGAGTGGGACGAAGTCGAATAGGTTCTGACGGGTCCGCGAAGCGGTTCTGACGGGTCCGTGCACGACCTGCGTTCGTTGCCCCGCATGGTCGGGTGTCATTGCGGTTCTGACGGGCCCGTGCACGACCTGCGTTCGTTGCCCCGCATGGTCGGGTGTCATAGCGGTTCTGACGGGTCCGTGCACGACCTGAACTCGTTGCCCCGCATGGTCGGGTGTCCCGGCACTCGCTGCGCGACCGGGACCGCGCCCCGGCTTCGCCGGGAGCGTTTCCCATTCGAAGCCCATTGGGTTCTTCCGGCGCTTCGTTCGTTGCCCCGAAGGGAGGGGTGTCCCGCGGGGCGTTCGCCCCGCCGCGCCGAACGTCGTTCGTCGTCGCGCCGGCTTCCCGAATCCGATTGCCAGCTTGCGGGAGGGCGGCGGATACTGCGCGCGTTCCTGTCGTCATGGGCGCCGCGCGGGATGCGCGGCCAGCGAGGAGTGGGTCATGTTCGAAGGTCTGTCCGTCGCGATGGTCACGCCGTTCAAGGACGGCGCGGTGGATCACGATGCCACCGCGCGCCTCGTGGACTTCCTCCTCGAGGGCGGCGTCGAAGTGCTGGTGGTTTCGGGCTCCACGGGTGAGGCGGCCACCTGCACGGTGGAGGAGCGCCGCGCGCTGTGGACGTTCGTGAAGGAGCGCGCGAAGGGTCGCGCGCCGATCGTGGTGGGCACGGGCACCAACGCCACCGCCGACACGATCACGCTCACGAAGATGGCCGAGGACCTCGGCATGGACGGCGCGCTCGTGGTGACGCCGTACTACAACAAGCCCACGCCGAAGGGGCAGGTGGCCCACTTCACGGCGGTCGCGAAGGCCACGAAGCTGCCGCTCGTGCTGTACAACGTGCCGGGCCGCACGGGCACCAACACGATGCCGTCGACGTTCGCACAGGTGCAGCAGCTGCCCAACGTCGTCGCCGTGAAGGAGGCCTCGGGCAGCGTCGACCAGACGAGCGAACTGGTGGCGAAGACCACGCTCACCGTGCTGTCGGGCGACGATTCGCTGACGCTGCCGCTGATCGCCGTGGGCGCGAAGGGCATCATCTCGGTGGCGGGCAACGTGGCGCCGCGCGAGATGCGGCAGCTCTCCGACCTGGCGCGCGCCGGCCGGATGGCGGAGGCCGAGGCCGTGCACCGGAAGCTGCAGCCCCTTTTCAAGGCGCTGTTCGTGGAGTCCAACCCGGCGCCCGCCAAGTACCTGCTCGCCGAGATGGGACTGATGCGCAACGAGCTGCGGCTGCCGCTCGTGCCGGTGGAACCGGCGTCCGAGAAGGTGGTGCTCGAAGCGGCGAAGGCGGTGGGGCTGCCGCTGGCCGGGGCGGCCGCGCGGGCATGATCCGACTGGTGCTGGTGGGGGCGGCCGGCCGCATGGGCCGGGCCGTCCAGCAGGCCGTCGCGGCGCGCCCGGGATTCGAGATCGTGGCGCGCGTGGATCGTGCCGAGAACCGGGACGCGGCCGGCGGGGTATGCACCGAGGATCCCGCCTCGGTCGTCCGCCCGGGTACGGTCGTCGTGGACTTCAGCCTGCCTCCGTCCGCCGCGGCGGTGGCCCGGCTGTGCGGAGAGCGCGCGGTGCCCCTGGTGTCGGGCACCACGGGACTCGACGCGGAGCAGCAACTGGCGTTCGCCGAGGCGGCCCGCTCGGTCGCGGTGGTGCACGCCAGCAACTTCAGCATCGGCGTCGCGGCGCTCCGCCGCGCGCTGAGAACGGCGCTCGCGGTCGTCCCCGCGAGCTGGGACGTGGAGATCGTGGAGCGCCACCACCGCCTCAAGAAGGACAGCCCCTCGGGCACCGCGAAGACGCTCGCGGCCGACGTGCTCGCCGCCCGACCCGGCGGCGCGCTGCGCCACGGTCGCGAAGGCCTCGTGGGCGAGCGACCCGCCGGCGAGGTGGGCGTGCACGCCGTGCGCGGCGGCACGTGGGTGGGCGACCACACCGTGTTGCTGGCGGGCGAGGGTGAGTGGCTGGAACTCCGCCACGTCGCGCAGGACCGCGCCGCGTTCGCGCACGGCGCACTGACCGCGGCCGCGTTCGTCGCTTCGGCGGAGCCGGGGCTGTACGGCATCGACGACCTCCTGGGCGGACCGGGCCGCCCGCACGACTGAACCCGGAGTGCCCCAACGCATGCGCCCGGCGCGCGTCCTTCCGATCCTCCTGATCGCCCTGTGTGCGTGCGTGCCGGCCGTGGCGTGCGCGCAGACGTTCGGCAAGAACAAGGTGCACTACGAGTCGCTGCAGTGGCGGGTGTTCGAAACGCCGCACCTGCGGCTCCACTACTACGCGCAGGAAGAGAGCCTCGCTCGCCGGCTGGCCGCTTTCGCCGACAGCACGTGCGCCGCGTACGACGTGCGCTTCCGGCTGAAGCTGCGCCGCCCGGTGCCGTTCCTGCTGTACTCCACGCACCACCTGTTCCAGCAGACCAACGCCACGCCCGACATGCTGACCGAAGCCACGGGCGGGCTCACCGAGTTGATCAAGGGGCGCGTGCTGCTGCCGCACAACGGCTCGTGGGCGCGGCTCCAGTGGGTGACGCGCCACGAACTGGCGCACGCGTACATGCTCGACAAGTTCGCGCAGGTGCAGCGCGCGCATCGCCGCCCGCAGGCGTGGCTGCCCGATCTCTGGTTCATCGAAGGCCTCGCCGAGTACTGCTCCACCGACTGGGACGGTGACGCCGAAGGGCTGCTGCGCGACATGGTGTGCTCGCGCATGGCGTACCCGCTCACGCGCAGCGAGCCCATCACGGGCAGCGTCGAGATGTACAAGGAGGGGCAGGCGTTCCTGCTCTGGCTGGGGCAGAAGTACGGCGACGAGCGGATCTTCGACCTGATGGACATTGCGTGGCGCGCCGAGGACTTCGAGACCGCGTTCCGCATCACGTACGGCCGCCGGCTGCAGGACGTGGACGAAGAGTGGTTCGAGTCGCTGAAGAAGCGCTACTGGCCGATGGTGGCCACGTGCACGCGCCCGCACGAG
>JBGAOB010000103.1:0-14169 GCA_044222045.1 Candidatus Eiseniibacteriota bacterium
CCGTCTCGGCCGCTTTCGCGTCGCCGGCCTCCTGCAGGCACGCGGCCAGGTCCAGCCGCAGCCCGACGTCGCGTGGCATGCGCCGGACCAGCGCTTCGAGTTCGTGGCGAGCGTCCTCCCAGCGCCTGGCGTCCTGCAGGATGCGGGCGAGCAGCCGGCGCGGCCCCACCGAATCGGGTGCGCTCGCGACGGCGGCGCGGGCGCGCTCCACGGCGCCCTCGACATCCCCCGAGAATGCGCGCGCTCGCGCGGCGAGCATGGCGCCCCGCAGGTCGCCGGGATGCGCGCGGGACCACTCGTCCGCGAGACGCGCGCCCTCCGCGGCGAGACCATGTCGCGAGAACATCGCCGCCGAGCGCTCCACGAGCTGCGGATCGTCGGGAGCCAGTGCGCGCAGGCGCGCGAGCGAAGCCCGTGCGTCGCCCACGCGCTTCGCCGTGAATGCGGCTTCGGCGTGGAGCGCGAGCGCGTCGGGATCCTGCGGGCGGGCGGCGACGAGCTTCTCGGCCTCGCCGAGCGCTTCCTTCGCGCGGCCACGCTGTTCCAGCAGCACGATGAGCCGCCGCCGCGTCGTGGCGTCGCGCGCATAGACGCCCAGGTGATGCTGGTAGAGCCGGATCGCGCCGTCCGAGTCTCCGAGCCCCTCGTGAATCCAGCCGTTCAGGAAGAACAGCCCGGGCCGGGCCGGGTTCAGCTCCAGCGCCTCCTGCATCGCCGTGTCGGCGGCGCCGAAGCGCCCGAGGCGCGCCTGGATCGCGGCGAGCTGGAACCACGCTTCGCCGTCGTCGTCCTCCTCCTGGGTCACGCGCTTCCACGCACGCAGGAGCAGGTCCGCGCGGTCCTCCTGCTCGGCCACGCGCGCGAGAGTGCGCCAGTACTCGACGTTGGTCGTGTCCCCCTCGACCGCCCGTTGCAGCGCCGTCAGCGCGTCCTTCGGCCGGTCGAGGTTGAACAGCGCCGCTCCGCGCAGCCAGTGCGCCCGCGGCTCGTCCGGCGCGGATTTCAGCGCACGGTCGGCGAACTCCAGGGCCCGGCCGGCATCCCCTGCGGACGACAGCAGTTCGCTCACCCGCAGCATCAGCTCCACCGAGGCCGGGTCGGCCGCCAGTGCGTGCAGGTACTCGTCGAGAGCGTGTTCGCGATCGCCGTTCGACTCGTACCAGCGGCCGTGCAGGTAGCGCTGCACCGCCTCGTCCTGCTCGTCCGCGGTGAGCGGCGGGACGGACGGTGCGGTGCCGCGGGAAGATGCCGGTGGAGCGCCCGCCGCGGTGACGGGTGCGAAGGTCGCGGCGAGCAGGAGCAGCAGGGGGATGGTCCACATCATCGCCCGCGAGGGTATCATGCGGTCCGCCGGACCGATCAAGCTTCGCGGACCGGATGCGGCCGACTGGTGAACGGACGTACCGACGTGCCACACTGGCGATCCCCCCGGGTGGAGAGTGTGATGCCGGCCGTTGAGAAGTCCCGCGTGCTCGTGGTGGACGACGACGATCTCGTCGCGCGCGCCATCGCCGCCATGGTCCAGGTGCACGGGCACGATCCCGTGGTGGCGCACAGCGTCCCCGAAGCCCTCGCCGCGTTCGATGCGACTCCGTTCAACGTGGTGCTCACCGATGTGCGCATGGGCGTGCTCGGGGGCTTCGACCTGCTCCACCGGATCCGCGAGCGCAGCAAGTTCGTCCCGGTCGTGATGATCACCGGCGAAGCCACGATCGGGGACGGTATCGACGCGATCCAGGCCGGCGCCTACGACTACCTGTCGAAGCCCGTGCGTCCCGACCGGATCGGCGAGGTGCTGACGAACGCCATCCAGTGGCACGAGATGGCCGTCCGCAGCGACGCCGAGGGCGACCGCCGGCCGGCCGCCCCGCCGCTGGGGAGGATCATCGGGCGCTCCGTTCCGATGCTGCAGGCGTTCAACATGGGGGCTCGTGTCGCCGGCGGCGACGCCACCGTGCTGATCCTGGGCGAGAACGGCACGGGCAAGGAAATGGTGGCCAAGGAGCTGCATGCCCGCAGCACGCGATCGAGCCGGCCGTTCGTCGCCGTGAACATGGCGAGCATCGCGAAGGGCATGGCCGAGAGCGACCTGTTCGGTCATCGCCGGGGCTCGTTCACGAGCGCCGTGCGCGACCACCGGGGCATGTTCGAACAGGCGCACGGCGGAACGCTGTTCTTCGACGAGATCGGCGACCTCGACCTGGTGCTGCAGGCGAAGCTGCTCCGCACGATCCAGGAGAAGCGCGTGAAGCCGGTGGGCGCCGAGGAGGAGATCCCGGTCGACGTGCGGATCGTGTCCGCGACCAATCGCGACCTGCGCCGGCTCGTCGGTGAAGGGCAGTTCCGGGAGGACCTCTTCTTCCGACTGAACGTCGTCACGATCCACATGCCGGCGCTGCGCGACCGTCCGGAGGACATCCCCGACCTCGCCGAGCACTTCCTGACGGTGTACTCGGAGAAGTCGGGCAAGCCGCGTCCGCGGTTGACCGACGACGTGCTGCGCCAGCTCATCGGCTATCGCTGGCCCGGCAACGTGCGCGAGTTGGAGAACGTCATCCACCGCGCGGTGCAGCTCTCGACGCTCGGCGTGCTCACACCCGACCTGTTGCACCTGGGCGAGCAGTCCGCGGCGCCTCCGCTGGTGCCGGCGCAGCGCACGACGTTCCCGTCGCTCGACACGATCGTCGCCGAGTACATCCAGGAAGTGCTCGAGCACACGAGCGGCAACATCACCCGGGCGGCGCGAATCCTGGGGATCTCCCGGCGAACCATCCTGCGCCACGCCGCACGCCGCCGGGCATAGCCCTCTGTCAGCGACAATCTGACGCATGCCGGGCAGAGGCGTCGCAGTACATCGTGCAGGGCTAATTGCGGGCAATTCCTGCATTCCCGACCGGAAAGCGTTTCCGGAGCCCGCGTCAGGGTGTCGCACGGAGTCGCTGGCGACCGGAGTACGTCGTCGAGACCACTCCGCGATCACGTCCACGCTCGCAACGAGTTACGGCGGAATTGGACGGACCCTGGGACCGGCATCGACGTTGGCACCGATAGTGCTGTGTGCGTTCAGCGAGGATGCGAGAGGTCGACGCACCGACAGAGTGGGCGGCGCAGGACTTGTCGCCCGAGATCTGTCGCCACTATGTGAAAGGGCACGGAAAATCCGAGGGGCCTGTCCTGATCGTATGTGGCGGCAGTCATGAAGGCGGGGAGCGCAAGCTCCCCGCCTTTCAATTGTGCCCGCGTCGCACTCCCGCTCAGCGGCGGCGACCGCGCCGGCCCTGCTTGCTGCTGCGGCGCCCGAAGCTCGCGAGCGCCTGCTCGATCTCGTCGATCCGCGCCTGACGCGATTCCTCGTCGGCCTCGTCCTCGGGCTCGACCTCCACCACGGGCATCGGCTCGGGTTCGAGCTCGGCCGCCGACGCCTCGATCGGGGCCCGGGCACGCTCCTCGCGCTCGGTCTCGAACGGATCCACGGCCGCTTCGACGAGCGGCACTGACTCGACCGCGGCGCCCGTCGAGCGCGGAGCCGGTCCCCGGCGGCGCGAACGCCCCCACGACATCGACGCCGCGGTCGGCGCTGCTCCCACGGACGGCTCCCGGACCCGCGCGGCCGGCTCCTCGGGTGCATCGCGCGAGCCGGGTTCGTCCTCTTCTTCCACCCGGTGCTGGACCTCCGCCGAGGGCGGCGGCGCGAAGTCGTCTTCCGCCTCGAACTCGTCCCGGGCTTCCCCGGCCGCCGGTTCCCACTCGGCCTCCGGCTCCGGTCCTCGCTCGGCCGCCTCCACGAGCTCCCGCTCCACGCGCTCGCGCCCGCGCACCGGGCGCCGCGTCGCATCGTCGTCCCACTCGGGATCGCGCTCGACGGCGGCGTCCTGCTCGATCGTCTCCTCCGGCTCGGCGGCGACGGGCACGCGAGCGCCCTCGTCGCGCCCGGCTCCGCGCCGGCGGCGACGCCGCCCTTCGCGGCGCTCGGGACGATCGGACTCCTCCGCCTCGACGTCGCCCGCCGACTCCTCGTCGCGATGCACCGGGCGCGGGGCGGCCGACCGCCGCGAGCGCGGCGCGTCGTCCTCGTAACGGGCCTCGTCGCCCTCGTCGCGCGCGGACCCGCGGCGGTTTGGGCGATCCTCGTCGCCCCGATCGCGACGACTCGGACGCTCGTCCGCGTCCACCTCGCGCGGGCGGCGCAGCTCCTTCACCTGGTCGAGCGCGTCACGGGCGGCCGCCTGCTCGGCCTCCTTCTTGTTGTGCCCACGCCCCTGCCCCAGCGTCTTCTTCCCCACCAGCACCTCGACCATGAAGTGCTTGGAGTGGTCGGGGCCGTACTCGCTGCGGATGCGGTACACCGGGTGCGTGCGGTACGTGCTCTGCACGTACTCCTGCAGGTGGCTCTTGTAGTTCGTGTGCCGCTTGTCGGCCACGATCGCGTCGGAGTCCGACAACAGGTGCTTGTGGATGAACGCCCGGGCCGTCTCGAAGCCCTGGTCCAGGTAGACCGCACCCAGCACCGACTCGAACGCATCGGCCAGGATGGACAGCCGCTGGCGTCCGCCGGATTCCACCTCGGAGTGGCTGAGCAGCACGTAGCGGCCGAGGCCCATCTTCAGCGCCCGCCGCGACAGGATCGCCTTCGACACGAGGAGCGACTTGGTCTTGGTGAGCTGGCCCTCGTGCTCGTCCGGGTTCCGGCGGTACAGGAACTCGCTCGTCACCAGGCCGAGCACGGAGTCGCCCAGGAACTCCAGGCGCTCGTTCGAATCGCGGGGCCCGCGACCGGTCACGCTCAGGTAGGAGCGGTGCGTGAGCGCGAGCTTCAGCAGGCCGAGGTCGTGGAAATCGACCTCGTACTGGCGGCAGAACTCCGAGAGGACGCGCTGCTCCTGCGCCTCGAGACGTTCCGCCGCGGCGACGCGCGCCGGGGACTCGGTCGCCGGGGCCGGCGCGAACAGCGAGCGCAGCCACCCCCAGAACGACCACCGGCGTGGCGGTGGCGCAGCCGTCGTCTGGCGACGACGTCCGCGACCCCCGCGGCGACGCGAGCGGGTCTTGACTACACGGCCTTCAGGACGAGGGTCGCGTTCTGGCCCCCGAACCCGAAGGAGTTGGACATCGCGGCCTTCACGCGGTGCGTTCGGGCCTGATTCGGAACGAAATCGAGATCGCATTCAGGACTCGGTGAGTCGAGGTTGATCGTCGGAGGGACGATCCCCCGTGCCAGCACCAGTGCGGTGACCACCGCTTCGAGTCCACCGGCGGCACCCAGCAGGTGCCCGGTCATGGACTTGGTGGAACTCACCATGAGTTTCGACGCGAGGGGTCCGAACACCTTCTTCATCGCCAGGACCTCGATCGGATCTCCGGCCGGCGTCGACGTGCCGTGCGCGTTGAGATAGCCGACGTCCTCGAGCGGGACCTGGGCGTCTTCGAGCGCGCGCACCATCGCGCGCGCCGCGCCGTTTCCGTCCTCGCTCGGGGCGGTCATGTGGAAGGCGTCGCTCGTCGCACCGTAGCCGGAGAGCTCGCACACTGGGGTCGCGCCGCGTCGACGCATGTGGTCCTCGGTCTCGAGGACCAGCACGCCGGAACCTTCTCCCATGACGAATCCGTCACGGTCCTTGTCCCATGGTCGACTGGCGCGCTGGGGGTCGTCGTTTCGAGTGGAGAGGGCCCGGAGCGCATTGAAGCCCGCCACCGCCATCGGCGTGATGGTGGCTTCGCTGCCCCCGGCGATGATGCAGTCGGCGTCGCCCGCTCGCAGGAGGCGGAGCACCTCCCCGATGGCGTGAGCGCCGGTGGCGCACGCGGAGACGGTCGCGAAGCTCGGGCCTCGGAGCCCGAACAGGATCGACACGTGGCCGGCGGCCATGTTGGAGATCATCATCGGAATGAAGAACGGGCTCACGCGGCCTGGACCCTTCTGCATCAGGATCGCGTGCTGGTTCTCGAACGTCTCCATCCCGCCGATGCCCGACCCGATGAGAAGACCGATGCGGTCACGGTCGAGCCGGTCGAGATCGAGGCCGGCGTTGCGAATGGCTTCGTGCGTGGCGACGGCCGCGTACTGGACGAAGCGATCCATGCGCTTCGCCTCCTTGCGGTCCACGGCACCTTCGGTACTGAAGTCCTTCACCTCGCACGCAAATCGCGTGTCGAACGCCGACGCGTCGAACCGGGTGATCGGTCCGGCGCCGGAGCGGCCAGCCACGAGGCTGTTCCAGCAGTCCTCGACGTTGTTCCCGACCGGCGAGATGACGCCGGCGCCGGTCACGAACACGCGGGGCCCGTTGCTGCTCATGGTTCACCTTCTCCTTGGGAAATGTCTGCGGATCACGGAGCCCGCCCCACGATCGGGGGATCGTGGTGGGTCTCCGCGCCGCCGCACCGATTCGGCCGCGGCGGCGCGGCCCGGGAGCGACCCGCGGTCGCGACGCCTCAGGCGGTCGCGTGCTCCTGCAGGTACTTCATCGCGTCGCCGACGGTCTTGAGCTTGTCGGCGTCCTCATCGGGGATGTCGAGACCGAACTCCTCCTCGAGCGCCATCACCAGTTCCACGATGTCCAGCGAGTCGGCGCCCAGGTCCTCGATGAACTTGGCCTCCGCCGTCAGCTGCTTGGCGTCGACCTCGAGCTCCTTGGCGATGATCTCCTTGACCTTGTCCTCGTTGAACGCTGCCATCTTCTCACCTCCCGTCGGTTGGGTTCTCTGCGGTTGTCAGTACATCACCATGCCGCCGTCCACGGCCCACGTCTGCCCGGTCACGTAGCCGGAGCGCGGGGATGCGAGGAAGGCGATCACTTCCGCGACCTCGTCGGACGTGCCGAGACGTCCGAGCGGGATCTGGCCGAGCAGGTCCGCGCGGGCGGCCTCCGGAAGCTCGGCGGTCATGTCGGTGTCGATGAATCCGGGGCACACCGCGTTCACGGTCACGCCACGCGACGCCAGCTCGCGTGCGAGCGAGCGCGTCAGCCCCAGCAGCCCGGCCTTCGACGCGGCGTAATTCACCTGGCCCGCGTTGCCCATCAGGCCCACCACGGAAGACACGTTCACGATGCGCCCGTATCGCGCCTTCATCATGGGACGCGCGACGGCCCGGCAGCAGCGGAACGCGCCGGCCAGGTTCGTGTTCAGCACCTCGTCCCACTGCGCGTCGTTCATGCGCATGAACAGGCCGTCCCGCGTGAGGCCCGCGTTGTTGACGAGCGCGTCGACGCGGCCGAACTGCTTCAGTGCCGCGTCGAACGCCGGGTCCACCGACTCGCTGCGCGCGATGTCGGCGGGAAACGCCTGCGCGACGCCGCCGGCCTCGCGGATGCTCGCGACGGCGGCCTCGGCGCGCTCGGCGTTGCGATTGAAGATCGCCACGGACGCGCCACGTCGCGCGAGCAGCCGCGCGGTGGCCAGCCCGATGCCGGTGGCGCCGCCCGTGACGAAGGCGACCTGCCCGGCGAGATCGCGGCCCGTGTCGGCCGCCGGAAGCGAGGTGGATTCGGTCATGCGTTGCTCCCCGCGGCGGGCGCGAGCGCCGCCAGCGTCGCCTGGAGGCTCTCGGGATCCTCCACGTTCCAGCTCGTCAGCCCCTTGTCGAGCGTGCGCAGCAGACCGCGCAGCACCTTGCCCGTTCCGAGCTCCACGAACTCGCCCACGCCGCGCTCCACGAGCAGTCGCATCGACTCCTCCCAGCGCACCGAGGCGAGCAACTGCTCCTTCAGCGCCGCGCGCAACTCGGTCGCCGTCGACACGGGGCGCGCCCACGCGTTCGAGACCACCGGGCAGCGCGGGTCGCGGATCTCCACCGCGTCGAGCGCCTCGGCGAGGCCGTTCGCGGCGCTGGCCATCAGCGGCGAATGGAACGCGCCACTGACCTCCAGCTTGATCGCGCGCTTCGCGCCCAGTTCCTTCGCGATCTCGCACGCCCGGTCCACCGCGGCGGGCTCCCCGGAGATCACCACCTGTCCCGGAGCGTTGAGGTTCGCCGCGCGCACGATGCCGGCGTCGGCGGCACGCGTGCAGGCCTCCGCCGCCTGCGTCGCGCTCAGTCCGAGCAGCGCCGCCATCGCGCCCGGGCGCTCGAGGCCGGCGCGGTACATCAGGTCGCCGCGGCGGTGCACCACGCGCAGCGCGTCCTCGAACGTCATCGCCCCCGCCGCCACGCACGCGGAGTACTCGCCGAGGCTGTGCCCGGCCACGAAGTCGGGCTCGAGTCCGGCGGCCTGCACGAGCCGCCACGCGGCCACGCTGTGCGTGAGCAGCGCCGGCTGGGTGAGCACGCTCTTCTTGAGGTCCTCGGCGGGGCCCTCCCAGCACGTGCGCGACAGCGCGAAGCCGAGCACGCGATCCGCGGTCTCGAACGCGTCGCGCGCCGCCGGGAACGCCTGCGCCAGCGCCTGGCCCATGCCCACGGCCTGCGCGCCCTGGCCGGGGAACAGGAACGCGCGGCTCACGCGCCCGCCTCGCGCACGGCGCCGGCCGGTTCGGCCTTCGCGCCCTCGCGCCACGCCGGCAGCGTCCAGCGCATCACGCTCGCGCCCCACGTGGCGCCGCCACCGAACGCGGCGAACGCCAGGCGGTCGCCCTTCTTCAGGCGCCCCGCGCGCACGACCTCGTCGAGCGCGATCGGGATCGACGCGGACGACGTGTTCCCGTAACGGTCGATGTTCACGTACACCTTCTCGTCGGGCAGGCCGAGCCGTTCGCGCACGGCCTCGATGATGCGCAGGTTCGCCTGGTGCGGGATGAAAAGGTCCACGTCGGCCGCCGTCATCCCCGCATGGTCCAGGCAGCGACGCATGCTGTCTTCCATCGATCGCACCGCGAACGGAAACAGCTTCTTGCCCTGCATGTGGATGAAGTGCTCGCCGCGCGCCACCGTGTCGGCGTTCGCGGGGTTGCGCGAAATGCCCGCGGGCACCTCGAGCACTTCGCCCAGCTCGCCGTCGCTGTGCATGTCCACGGCGAGCAGGCCGTCGCCGTTCTCGCACGGCTGCAGCACCGCGGCGCCGGCGCCGTCCCCGAACAGCACGCACGTGTTCCGGTCGCCGTAGTCCACGATGCGCGAGAGCGTCTCGACGCCCACCACCAGGACCTTGTCGGCGATGCCGGAAGCGATCAGGCCCTGCGCCATGCCGAGTCCGAACACGAACCCGGTGCACGCCGCGAACATGTCGTAGGCCGCCGCCTTGCTGGCGCCGAGCTTGCGCTGCAGCGTGCACGCGCACGACGGCAGGATGCGGTCGGGCGTGGTCGTGGCCAGGAACACCTGGTCCCCGCCCGCGGCGTCGACGCCGGCCCGCGCCAGCGCGCGCTGGCAGGCGATCAGGGCGAGATCGGAACTCGCCTGGTCGGGAGCGGCGATGCGGCGCTCCCGGATGCCGGTGCGCTCGACCACCCACTCGTCGGTCGTGTCCACCATCTTCGCGAGGTCGTCGTTCGTCAGCACGCGATCGGGCACGTACATGCCCGTTCCCGTGATGGTGACGCCCCGGATGCCGTCAGGCCGCGGTGACATGGTCGGACTGGATCTCCTCGATGATGTGCTGGTTGACGCGACGTTCGACGAACGTGGTGAGGGTGCGGATCGCGCTGGCGAAGGCCTTCGCGCGGCTCGAGCCGTGCCCGATGAAGCAGACGCCGTTGACGCCCAGCAGGGGAGCGGCCCCGTGCTCCTCCCAGTCGATCGAGCGTCGGAGTCGGCCGATCGCCGGCTGCATGAACAGTGCCCCCACCAGCGCCAGCGGATCGCGCTTCACTTCGCCGCGGATCTGCCCGAGCAGGAACGTGGCGGCGCTCTCGGCCGTCTTCAGCACCACGTTGCCGGTGAATCCGTCGGTCACCACCACGTCGGCCGTGCTCTTGAACAGGTCGCGTCCTTCGACGTTGCCGACGAAGTTCAGGTGCCGCGCCGCCTTCAGAAGCGGCAGCGTCTCCTGCACGAGCGCGTTGCCCTTGCTCTCTTCCTCGCCGATCGACAGGAGCCCCACGCGGGGGTTCTCGCGCCCGTACATGTAGCGCGCGTAGCAGGCCCCCATGTGCGCGAACTGCACCAGGTACGCCGGCTTCACGTCGGCGTTCGCGCCCACGTCGAGCACCACGGTGCCCTGCCCGGCCGCGTTCGGGAAGTACGCGGCCAGCGCGGGCCGCGAGATCCCCTCGAGCCGCCCGAGCGTGAGCAGCGCCACCGTCATCACCGCGCCCGTGTTGCCGGCGCTGAAGACCGCGTCCACTTCGCCCTGCTTGTGCAACCGCATGAGCACGGCGAGCGACGACTGTCCGCGGCGGGCCGCAGCCGCGGCCTTCTCGGACATGTCGATCTGCTCCGGCGCGTGGACGATGTCCACAGGCTCGGTGACACGCGCACGCTGGAGGGCCTGGCGAATGGCCGACTCGTCACCGACCAATGTGAGCCGGAACCGTCCGCCACCTTCGCGCAGTGCCCTCGCCACGCCTTCGGCCACGGGCTGAGGACCGTAGTCGCCGCCCATGGCATCGATCCCGATGCGCGGGATGGAGGCCATCCTGGTCTCGCGCCCGGCGAACTACGCCTCGCGCGGCTGCATGACCTCTTCGCCGTCGTAGTAGCCGCAAGACGGGCAGATGTGATGCGGCTGCCGGGGGGCTCCGCAGTGGGAGCAGGTGTTAAGGCCAGGCTTGCGAAGTTTCCAGTTGGTGCGGCGCTTCTTGCCGCGCGTGCTGGAGTGTCGCCGCTTGGGAACCGCCATGATGAGTCCTCCTTACGCTGCTCCGGAGCGCTACCGGGAGCGTGGTGTCAGCCCCGCGCACACTTGCAGGGACTGTCGTTCAGATCCGCACCACACTTCGGGCAGAGCCCCGGGCATTCCTCCCGACAATGGGGAGTGATGGGCAACTCGAGCAGCAGGGATTCGCGAACCGTCTCGCGCAGATCCAACCGCCGCCCGTCGTGAAACAACATGTACTCGTCCCGCGTGAGCTCTTCTTCCTCCCGCGGATCCGACGTGCCGCTGCGCTCGGCCAGCACCACGATCGGCGCCTCGATCGCGAGGTCGAACTCGCGCAGGCAGCGGACGCATTCGAGGTGCGCGGTGGCCGAGACACTGCCGCGTACCGTCACCCGATCCCCGGCGCGCTCGACGCGGAGGCGGCCTTCGATCGGACCGGGCCACTCCCCCGTCGCCAGCCCCAGTTCGTGGGCTCCGGCCTCGACCGGCACCATCCCGCCGGACTTCGGCAGGGTGGAGAGGTCGATGACGAAATCGCTCATTAGCAAATGAGTCCGCCGACAGCGGACCCCCTCAAAGCGGGCGGAAACTAGCACAGGGCCGAAGGTTCCGTCCAGATCCGGCCCCGCCCGGGAGGCGATCTTCTCCCGCGTGGGACCGGCCGACGGGCCCGGCCAGAACGCCCATGGCGAAAAAACTCCGGGCGGCCGGATGGATTCCGGCCGCCCGTCAGCCTTCGACTCAGTGCTGGAGCGCGGCGACCCCGAAGAACAGCTTCACCTCGCGCTCGGCGCTGGGAAGACTGTCGGAGGCGTGCACCGAGTTGTGGCCCTTGCTGCGGGCGTACAGCTTGCGGATCGTGCCCTCGGCGGCCTGCGCCGGATCCGTCGAGCCGATCACCTCGCGGAGGTAGGCGACCGCGTTCTCGCGCTCGAGGCAGCAGAGCATCACCGGGGCGGACGTCATGAAGTCCACGAGGTCGGCGAAGAACGGCTTGCCGAGGTGCTCGGCGTAGAACTCGTTGCACTGCTCGCGGGTGAGACGCGTCAGCCGGGCCTCGGCGAGGCGGAAGCCCTTGTCCTCCACGTGCGCCAGGATCTTGCCGATCAGGTTCCGCTCGGTCGCATCCGGCTTGACGATGAACAGCGTGCGCTCGACTGCCAACGGACAACCTCCTGAAGAGCGGCCTGGGGAGACCGCGGGTCTGTTACCGGGAACGGAGTCGGGCCTCAGCGTCCGCGCTTGCGGGCGCCCTTGCCCTTCACGGCCTTCCGAGGAGCCGCTTTCTTCTTGCTGGACTTGACCTTGGGAGCCGACTTCGCGGCGCTCCTGCGCGCCCCTGCCGGCTTCGCGGCCTTCTTCGCCTTCGGGGCCGCCTTCTTCGCGGGCGGTGGGCTGCTCTTCGCCTTCCGGCCACGCCGGCGACCGAGCAGCTCGGCCATCAGGCTCGGGATCTCCGACGGGATGCGCGCCACCGGCACGCCCGCCGCCTCGAACGCGGCGATCTTCTCGGCCGCCGTGCCCGTGCCGCCCGAGATGATCGCGCCTGCGTGGCCCATCCGCTTGCCCGGGGGCGCGGTCTGACCGGCCACGAACGCCACCACCGGCTTGCTCACGTGCCGCTTGATGAACAGGGCGGCCTGCTCCTCGGCGTTGCCGCCGATCTCGCCCATGAGCACGATGCCTTCCGTCTTCGGATCGGCCTCGAACAACGTCAGCGCGTCGATGAAGTCGGTCCCGATCACCGGGTCGCCGCCGATGCCGAGGCAGGTCGTCTGCCCGAGCCCGCGGTCGGTGAGTTGCTTGACGACTTCGTAGGTGAGCGTGCCGCTCTTGCTGACCACGCCGATCGGCCCGGGCGTGACGATCTGGCCCGGGAGGATGCCGACCTTCGCCTGGCCCGGCGTGATCAGGCCGGGGCAGTTCGGGCCCACCAGGCGCGGCTTGCCGAGCGGGTTCTGGGGCCCGCGCAGCGCCAGCACCTTGTGGAAGGCGCCGAGCGTGTCGCGCACCGGCACGCCCTCGGTGATGCACACGATCAGCGGCACGCCGGCGTCGGCGGCCTCGTGCACCGCGTCGGCGGCGAACGGCGCCGGCACGTAGATCACGGTGGCGTTCGCCTTCGTCGCTTCCACGGCCTCCGCCACGCTGTCGAACACGGGCACGCCGTGGATCGTCTCGCCGGCCTTGCCGGGCGTCACGCCCGCCACGACCTTCGTGCCGTACTTGATCATCTGCTCGGTGTGGAAGGCGCCGTCGCGGCCCGTGATGCCCTGCACGATCAGGCGGGTGTTCTTGTCGATCAGGATGCTCACGCCGTCACCTCCTGCGCGCGCGCGATCACCATCTGAACCGCTTCGTCCATGCTCGTGGTGGCGCCCAGGCCGAAGTCCGACAGGATCTGGCGCGCCTTGTCCTCGTTCGTGCCCGTGAGGCGGATCACCAGCGGGCACGGCAGCGGCGACTGCTTGAGGCTCGTCACGATGCCGTTCGCCACGTCGTCGCAGCGCGTGATGCCGCCGAAGATGTTGAACAGGATCGCGCGCACGTGCGAGTCACCGGTGATGATCTGCAGCGCCGCGGTCACCTTCTCGGGGTTCGACGAACCGCCGATGTCGAGGAAGTTCGCGGGCTCGCCGCCGTAGTGCTTGATCAGGTCCATCGTGGCCATCGCGAGGCCGGCGCCGTTCACGATGCAGCCGATGTCCCCGTCCAGCTTGACGTACGACAGGCCCTTCTCGCGCGCCAGCCGCTGCCCGGGCGTCTCCTCGGCCGGATCGCGCCACGACTCCCAGTCGCGATGCCGGAAGTCGGCGTTGTCGTCGAGGATCACCTTGGCGTCGAGCGCGATCACCTTGCCCTCCGGCGTCACGGCGAGCGGGTTGATCTCGGCCAGCGAGCAGTCGCCCTCGGTGTAGACGCGGTACAACTTCATCAGGATGTCCGCCGCCTGCGAAGCCTGCTTGAAGTCGGCGAAGCCCTTGCGCATCAGGTTGCGCGCCGCATACGGGCGCAGGCCTTCCTGCGGGATGTGCATGCGGTAGATCTTGTCCGGGCTGACGCGGGCGACCTCCTCGATGTCCACGCCCCCTTCGGGCGAGAACATCACGAGCGGCGCCTTCTTCTCGCGGTCCATGACGATCGAGAGGTAGTACTCCTTCGCGATGTCCGCGGCCTGGGCCACGAGCACCTTGCGCACCGGCAGGCCCTTGATCGTGAGCGCGAGGATGTCGCGAGCCTTCTCGAAGGCCTCGTCGGGATCGTGCGCCAGCTTCACGCCGCCGGCCTTGCCACGGCCGCCGACCTGCACCTGTGCCTTGATCACCACCAGGCCGCCGATCGAGGCCGCGACGTCGCGCGCCTCCTCGGGCGTCGCCGCCACCTGCCCCGGCAACACCGGCAGCCCGAAGCGCGCGAACAGCTCCTTGCCCTGATATTCGTGGAGATTCATGGGGTCTCCCACGCACCGGGCGGG
>JBGAOB010000104.1:0-13529 GCA_044222045.1 Candidatus Eiseniibacteriota bacterium
CGCATGGTCGGGTGTCCTGCGAGGCGTGCCCCACCGGGAATGCGCGCCCGGGCCCTGCCCGGGCAGCGTTACCCAGCTGGGGCGGTGAGCGTCGTCTGGTGCGCTAAGCGGATCTCACGGGTCCGCTAAGCGGTTCCGACGGGTCCGTGCACGATCCTCTTGCGTTGCCCCGCATGGTCGGGTGTCCAGGCGCGTGTGCACGACCGAGGATGCGCGCCCGGCTCTGCCGGGCAGCGTTACCCAGCTGGGGCGGTGAGCGTCGTCAGGTGCGCTAAGCGGATCTCACGGGTCCGTGCATGACCTTCGTGCGTTGCCCCGCATGGTCGGGTGTCCTGTGGCGCGTGCACCACCGGGAATGCGCGCCCGGGCCCTGCCCGGGCAGCGATACCCATCCGGGGGGCTCGCTTCTTCTGGTGCTCTTTCGTTGGCGCGCTCGCGAAATCTCCTGTTGACGCGTTTGCGCACGCCGGGAGTGTGAGCTCGCGACGCGCTCCGCCGCTGCGCCTGTGCGCGCCTGACACGTGCGTGCACGGTGCAACGCGCGTTTGTTCTCGCGCGTTGTCGCGATCGGCTTCGTTTCGCGGCGTGCGGGCGCGTGCGGCGGTCGAAAATGCTCGTGCTATGAAGTGATCGTCCCCGCGACGACTCGCCCCCGACGCGAGTTCGCGATGCCGAGCTACACGCTGTCGCACCTGGAAGACCATGACGTCCAGAAGGGCCTGCTCGCCGCGGTGCCGATCGAGCGCATCGCCACGGCGGCGGTGCTCGCACACATCGCCGAGTTCGACGCCCGGCAGCTCTACCGGGACCAGGCGTGCTCGTCGATGTTCGTGTACTGCGTTCGGGAACTGGGGTACTCAGAGGATGGGGCGAGCAAGCGCCTGCACGCCGCCCGTGCGGCCCGGCAGTTCCCGGTGCTCTTCGACGCGGTGGCCGACGGGCGACTGCACCTGAGTGGCGTGTGCCTGCTCGCGCCGAAACTGACCGCTGAGAATGTCGACGAGCTGATCGCGGCGGCGGCGGGTCGGAGCAAGGCGGAGATCGAGTACCTGCTGGCCGTGCGGTACCCGAAGCCGGGCACGTGGGCCGCCGTGTTAACGAAATCGGCCAGTTCTCAAGAAAAAGAACATGCCCCGGGGCATGTTGCGGGCGATCCGGAGTTGGAGGCGGGTTGCGAGGGCGGCTCTTCGCCGCTCGACGGCAACCTCGGCGCGCTGCTCGCCGCAACCTCTCCGGCTGCCGTGGCACCTGCTCCGACACGCCGCGACCGCCTGACGCCGATCTCCGCCGACGCCTGGGCGCTGGAGGCGACCCTCGACCAGGAGACCTGCGACATGTTGCGCCGCATCCAGGCGTTGCGAGGCCGCGGGGTTTCGCCGCACGACATCGCCGGCGTCCTCAAGCGCGCGTTCCGGCTGCTCGAAGACGACCTGCTGATGCGCAAGCTCGGCGCGGGCACCGGTCGGTGCCGGGGATCGAAGGACCCGTGGCACATCACGCCGGTGGTGATGCGCCTGTGCTGGAAGCGCGACGGCGCGCGCTGCACGTTCGTGGGCGAGAACGGCAAGCGCTGCAACGAAACGCACGACCTCCAGTTCGACCACATCATCCCGCCGGACCGTGGCGGCGACGGCTCGCTGGGCAACGTTCGGCTCCGCTGCCGGGCGCACAACCTGCACGCGGCGGAGAAGCTCTACGGCCTGCACTTCGTGCAGAACAAGATCGAAGAAGCGAAGGCGAAGCGTGCGGCGGCCAAGGCGCAACGCGAGGCGACGAAGGCGCAGCGCGAGGCCGGTCGCGCTCGGGTCTGCGAGCAGCGCGAGGCCGCGCGGGCGCGGGCGCACGAACAGCGCGAGGCGGATCGCGCTCGGGCCTGCGAGCAGCGCGAGGCCGCGCGGGCGCGGGCGCACGAACAGCGTGATGCCGATCGCGCTCGGGCCTGCGAGCTGCGCTAGGCCGAGCGGGCCGCGCGCGAAGCCGAGCGACGCACCGTGGCCGAAGCTCGGCGCGCCGCGCGAGAGGCCGAGCGCCTCGCGACCGGTGGACGCCGCGAAGTCGAACGCGCCGCGCGTGAAGTCGAACGCGAGCAACATCGCGCGGCGGCCGAAGCTCGGCGGGCCGCGCGAATCGCCGAGCGCGAGGCACGTGCGACGGCCGCCGTCGAGGCGAAGGCATCCGCTGCGGCCGAGCGAGCCCGGCAGCAGGCCGCAGCCGAGCAGGCGAGGGCTACGGCCACCGTCGCGAAAGCCCGCATCGACGAGCTCGTCCCGGCGTTGCGCGCGCTCGGATGCAGCGTCGAACAGGCGCGCCAGGCGGCCGCCGCGGCCGAGCACATTCCGGACGCCCCGCTCCAGGCGCGGCTGCTCGCCGCGATCCGCACGCTCGGCCCGCGCGGCGCGCGCAGGGTCGCTCCAACCGCTGCGAACGCCGCCTGACCGCCGCGTGCGACGACTACCTCACGATCGCGACGCGAGTGCTCGCGCTCTCGCGGCCGGCCTTCACGCGCAGCCAGTAGAGCCCGGGCCGCGCGTCCGCCGTCAGCCCCAACGGCACCACGTGCAGACCTGCGTCGAGGCTCGCCGTTTCGCGGCTCCACACGCGTCGGCCCGTCACGTCGAGCAGCTCGAACGTCACGGCCGACGCGCGCGGCAGCGCGAACTCGATTCGCTCCGGCACGCGCGCGGGGTTGGGGCGGATGCTGGCGATGCGGAGCGTGCTCACCGAAGGGGCCGCGCCGAGCAGCACTTCGCCCGTCGCGATCGGCCCGGCGGACCGGTCGTACACGAGCCGGTAGGCGAGCGCGCCCGCGGGCGCTTCCTCGTCCACGTAGCGCCAGCGGCCGTCACGATCGGACGTGGCGAGGCCGATCGGCTGCCACGCACCGTTCGCATCACGACGCTCCACGCGCACCGCCCAGCCGTCGGTGGCGGCGCCGGTCCAGACGAGTCGCGCCACACCGCCGGTGACGCTCGCGCTCTCAGCCGCGGCCGGCGGCGGCGGAGGCAGCTCCCAGCTCACGCGGAAGACGCGATCGTCCACGACTTCGAGCCGGGCCTGGGACTGGTCGGGAAGCTCGACGAACTTCGCCGCTCCGCGGGGCGGGCGGTCCCCCAGCGGTGTCGCGGCGCGCCACTCGGGCGAGCTGCCGAGCGCCGCCTCCCACGCGAGGTCGCCTTTCGCCGCGGGGGTGACCCACGCATCACCCGCGCCGGCGTGGAGCAGCACTCGATCGCGGCTCGGATCGAAGAGGAGCGCGGGAAATACGCGGCCGCCCGGTGGCTCGCCGGCCGGGGCGATCGTGGTCACCCACACGGTGTCGCCGAGTTCCAGCCGGTAGAGCGAGTCCTGCAACCAGGGCGTGAGGGCGGGAAGCCCGACGTACCACCCTCCGCCGCGTCGTGTGTCCCGCACGGCGACGCCGTAGATCGGAGGCGGTGACGGGGAACCCACGACCGGCCGCTCCTGCCAGCGGACGCTGTCGTCGACGCTGACGTGCCAGGCCCGCATCTCGGTGCCGGGGTTGAGCTGATGGCCGAGCACGAACAGCCCGGCACGATCGTCGTCCCAGAGCAGCGGCGGGAACGCCAGTGGCGGTCCGGGCGACGTGGACACGCGACTCCACGTGGGAACGCCGTCGATGGTGAGCGCATGCACGTCGAGTGGCGGGGGCGACTCCCACACGTCGGCGCCGCCGAACACGAGGAGTCGACGCCGCAGCGTGTCGAGCACCGCGGTCGAGCCCCGCACCGGAAACGGAGCGGTGCCGGTCGTCGCCACGCGCGTCCACACGCCGGCCGCGGCGTCGTGGAACCAGAGCGCATCGCCGCCCTCGAGCAACAGGAGGCGCTCGTCACGGGGATCGAACTCCGACGTCCCGACGACCGGGTGGGGCGTTGCGAGTACTTCGAAGACACCGGCCGGCGCGGTCGGCTGGGCGTCGCGAAGGCCCCACGTGTCGGCGCGGGCCCCGCCGTTGGTGCCGCCGCCGGTCCACACGATCCAGTCGCGATCCGCCATCCACGCCGCGGCGAGTCCCGGCCGGCCGTCGAACACGAATCGCGAATCGCGCGACCATCCGGGAATCGTCGGCGACCAGTAGCCGACTCCGGCGGGTTCGATGGTCTCGCCCGGCAGCTGCACGACGATGCGGTGCGACGCCCACCACACGAGCACGTGGTCCGTGAGGGCCGGCGACCACAGGCGCGCATCCGCCCCGGTCCAGTCCTCCCACGCTCCGGTGGCGGGATTCAGCGCCCACGTGTCGCGCGGCAGTTGTCGCGTGCCCGCGGGTTGCTCGTCGTACTCGCCGCCGTTCACGACGATGCGATCCACGGTCGGCACGTACACGGCGGCGTGCCCGGCCCGAGCGTGCGGCCAGGGTGTCGTCCTCGGTTGCTCGTCGCGCGCCCAGGTCAACGTGGCGAGATCGAAAGCCCACAGGTCGTCGTACCACGTCTCGGGCCAGTCCGTGCTCTGACCGCCGAAGAGCCACGCCCGGTCGCGCAACGGATCGCGCGTGAACGTGGCGCGCACCCGGGGCCACAGCGTGCCGACCGAGTCCGTGGGCTGAGGCCCGCCGGCAGGGTGCAGCACACGTGTCCACGCGGGGGTCCCCGACAGGCTGAGCATCCACGTGTCGTCGAGCGTCGAGTCCGGCGGCCAAGCGTTCGGGACGCTCGCCCGCGTCGCCCCGCCGAACATCACCACCCGATCGCGCAGCGAGTCGTACACCGCGCACGCGCCCCAGCGTGGCGACGGCTCGGGCCCCGTCGGCCGCACGCGCGACCACGAGGGGTAGTGCGACAGGTCCAACGCCCACACGCTCGACGTGCCGACACGCTGATCGTCGGCGTAGCCCCCGATCACCAGCAGCCGGTTCCGTCGCGTGTCGTGCACCGACGCTGCGAACGCGCGCGCGGGCGGGCCGAGTTCTTCCCAGGTGGGAATGCCCAGCGTCATCGGAATGGGCGTCGTCGGGTCGGCGGGGGTGGCGACCGTGGCGAGTCCGAGGCGGGGGTCCGACAGCAGGGCGAGCCCCAACATCAATGCTGCGGCGCGGCGCATGGAGTCTTTCGGCCCCGGTCAGAGGGCGTTTCGATCAACGAAGGACGACGACCGGTCTCTGCGCTGCAGTGTGAGCGCCCACGCGGATGCGCGCCAAGTACATTCCGTTCGGGATATCCGGAGGGAGGGCGCCCACCAGCGTGCGCGATCCGGCATCCACCGGGCCAGACCACAGCGTGGCGGCGCGGCGGCCCTGCACGTCGAACAGCGTCCACTCCACGTCGGCGCGGGCGGCCAGCGTGATCGCCTGGGACAACGCACCCCGCGCGGGGTTCGGCCACGCGGGACCCAGCTCCATCTCCGGGCCGGCGAGCGGCGCGTCCAGCGGCACGTCGCCGGGGAACAGCACGCGCACGCGGTCCACGCGCCAGCCGTCGTAGCCCAGGAAGTCGTCCGAGCACATGCGGAACCGGAACCGCACGGCCTGCCCGGCCCACGCCGTCAGGTCGAGCGAGGCGCGCACCCAGCCGGGCGACGCACCGCTCCAGCACGGCGTGCCGGAGGCGAACGGCATGCCGCCGCCGATCATCACGTGGCCATAGCCGGGCGTGGGGTTCACCACGGTCCACGGGCCGGCGGTGCTGCCGGCCTGGATCTCGAGCCGCGCGCCGTCCCACGCGCGCGTGCCGTCGTACTGCTCGAGCGCCCAGCGATGGTCGAACGTCAGCACGGTGCCGGGCTGGATGCCGTACACGAACGGCGTGTAGAGCGAGGCGTCCAGGTGCGGCGCGTAGGCGCCGCCGGGTTCGCCGCACGCCCACACGGCCGGGCCCGCGGGCGCGGTCGGGTCGCTCTCCGGGTGCCACGCGTCGCGCCACGAGAACAGTACGTTCTGGTGGAACCAGTCGGTGCCGTTCTCCAGGTCCTCGAACAGGCCGCGGTTCACGCGCAGCGTGTCGAACGCGGGCGCGGACACGGCCACGTTCGGCGATTGTGCGCGGTCGCGCGCCACGAACCGGTACGTGACCACGGTGCCGAACGGCAGGCCGCCGGGCACGGTCACCGCGAACGAGTCGGCGCCCGCGCGCGCGAGCGCCACGCGCTGCAGCGGGCCGGTGCCCACGCGCAGGTCGCACCACACGGAGTCGACGCCGAGGTTGTCGGTGACGCGCGCCAGCAGGGCGTGCGGCAGCTGGTCGGCGCCGAGGATGCGCGGGGGCGCGTGCACGATCACGGGCGGCGTCGCGTCGGGGCCGGCGGCGAACGTGAACGGCGCGGCGGCGCCGGCGGCGGGCAGCGTGGCGGTCACCTGCGGCGAGTCGGCGAGCGCGGCGGCCAGGAAGTACTGCACGAGGCCCGCGGGCGCGGGCAGCGACGCCGCGAACGAATCCGGGCTCGCGGGCGACATCGGGACGGGCGAGAACGAGCCGCTCGTGCCGGGGCGCCACCACAGCGTGACGCTGCCGGCGTCCACCGCGAGCGGGCCGCGCCCGCCGGCGGCGCGCACCCGCGCGCGCACCGAGCGCATGGCGGACGCCTGCTCGGTGTCGCCGAGCGGCGCGTGCTCGATCACCACGCGCGCGGGCGCCGGCGCCAGCGTGACGTCCACGTCGAAGCGCTGCAGCGTGCCGTCGCGCATCGTGCGCGGGAAGCGCAGGCGGATCGCGTCGAGCTTGGCGAGGTCGGCGGGGGTGGCGTCCACGCCGTGCGGCGTGATCAGCGCGAAGCCCACGCGGAACGCGCGCGGCGCCACGGCGCCGTCGGGCACCCGCGGGCCGTGCACGCGCTCGATGTCGGGCACGCGCCATCCCGTGGCGCGCCCCCGGCAGCCGAGCCCGACGAACGGCGTCGTGATCGGGATGTAGATGCCGGGCGGATCGAACGCGGTCGGATCGTTGACCACGAAGAACGAGTCGATCTCGGTGCGCGTGATCGCGCCCATCAGGTAGCGGTCGAGCGCGCCGAACGTGGACGACACGCCGGTGGTGCGGAACGAGTCGGGCGCCACCTCGGTCCAGTCGCAGCCTTCCATGTACGACGAGTCCACGTCGGCGAAGAAGCCCCAGTGCTGCCAGTCCCGGCCGAGCAGCGCCGGGCTCTGCGTGCCCGCCGAATCCACGAACACGTAGCTCAGCCAGCGGTGCGCGAACTCGTGCGCGAGCACGTCCTGCGTGTTGAACGAGTCGCCGGGCCCGCCGATGCCGGAGTCCTGGCTCGCGGGGTAGCGGCCGAGGCCGTTCATCGTCAGCACCTGCTGCAGCCGCGCCGGGCTGCCGAACGCGGCGCCCCAGTCGTACAGCGACAGGCCGATGCCGTGCGTGTCGTTGCGCACCGGCCACGCGGCGGCGAGCGCGCCGGGCGAGCCGAGCCACTGGTTCATGCCGGTGGCGAGGTAGATCGCGACCTGGTCGTAGTCGTCACCGTGCGCGGCATAGAACGCGCGCATCGCCGCGGAGATGTCGAGCAGGTTGCGGCCGCCGGCGTTCGTGTAGAACAGCGTGCCGTCGTCCTCCATCACGAACACGTCGCCGACGTCGCGGCGAAACGTGGTGGGTAGCGCAACGGCCGGCGTGCGCGCGGCCCACTCGGCGAGCTGGTCGGCGAGCCCGTCGACGTTCGTGCCGCACGGGCCGTGCGCGCCGACGTTCGACTGGGCCGCGAAAGGAGGCGGCGCGGGCGCCACGGGCCGCACGCGCACGGGCGCGGCGGAGGCGGTGCCGGCGAACATCGCCAGCGCGGCGAGCGCGAGGCGGGCGAGCGGGCGGAGTCGGGCGGGACGCACGGGGCGAGTCTAGAGGGGCGCGTGGGGCCGCGGCTACGGCCGAGTGCGCGGTGCGGCCGGGTCGCGAGGCCGCCGTCGCGCGGGACCGAACCTACGGAATCGTTTGCAGCGAATCCGGCGATCCGGCCGCCGTGTCGGCGGGGGCAACCGCGGGCGCGACCGCCGGCAGCAGGGCGCCGCGCCCGTCGGCCTCGTGGAACCACGTGGCGTCGCCGTCGGCGCGGGCGGGGCGGCCGTCGCGGTCGGCGGGGGCGGGCGGCAGCCCGTCCCACGCGGGCAGCTCGCGGTACTCGGGCTCGGTGAGCCACACGGTGGGCCGGCGCAGCGTCCACGCCACGAAGTCCGGCGTGTCGCTGTACACCACGCCGGTCGCGCGCGCACCCGCGCCGCCGAAGCGCTCCGCGAGCCCCGCGCGTTCGCGTGCGAGCCGCGTGCGCAGCTCGGCCGCGCCGCGCCAGCCGTCGTGCAGTTGCGGCAGCGTGCTCGGCAGCATCGCCAGCAGCAGCAGGCCGATCCACGCGCGCGGCCGGCGCATCCACCCCGGCGCCCACTCGGTCAGCTCGCGCGCGCCGATCGCCACGCCCACGGCCGCGAGCGGCAGGAACGGCACCAGGTAGCGCGGGTCGAACACGGTGAGCACCATCACTGCCAGCGGCAGCAGGCCCAGCGCCACCGACGCGAGCGCGAACGGACGCACGCGCACGGGCGCCAGCGCCAGCACCCAGCCGACCGGCGCGAGCCAGCCCGTGGCGCCGCTCGGTGCGCACAGCCAGCGCTTGAGCGCGTGCGGCAGGAACTCGATCCACTTGCGCGGCAGGTGCGGCAGTTCGGCGGCGAGCGTGGCGGGCCACGCCGAGGGCGGCAGCGAGAAGTCGCGCATCACGGCGATGCCGCGGCGGCCCTCCCAGTAGCCGATCAGCAGGTAGGACGACAGGTTGAAGAACGGCGTGCCCGCGGCGAGCAGCGCGTGCAGGCTCCACGGCGCCACGCACAGCGCGAACGCGAGGGCGAACGCCGCCCGCACGCCGCGCGCGAGCACCAGCATCACGGGGAACGCGAGCGCGAACTCCGGCCGCACGAGCGCGCCGAGCCCCAGCGCGATGCCCGCGGCCGCGCCCCGCGGCCGTTCCTCGGCGAGCAGGCTCATCGCCAGCGCGAGCAGCCACGCGCCCGCGTGCAGCGCGATGTCGTGGTGCACGGCCACGATGCCGAGCGGCGAGAGCGTGTACAGCATCGCGGCGGCTGCGCCGACGGCGGGGGAGTGCAGCCGCTCGCCGAGCCGGAACGTGGCGAGCGCGGCGAGGACGGCGAAGATCGCCGCGAGGTACGCCGCGCCGTCCAGCGCGTGCGCGCCGGCCAGCGCGACGCCGGGCAGCAGCGCCAGCGGCAGCAGTGGGCCGTGCACCAGCACCGGCACGTGGAACGCCGCGTCGCGCAGCGACCACAGCGGCGGGTGGATGACCAGCGTGCGGAAGCCGCGGCCCTCCATCAGGGCGCGCGCCACGACGCCGTACTCCCAGGTGTCGTCGAGCGGGTCGGGCGTGCCCGCGCGCAGCACGAGCAGGTCGAACAGCCAGAACACGAGCACGCACGCGAACGTGGCGGCGAACCAGCGTTCGGACTCGCGGGCCGAGGTGGGGCGGCGCATGGCGCGGCACTGTGCCTCGCGTGGCCCGAACGGGTCAATGCGCCGGGGCGCCGGCGGAAGTGTGCGCTCCCGCGCGGATGTGCGAACATGCGCGCCGCTCTCGCACCGCGGCGTCCGCCGCGCGCGCACCTCCACGGGGGGCTCGTCCGCTCGCATGAATCTCGACTGGCATCGCCTCAAGGCCGTGGTGCTGCAGAGCGACGACTGGGGCCTGGCGGCCTGGACCGCCGACGACCAGGCGCACCGCGTGCTGTCGAGCGGCGCTTCGTTCCGCACGCCGGCCGGCATGCTGTACGGACGCTCCACGCTCGAGAGCGCCGACGACGTGCGCGCGATGGTCGACCTGCTCGGCGGCTTCCGGGGCGGCGACGGGTTCCCGCCGGTGTGGCAGGCGAACACGGTGACGGGCGCACCCGACTACGAGGTGATGGGTGCGCCGCTTTTCGAGTCGGACGAGGTGCCGGTGGCGCCGTCGATGGACGCGCGCGGGCGCTGGCAGCGGCCGGGGCTCGCGGGCGCGGTGCGCGAAGCGGTGGCGTCGGGCCTGTGGTGGCCCGAGCTGCACGGCCTGCACCACCTGCCCGAGACCGCCTGGCTGGGCGCGCTGCGCCGCAACCAGCGCGACGCGCGCGAGGCGCACGCGCAGCAGAGCCCCATCTGCAACGCCGTGGAGGCGAGCGGCGAGTACGACCCGTCCGAGCCCCAGGCCGTCCGCGCGCGCAACCTGCGCCAGGCGATCGCGCTGTTCCGCGAGCAGTTCGGCCGCGCGCCGGATTCGTTCTGCCCGCCGGACTACCGCTTCGACGACTGGCTGGAGGGCGAGGCCGAGTCGCTCGGCGTGCGCATCCTGCAGGGCAAGGGCGAGCAGGCGAGCCAGCCGCTGCTGCCGCTGGCGCGCCGCGTGATGGCGTGGCGGTTCCCCCACCACGCCGGCGCGCGCTTCTACATGCCGCCGCGCGTGGGCTTCGAGCCGCGCGGGCAGGCGAACCCCGGTGGCAAGCAGGGCGTGGACGCCGCGCTGCGCGGCGTGCGCGCGGCGTGGGGACGCGGCCAGCCGGCCATGCTCAGCTCGCACCGGCTGTCGTACGCGCACCTGGACGACGCGTGGTCCGAGGCGGGGCGCGCGGCGCTGCGCACGCTGCTGGGCGCGCTCGTCGCCGACGGCGCGGTGTTCCTGACCGACGTGGAGGTGCGGCACCTGTCGGAACACGGCTGGTCGCTGCGCGGGATCGGCGATCGCGGCGCGCTGCTGCGCTACTACGGCGTGCCGCTGGCGCCGCTGGAGCTGCCGTTGCCGGACGGCGTCACGGGCGCCCGCTTCGCCGAAGGGCGCGGTGACGGCGCGATCCGCGTGGACGGCGGCCGCGTGGAACTGCAGGTGCAGGTGGGCGAGTACCTGATCGAGTGGAGCCGGTCGTGAGCCCGGCGCGCCCTCGCGACATCACGCGCCCGTGGACCGTGTGGCAGTACAACTGGCTCGCGAACCACAAGCTCACCGCCGCGCTGCGCCGCGTGAGCGGCCACGCGCGGGGCGAGCTGCTCGACATGGGCTGCGGCCGCAAGCCGTTCGCGAAGCTGTTCGACGGGCGCATCACGCGGTACTGGGGCACCGACCTGTCGGTGTCGCCCTACCTGGACGGCGCGCGGCTCGACGCGTTCGCGCGCGCCGAGGCGCAACCGTTCCGCGACGGCACGTTCGACACCGTGCTCGGCCTGTCGATGCTCACGTACCTGCCCGAGCCCATCCGCATGATCGAGGAGGCGCACCGCGTGCTGAAACCCGGCGGCGTGCTGATCCTGGAGTTCACGCAGATGGTGCCCCTGCACGACGAGCCGCACGACTACTTCCGCTTCACGCGCTACGGCGCCGAGTGGCTGCTCCGGCGCGCCGGTTTCGAGCCGATCGAAGTCGTGCCCGTGGGCGGGCTGTGGGCGCGCGTCGGGCTGTCCACGATCGCGGCGCTCAACCGGATCAACCGCGGCCCCACGCGCGTGCTCACCGAAATGCCGGTGCGTGCGCTCTATGTGCTGGTGCAGGTGCTGTGCGAGCTGCTCGACCGGCTGTGCTTCGACCCGCGCGAGGTGCTCGCGCACGTGGTGGTGGCCCGCCGCCGCCCTTGACCCGGGCTTCTCGATCCCCCTAGGCTTCACGCCCTCATGACTTCCGCACCCCGATCGAACGCCCCGCAACCGGTCGTTCGCCTGCTGCCCCAGCTGATCGACTGGGCCGCAAGGCAGTACGGCGACGCCGAGTTCCTGCTGCGCCGCACGCCCCAGGGTTGGAGCGGCTACAGCTACGTGCAGGCCGCGCAGGCCATGCACCGCTTCACCGCGCTGCTCGAGCGCGAGGGCATTCGCCCCGGCGACAAGGTGGGCCTGCAGAGCGAAAACCGCCCCGAGTGGGGCCTCGCGTACATGGCCATCCTCGAGGCGGGCGCCGTCGTGGTGCCGCTCGACGCACAGCTGAAGGCTCAGGAAGTGGGCGAGATCCTGGCCACGGCGGACGCCACGTGCTGCGTGGTGAGCGCCCGCCAGCACCCGGTGCTCGCGCAGGTGAAACAGGAGCGCATCCCGGCGCTGTCGCTGGTGGCGCTGGACGACGTGGACGGGCTGCCGTCGTGGGGGCAGGCGCAGGCCGAGTTCCCGAACGAGGGCCCGCGGCCCGAGCGCGGCGCGCCCGGCGATCTCGCGGTCATCATCTTCACGTCGGGCACGACCGGGCAGGCCAAGGGCGTGATGCTGTCGCACGCGAACCTGCTGTCGAACGCCGAGGGCGTGGCCCGCACGTTCGAGGTGGGCCCGGGCGACCGGATGCTGAGCATCCTGCCGATGCACCACACGTTCGAGAGCACGATCGGCTTCCTGTCGGCCATGCGCATGGGCGCCAGCACGTGCTACGCGCGCGGCCTCGATTCCAAGCAGCTGCGCGAGGACATGGCGAGCTCGCGAGCGACCGTCTTCGTGGCGGTGCCGCTGCTGTACGAGAAGCTGCTTTCGGCGATCCACCGCGGCATCGAGGACGCGCCGGTGCCGCGCAAGCTCGTGGTGAAGTCGCTGCTCGCGGTGACGAAGGCGGTGCGCGTGTTGACCGGGCGGCGCATCGGGTTCTCGCTGCTGCGGCCCGTGCGCGAGAAGGCCGGGCTCGACGCCATCCGCATGTTCGCCACCGGCGCGGCGCCGATCGCGCCCGAGGTGTTCTGGGGCTACATCGACCTGGGCTTCGCGCTGACCGAGGGCTACGGCCTCACCGAGACGAGCCCCGTCGTGTGCGCGAACCGGCCGTCGTGGCCGCTGCCCGCCGGCGTGGGCTGGCCGCTCGTGGGCGTGGACGTGCGCATCGACTCGCCCGATGCCGAGGGCAACGGCGAGATCGCGGTGCGCGGGCCGAACGTGATGCTGGGTTACTACAAGAACCCGGCGGCCACCGCCGAGGTGCTGCGCGACGGCTGGTTCTACACGGGCGACCTCGGCCGCCTTCTGCCCGACGGGCGCCTGCGCATCACGGGCCGGCTCAAGAACATGATCGCCACGGCGGCGGGCAAGAAGATCTACCCCGAGGAGATCGAGGTGCAGCTGGCGAACAGCCCTTACGTGCTCGAGGTGGTGGTCGTGGGCGGTCGCGATCCCAAGGGCGAGCGCGAGGAAGTGCACGCGCACATCTACCCGAACGTGCCCGAGCTCGAGCAGCACGCGCGCGCACAGGGCAAGGCCTGCGACGATGCCTACATCGAGGCCACGCTGCGCGCCGACGTGGACCAGCGCTGCCACCTGCTCGCGCCGTACAAGCGCGTGAAGAAGGTGATCGTGCGGCGCGGGGAGTTCCCCAAGACCACGACCGGCAAGATCAAGCGCCAGGGCCTCGCCACCGAGCAGGCGGACGCCGCGCGCACGGCCGGCGTCGCGTAGCCCGAACCGTCCGAACGCACGAGGCCCCCGCGCTCCACGGCGCGGGGGCCTCGCGATTTCCTGGCGACGTCACTTCGCGGGCAGCGGCTCCTGCGACCACGACACGCCGCCGCCGTCGTCGATGAGGAAGCGGTGGCGCGTGCGGATCGGGCCCTGCTGGAAGAAGCCGCCGCTCCAGCGGCCGGTCAC
>JBGAOB010000105.1:0-13468 GCA_044222045.1 Candidatus Eiseniibacteriota bacterium
CGCGCGCCGGCGCGTCGAGCGCCGCGTGCGCGCGTGCGGCCGCGGAGGGCGCGAGCCCCGGCCACACGACCGCGTCGGCCCGTCCTGCGGCGCTCGCCGCCGTCACCGACGCGAGCACGACCACGGCCTCCGCCTCGCGCAGCTCGTCGTCCAGCTCCACCGCCACGCCCGCGGACGTGCGGCCGACCGTGAAACTCGCCGAACGCGCGGGGTCGTGCGCGATCACCGGGATGCCGAGCGCCGCCCGCCACGCGCGCGCCGCCTCGCGGTCGCGCGCGACGTCACCCGAGGCGGCCAGCAGCACGAACGTGCGGCCGCGCGGCACGCCGGCCGCCGCGAGCGCGCCGAGCAGCGGCGGCAGCACGCCGCCGAACGCGCCGGCATCGGCCGCGTCGGCGACGAGTGCGGTCACCGTGGGTGCGTGCAGCACGCGCGCGAGCGCCTCGCCCACCGGCGCGCGCAACGCCGCACGCACGGCCGCGGCCCGTGCGTCGTCCGCGCCGCCGCTCACGCGCCGCCGCGCGCGGCGAGTTCCGCCTGGAGCAGCTCCTGCACCACCTGCGGCACGGCCTGGCCGCCGCTCTGCTTCATGACCTGTCCCACCAGGAACCCGAAAGCCTTCGTGCGCCCGGCGAGGTACTCGCTCACCGCCTCCGGGTGCGCGTCGAGCACCGCGCGCACGATCGGCCGCAGATCCTCCGCCGAGCCCTGCACCTGCACGCCGTGCCGCTCGAGCAGCTCCGCGACGGTGCCGTCCTCCTCGAGGAACCAGGCGAACACCTGCTTCGCGAGCGGGCCCGTGAGCGTGCGTCGGTGCACGGCGGCCACCAGGTCGGCCAGTCGCGCGGCGCTCACGCGGCGCGACCACTCCTCCACCGATTCGCCGCGCTCCTTCAGCGCGCGCATCACCTCGGTCATCACCCAGTTGCTCGCGAGCTTGGGATCGCTCGCTCGCGCCACGGCCTCGTAGTAGTCCGACAGATCCCGCGACTCGCCGAGCACGCCGGCGTCGTACGCGGGCAGGCCGTACTGCTCGATCAGCCGGCGCTCGCGCACCCACGGCAGCTCGGGCAGCGCCGTGCGCGCCGTGTCGAGTCGGGCGTCGCTCACCACCAGCACCGGCAGGTCGGGCTCGGGGAAGTAGCGGTAGTCCGGCGCGCTCTCCTTGGTGCGCATGATCGCGAGTCGGTCGTGGTCCGCGTCGTAGAGCAGCGTGGCCTGCACCACGGGCTCGCCGCCGTCGAGCAGCTTCTGCTGGCGTGCGATCTCCGCCGTCACGCCGCGCTCCACGCCCTTGATGGTGTTCAGGTTCTTGAGCTCGGTCTTGGTGCCGAGCGAGGACGCGCCGGCCGGCCGCAGGCTGACGTTCGCGTCGCAGCGCAGCTGGCCCTTCTCCATGTCGCCGCCCGAGATCCCGAGCCAGCGCACGAGCCGCCGCAGCGCCGTGAGGAACGCCGCGCACTCGGCGGGCGTCCGAAGCACCGGCTCGGTGACGAGCTCCAGCAGCGGCACGCCGGCGCGGTTGTAGTCCACGCGCGAGACGCGACGGTCGCCGTGCCGCTCGGGATGGAACGTCTTGCCGGCGTCCTCCTCCACGTGGATGCGCGTCAGCTCGAAAGCGCGCCACTCCCCGTCCACGCGCACCGGCAGCGCCCCGCCCTCGCACAGCGGCTGGTCGTACTGCGTGATCTGGAAGTTCTTCGGCATGTCCGGGTAGAAGTAGTGCTTGCGCGCGAACACGCTCTCGCGCCGGATGCGGCAGTCGAGCGCGAGGCCCAGCGCGAGCGCGTGCTCGATCGCGCGCGCGTTGATCGTGGGCAGCGCCCCCGGGAGGCCCAGGCTGACCGGCGTCAGGTGCGCGTTCGGTTCGCCGCCGAACTCCGCGGGCGCGTCGTCGAACATCTTGCTGCGCGTGGCCAGCTGGATGTGGCACTCGAGGCCGATCACCGCTTCGTGGGCCATGCGAACTCCGTGGTGTGACGGCGCGCGAGGCGCGCCACGTCCCCGCCCACCTCGATGGCGCGGGCGGCCGCGAGCAGGCGCGGCTCCGAGTCCTCCGGGCCGAGCAACTGCACCGCCGTGGGCAGTCCGCCGGGCGCGAGGCCGGTCGGCACGGTGAGCCCGGGGATGCCGGCCAGGTTCGCGCCGATCGTGAACACGTCGCTCAGGTACATCGCGAGCGGATCGTCGGTCTTCTCGCCGAGCCGGAACGGCAGCGTGGGGCTCGCCGGCATCAGCAGGAAGTCGCAGCCCGCGAACGCCGCCGCGTACTCGCGCCGGATGCGCGTGCGCGCCTTCTGCGCCTTGAGGTAGTACGCGTCGTAGTAGCCCGAGGACAGCGCGTAGGTGCCGAGCAGGATGCGGCGCCGCACCTCGGGGCCGAAGCCCTCGGTGCGCGTGTTCTCGACCAGCGCGCGCACGTCGTCCGCGTCGTCGTGCCGCAGTCCGTAGCGCACGCCGTCGAAGCGCGCGAGGTTCGAACTCGCCTCCGCGGTGGCCACCAGGTAGTACGTCGCCACGCCCACCTCGCCCGGCAGGAACCGCATCGGCACGCGTTCGGCGCCGGCGCGTTCGAGCGCCTCGGCGGAACGCTCCAGCGCCCGCACGATCTCGGGATCGACGCCGCGCTCCCACAGGTTCGCGGGCCAGCCGAAGCGCCGCCCCGCGATGCCGGCGTCCCAGCCCGACACACGCCAGCGCGACGTCGCCGGCGTGCCGCGCGAACAGGCCCACCTGGTCGAGCGACGAGCCGAACGCCACGAGCCCGTACCGCGACAGCCGCCCGTACGTGGGCTTGAGCCCGTACACGCCGCAGAACGCGGCCGGCTGCCGCACCGAGCCGCCCGTGTCCGAGCCGAGCGCGAGCGGCACGAGGCCGTACGCGACCGCCGCGGCGGGCCCGCCGCTCGAGCCGCCCGGCACGCGCTCGAGGTCGAACGGGTTGCGCGTGGGGCCGTAGCAGCTGAACTCGGTGGAGGAGCCCATCGCGAACTCGTCCATGTTGCCCTTGCCCACGAGCACCGCCCCCGACTCGCGCAGCCGGCGGATCACGGTCGCGTCGTAGGGCGCACGCCAGCCCGCGAGGATCCGCGAACCGCACGTGGTGAGGTAGTCGGTGGAGCACAGGTTGTCCTTCACCAGCACCGGCACGCCGCCGAGCGGTCCGGCGACCGCCGCGCGCGCGTTCGCCGCGCGCTGCGCCGGGTCCGTGTGCACCACCGCGTGCACGTCGGCTTCCCACGCGGCCGCGGGGCCCGCCCACCCGGACTCGACCGCGTCCTCCACGGGCGCGCCGCCCGCGACGCGCGCGGCGAGCTCCGACGCGCCGAGCCGCCAGAGATCGGACGCGCTCACGGGTTCACGTTCTCCACGATCGGCGGCACCAGGAAGAAGCCGTCCTCGCTGCCCGGTGCGCCGGCCGTGGCCTGCTCCGGCGACAATCGCCGCCCGTTCACGACGTCCTCGCGCCACGGCGTCTCCACCGGCGCGAACGCGGTGGGCTCGCAGTCCGAGAGATCGAGCGCGTTCAGCGCCTCGGCGAAGTCGAGCACCGCCGAGAGCTGCGTGGCGAGGCGCTCCACGTCTTCGTCCGCGAGCCGCAGCCGGGCCAGCTCCGCCACGCGCCGGACTTCCTCAGGCCGGATCACCGCCGTCTCCTCCCTGCACGAACCGAGCGAACACCTTCTTCACCGCGCCGGCGAAGCGCACGGTCAGCTTCGTCTCCTCGCCCTCGCCCTCGGCGTCGAGCACGGTGCCGCGGCCGAACTTGTCGTGGTACACGACGCGGCCGATCGCCTGCCGCGCGCGCGAGCTGCGCATGGGCGGCGCGGACACGGTGCGCACCGGGCCGTCGTCGCCGAAGTCGGCGCGCTCCTCGGGCTGCTCGTCGTCGCGCTGCCAGCCGGAGCCGCCCCCGTCCACCACGCGCGCCTTGCCGCTCCAGCCGCGCCCGGGTCCGGCGACGCGCGCGCGGTCGCCACCGCGCCGGGCACCGCCGTCGCCGAAGCGCGACTCGCGCGGCGGCGACGAGGCGGCCTCGTCGCGGTCGAGCAACTCGGCCGGGATCTCGTCCACGAACCGCGAGACCTGCCCCGCGAAACCGCCGTCGAAGCGCCGGCGCCACGCCGCCGCCGTCAGCAGCACCTCGTCGCGCGCACGCGTGAGCGCCACGTAGAACAGCCGACGCTCCTCCTCCAGTCGCGAGGCGTCCTCGCGGCTGGACGCGTGCGGCATGAGGCCCTCCTCGAGCCCCGCCACCACCACCACGTCGAACTCGAGGCCTTTCGCGTTGTGCGCGGTGAGCAGCAGCACGCGATCCTGGCCCTCCTCCAGGCGGTCGGCGTCGGTGAGCAGCGAGGTCTCGGAGAGGTACTCCAGCAGCCCGCCGCGACCCGCCGCCGAGAACGCGGAGGCCGACGCCGCGAGTTCCTCGACGTTCGCGCGGCGCTCCGCCAGGTCCTCGTCGCTGTTCGCCTCGAGATGGTCGAGGTAGCCGCTGCGCTCCAGCAGCACGCCGAACAGTTCCTCGACCGGGGCCTCGCGCTTCGCGCGCAGGGCGTCGAGCAGCGCGAGCAGGTCGCCCGCGCCGGTGCGCGCGGCCTTCGACAGCGCGCCCTCGGCGACCAGCGCGCGCAGCGCCTCGACCGGGTTCGCCACGGTCGACACGTCCGCCAGCAGCGGCGCGAACGCGTCGCCGGTCATGCGCGTCTCCACCTGCGCCCGCACCGCCGGACCGAGCCCGCGGCGCGGCGTGTTCCAGATGCGGAAGAACGACGCGGTGTCGGACGGATTCACGACCAGCCGCAGGTACGCGAGCAGGTCCTTCACCTCGCGGCGCTGGAAGAACGACACGCCACCCACGATCTCGTAGGCGATGCCGGCCATGCGCAGTTCGGTTTCCAGCGCTCGCGACTGGGCGTTCGTGCGGTACAGCACGGCGCCGTCGGCGAGCTTGCGGCCGCGCGCGACCTGCCGCTCGATGAAGCGCCGCACGTGGCGCGCCTCGTCGGCGTCGTCGGACGCGAGCACGAACCGCAGCCGCGCTCCCTCCTCGCGTTCGCTCCACAGCGTCTTGCCCTTGCGCGCCACGTTGTTCGCGATCACCGCGTTCGCGGCCGCGAGGATGTTGCGCGTGGAGCGGTAGTTCTGTTCGAGGCGGATCACCTGCGCGCCGGGGAACGCGCGCTCGAAGTCGAGCACGTTCGCGAGATCGGCGCCGCGCCAGCCGTAGATCGACTGGTCGTCGTCGCCCACCACGAACAGGTTGCCGTGCACCGAGGCGATCGCCTGCACGAGGCGGAACTGCGCGTGGTTCGTGTCCTGGTACTCGTCCACGAGCACGTGGCGGAAGCGCCGGCTCCAGCGTTCGCCGGCCGCCGGGTGTTCGAGGAACAGCCGCACCGACTCGCCGATCAGGTCGTCGAAGTCGAGCGCGCCCGCACGGCGAAGCGCCGCCTGGTAGCGGCGGTACACGTCGGCGATCGTCTTCTCGAACGGCGAGATCGCCACGTGGTCGGCCTGCTCGGGCGTGACGAGCGCGTTCTTCGCGTCGGAGATGCGGCCCAGCACCGTGCCCGTGCGGTACGCCGTGTCGGGCAGGCCGAGGTCCTTGACGATCTCCTTGACCGCCGCCTCCTGGTCCTCGCGATCCCAGATCGAGAAGCCCGGCGGCAGACCGAGCGTGCCGGCCTCGCGGCGCAGCAGCCGCACGGCGGTCGAGTGGAACGTGCCGATCCAGGCTTCGCGGGCCTCGGGCCCCACCGTCCGCTCGATGCGCTCGCGCATCTCGCGCGCCGCACGGTTCGTGAACGTGAACGCGAGGATCGCGTGAGCCGGCACGCCGCTCGCGAGCAGCCGCGCGACCCGCTCCGTGAGCACGCGCGTCTTGCCCGAGCCCGCGCCGGCGATGACCAGCAGGGGCCCGTCGCCGAACTCGACGGCGGCGCGCTGTGGAGGGTTCAGCGAGAAGCGTTCGGACACGGAGCACTCCCGAGGCGGTGGTGGCGGATCGGCGAGCGCAAAATAGCCGAAGGGTCCTGCGCTCGCCACCACCGGACGCACGAGGGGCCGCGAGCGATCGCCCGCGGCCCCGTCGTCCGGCGTCCCGTCACTTCGCGAACAGCATCTCGCGGTACTTCGGAAGCGGCCACTGCTCGTCGTCGACATGACCTTCGAGCGCGTCCGCGGCGGCACGCAGCTCCGCCATCATCGGGCGCACCTCGTCGGCCAGCTCGCGCGCGAGCTTCGCCTCCTCGTGCAGCGACGACAGCTTCTCGAGCGCCGCCCGCACGCGCAGCACGCCGGACTGCGCGGCTTCCAGCGCCTCGCCGATCGTCGCCACGCGCGCCGCGTACGTCTTCGACTTGCCGCCGAGCGCCGACAGCGCCGCCGTGGTGGACACGAGCTGGCGTTCCGCCGCCGGCAGCACGGACGTGGTGACCACCTCCGCGAGCGTCTCGGCCTCGAGCTGCACCTGCTTGATGTAGCGCTCGTACGCCACGTTCAGGCGCGACTCCATCTCGAGTTCCGAGTACACGGCCATGTCGACGAGGAACTGGTGGTTCTTCTTGAGCGACATCGCCGCGATCGCCGCGGGCGTGTCCACCAGGTTCGGCAGGCCGCGCTTCTTGGCCTCGGCCTTCCACTCGTCGCTGTAGCCGTTGCCCTCGAACCGGATCGCCTGCGTCTCGCCGAACACCTCGCGCAACAGCTCGACCACCGCCAGGTCGCGGCTGGCCGGCTTCGCGTCGAGCTTCGCCTTCAGACGCTTCGCCATCTCGTCGAGCGTCGAGGCCACGGCGGCGTTCAGCACCGCCATCGGCACCGCGCAGTTCGCGGAGCTGCCGACCGCGCGGTACTCGAACTTGTTCCCCGTGAACGCGAACGGCGACGTGCGGTTGCGGTCCGTGTTGTCCTTCGCCACGGCGGGCAGGCGGCCGACGCCCATCTCGAGCACGAAGTGCTCGGGGTCCTTGCCCGCCCCCCCGGCCACCGTCTTCTCGATGATGTCGGTGATCTGCTCGCCCACGAACACCGACAGGATCGCCGGCGGCGCTTCGTTCGCGCCCAGGCGGAGGTCGTTGTTCGGGCCGGCGATCGACCAGCGCAGCGCCACCGAGTAGTCGTGCACGGCCTTCAGGCACACCGCGACGAACGCGAGGAAACGCAGGTTCTGGTGCGGCGTCTTGCCCGGCTCCAGCAGGTTCTCGCCGCGATCCGTGGCCATGGACCAGTTGCAGTGCTTGCCGCTGCCGTTGACGCCGGCGTACGGCTTCTCGTGGAACAGGCACACGAAGTCGTGCCGCAGCGCCACCTTCCGGGCCACGTCCATCGCGAGCACGTTGTGGTCGCTCGCGAGGTTCACGTCCTCGAAGATCGGCGCCATCTCGAACTGCATCGGCGCGACCTCGTTGTGGCGCGTGCGCACCGGGATGCCGAGCCGGTACAGCTCGAACTCCAGCTCCTCCATGAACGCGATCACGCGCGGCGGAATGGAGCCGAAGTAGTGGTCCTCGAACTGCTGGTGCCGCGTGGACGCGGCGCCGAGCAGCGTCTTCTCGGTGAGCAGCAAGTCGGGCCGCAGGTCGAAATGCGCGCGGTCGACCAGGAAGTACTCCTGCTCGCAGCCGAGCGTGGCCGCCACGGACTTCACGTCGACGTCGCCGAGCAGCTTGAGGAACGACACGGCGTGCTTCGAGAGCGCCTCGAGCGAGCGCAGCAGCGGTGTCTTGTGATCGAGTGAATGGTCGTGGTAGCTGATGTACACGCTCGGGATGCACAGCGTGCGTCCGTTCGCGCTCTCCACCAGGAACATCGGCGAACTCGGGTCCCAGGCCGTGTAGCCGCGCGCCTCGAACGTGGAGCGCATGCCGCCCGACGGGAACGAACTGGCGTCCGGTTCGCTCTGCCACAGCTGCGAGCCGGAGAACTTCTCGATCACGCGCGCCTCGCCGGACATCTGGACGTTCAGGTCGGCGAACGAGTCGTGCTTCTCGGCGGTGAGCCCGGTCATGGGCTGGAACCAGTGCGTGAAGTGCGAGGCGCCGTGCGCCACGGCCCAGTCGCGCGCCACGGAAGCCACCTGGTCGGCGACGTCCTTGCTGAGCGTCGTGCCGGTGCGCAGCGTGGCGACGAGCGACGCGAACGCGTCACGCGGGAGTTTCTCGCGCAGCTTGATCAGGTCGAGGACGTGGCGCCCGTAGTAGCTGCTGACCGGCGCGCGATGGCCGTCGGGAAGGCGCGGAGCGTCGAAGATGCGGGGTTCGCGACCGGCCACGGCCAGCCGCGCGTTGCTGCGGGGAGAGCTCATGATGGACTCCTGGTTTCGACTGCCTCGATCCACGGGGAACCGAGACCATCGGGTGGGAGACTGCCGACCCGGCGAGAGCAAACGCCCGCGCGGAGCCGGATGAGGGCCGCAACGATACAGGGAGCCGCATCCGTGCGCCACAGGCGATTTGCCCGCGGGCCCCTCCCGTCCCGCCCGCCCGGAGAGGGCGGGAGGACCGAGCGGAGCCTGGACCGGGCGAAATGCACGACGGGGCGCGGCCGTGCGCCCCGCCGCCTTGGAATCAGAACTCGGGACCGATCGAGAAGTGCCAGCGGGGCTTGCCGACGTCGTGCAGGTCGGTGGGCCACGCCATGTCCAGCTTCATCAGGCCGATCAGGAACCAGCTGCGGATGCCGACGCCGAAGCCCAGCAGCGGGCTGTCCAGCCGGCGGCTGCCGTCGACGACCTTCGTCAGCCGGATCTGGCGCTCCTCGCCCTTGTCCCACACCACGCCCGCGTCGGCGAACATCGCGCCCTTCAGGTTGAAGAACCCGAGAGGCAGCGGGCCGACGAGGCCGAGCTGCTGGATGAACGGGAAGCGGAACTCCGTGTTCACGATCGCGACGCGGTTGCCGAGCACGTCGAAGTCGCGGTACCCGCGCAGCGTGGAGAAGCCGCCCACGCGGAACGACTGCGGGTCGCGTCCGAAGCTGGCGCCGTCGAGCGTGCGCCACGCGAACGTGTAGCCGCCCGTCAGGTCCCAGTAGCGGCGGAAATCCAGCGTGGCGGTCTGGTACGCGAGCCCGTTCGAGAACCACGAGAACGACGGGCTGAAGGTGATGTTGTAGCGCGAGCCGTTGACGGGGCCGTAGTAGCCGAACAGCGAGTTGTCCCCGACCAGCGACACCGACGGCGACGAGATCGAACGGTAGTCCGTGCGCGTCTTGTAGAAGTCGCCGAACGCATCCTCCTCGAAGAAGTCCCGCTGCACGAACATCTGCGTGAACTCGAAGTCCACGCGGCGGAACTTGTCGAACGGATACGACGTGCCGAGCAGCGCGCCGAACGAGCGCTCGCTGAACAGCTGCGGGCTGCCGAGCGCCTCGCCGAGCGTGGTCACGCGCGAGGAGTAGTAGTTCTTGAAGTGGAACAAGCCCGCCTGCAGGTCCCAGCGCCGCGGCAGGTAGTTGTAGATCAGCAGCGCGTTGCTCTCGCTGAGCGAGCTCGAGAACACGTCCGTGGCGATCTCGAGCTGCCGGTCGCCGAGGAAGTCGGCGAACACCAGCTGCGTCAGCCCCACGAACCCGTAGCCCGTGGCGGCCAGGAAACCGCCGTTGAAGTACTCGGGCTGCAGGCGCCACCGGTACGGCGCGGGCTTCTGCGCGAGCACGCTGTCGGAGAGCGCGAACGGACCGCCGCGCTCGTTCAGCGGCGTGAGCACCGGCCGCGGCACGGCCTTGCCCGTGTCCGGCGGGGGCGCGAGGTTCGCCGCCTGCGGCGGGAAGTCGCCCCCCCACGACGGCGGCTCGAACGACACCGGGCTCGGCAGCAGGCCGGGCTCGCGGCGCGCGCGCGGTCGGTTCGAAGCGAGTGACGAATCGACGGCCGTGGCCGAGTCGGGCCACGCCACGGCGAGCGCCGCCCGGTGTTCCGTGACCGGCGCCGCCACCGGCATGGGCTGCTTCGCCTCGGCCACGGTGCGCACCGAGAGGGGCGCGTCGCGGCGGAGCTTCTGCAGCACCGACTCGTTCGACAGCGGCTGCTGCACCGAGAAGATGTCCCAGCCACCGCGGTTGAACGCGGAGAACACGAGCCGGTCCCCGCGCCGCGACCACGACAGGCTGGTGATGCCGCCCAGCACGTCGGTCATCTGCGTCACGGAGCCCGCGGCCGGGTCGTAGACGTACAGGTTCGGGGCCCCGTCGCGGTCGGTGATGAACGCGAGCAGGCGCCCGTCGGGCGACCACGCCGGCGCGTGGTCCTCGCCCGAGGTGTCGAGCACCTCGGTCACCCGGCCCGAGGCCAGGTCGAGATCGAACAGGCCGTACCGGCCGTAGCCGTCCTGGGGCTTCAGCGGCTGCAGCACCACGGGCGCGAGCCGGTCGGAGGAGAACGTCACGCGGCGGCCGTCGGGCGACCACGTCGGCTCCTTCTCGTCCCACGTGTCGTCCGTCAGGCGCGTCACGTGGCCGTCGGCCACGCGCACCAGGTACAGGTCCGATCGCCCGTCCTTCACGCCAGCGACCACGATCGAGTCCCCCGTGGGCGACCACGCGGGATACGCCAGCGCCGCGCAGCCGAGGTCGAAGCGCTTCTCGATCGAGCCGGTGCGGGCGTTCACCACGTACAGCTTGTCGTAGCCGCCCGCCTGCGCCGTCAGCCCGAGGCGCGTGCCGTCGGGCGACCACGTGAGCGAGCTGCGGAACGACGGGATGCTCTCGAACGCGACGTTGCGCTCGCCGCGGATCGCGCGGCGCAGTACGTGCCCGTCGAGCGCGTTCATCACGTACACGTCGGTGTACTGGCGACGGTCGGTGAAATACGCGATCCGGTCCCCGTCGGGCGACACGGCGGGCGCCAGGTTCGCGTTGCTCTGGTCCTTGCGGTGGTCGGTGAGCCGCCGCGCGAAGACTTCGGGGTTGTCGTGCTTCGCGACCGTGGGCCAGTAGGTCTTGCGCAGGTACTCGCGCCACTGCTCGTCGAACCTCGACACCGGCATGTCGTACACGCGCTGGAACGCACGCTCGAAGCTGCGCATCTGCCGCGCGCGCTTGAGCAGGTCGCGGAAGCGCTCCTCGCCGTAGCGGTCGACCAGGTACGCGACCGCCGACTGGCCGATCTTGTACGTGAGGTAGTTGCCGCCGGCGTACTCGAGCGGCGGCACGTAGCCGGTCAGCACGCCGTCGCGGCAGAACATCTCGGCGTTCGGCTCCATGCCGAGCGACAGGTACTCCGCCATGCCCTCGGCGTACCAGAGCGGCATCTGGAAGAAGCCCTGCCGCGAGATCATCGACATGCCCGGACCGTTGTACAGGATGTCGAACTGGAACGCGTGCACCAGCTCGTGCACCAGCACGTGGCGCAGGTCCTCGTACGAGCCCGCGAACGGAATCACCACGCGGTCGCGCAGCAGCTCGGTGAAGCCGCCCGTGCCCGGGTCGATCAGCTCCGGCGTGACGTTCGTCTGCTGGAAGTCGTTGTGCGACCCGTACAGGATGATCGGGATGCGCTTCGAGAGCTCGTGCTGGAGGCGCTTCGCGAACGCGGACTGCGTCTTCTCGGCGAGGTCGATCACGCGCATGGCGAGGCTGTCCTCGCCCGGGTAGAAGTAGACCTCGAAGTGGTCCGACGACAGCGACCGCCACTCGTACTGGCGGTACTGCACCTTGTTCTGCCCGAAGTACTGGGCCCGGGCCGGGCCCGCGACCACCGCGAGGCCGATCAGCGCCCCGACGACCAACGCACTCCAACGTGCCGTCATCCTGTTCCTTTCCTCCCGGTCGCCGGCCAGCTGCGGTCAGACTACTACACCCCGACCCCGCATCCCGTTCCGCCGCTTCAGTATTCCCAGCGGGCCTTCAGGTTCACGTTCACCTCGGGCGCCCCCTGCCCGGACTGATTCGACCCGTTCGAGTATCGGTGCTGCTTGACCTCGGTTGTCAGGAAGATGAATCGGCTCAGGCGGTACTCGGCCTCCACGTCCCGTTCGAGCGGGTTCGCGGTCCCGAGCCCGGCGGCGTCCGGGGCGTTCCACAGGCGTTGCCGGTAACGCACGGCGAGCGCCGGCGTCAGCTGGGTGCCGGCCTGCACGAAGATGTCGCCCTCCCCGCGGAACAGGCCGCCGCTCTCGCGCTGCAGCTCCCACTCGGCGATCGCCCCGCCGAAGAAGTCGGACAGCTCGCGCGACAGCTGGTTGTTGAGCTGCTGCGTCAGGATGTTGTCGGCCACCGACTGCAGCTGCAACTGGTCGGGATTCGAGGTCAGGCCGTAGGTCAGCGCCTCCAGGATCCGGCGCTGGTCCCAGTCGTCGGGGTGCTCCATCGCCTCCAGGCCGATGATCGGCTGGTCGGCCCAGCCGGTGATCGTGGCGCGGATCGTCTCGGGCGCGTCCGTGCCCGCGCCGGCCGTGTTGACCGACGTGCGCGAACTGGCCGAGCGCACCTTGGCCTCGGCGGCGATGTCCAGCTGCGGGTTGACGCCCTTCTGGTTGTCGAACGTCAGGTCCGCCCGGGTGACGTTGAAGCGGTTGCCGAGGAAGTAGTACGTGCCGCGCAGCGAGTGCATCTCGCCGTACACGAGCAGCGAGTCGGCGGTCTGCTCCAGGTCGAGGTTGGCGTCGAACTCGATGTCGCCGTCGGGCGGCCGCCAGCGCAAGTTGTTCTTCGCCTCCATGTGGATGCGGTACGTCCAGTAGAGCGGCTGCGTCTGCGCGGCGATCTTCTGCACCTCGGACTGGTTCGCGAAGTCGAACTCCACCACGCCCTTCGTCAGCCGCACGTCGCCGGTCACCTGCGGCAGCCGCTGGCCGAACACGCGCGGACCGTCGGTCACCACGAAGTCGCCGTCGAACAGCATCGCGTAGAGGCCCGGCTCCGACGCCGCGAAGTTCCGCATGTCGAGGTCGAAGCGGTAGCCCTGCAGGCCGAGCCCCTCCAGGTTCACCACGCCGCGCGACCGCACGCGCCCTTCCTTGCCCTGGCGGGCCGACAGGCTGTCGAGCACGATGCGCGCCTCGTTGAACCGGAAGTCCGCGTGCAGGCCCTCGAGCACCTCCTGCCGGCCGGCCGGGCGCACCACGCCGTCGCGCACGCGCCCCGTGCCCGAGAGCCGCGGGTGCCGCACCGTGCCTTCCATGCGGCCTTCGAGGTCGAACTGGCCGCGCGCCGACTGGATCTGCGGCACGAGCAGCGGCAGCAACTGCAGGTCGCCCGTGGGCACGCGGAACGTCCACGCCATCGGCTCGTCGGGCAGCACCGGCGCCGCGTCCATCGCCAGCTTCAGCGGCAGCCGGCCGCTCGCGGTGGACTCCACGCCGCGCATGACGAGCGACGCGTCCGGGATCTCGAGCAGCCCGTCGGCATAGCGCGCGCGCACGGCGAAGCGCTCGCTGCGGTAGTCGCGCCACGCGAGCCCGCTCACCGCGGCGCTGGCATCGAAGCGCGGTGCGCGCGGCGAGCCCGACACGGTGACGCGCCCGCC
>JBGAOB010000106.1:0-13443 GCA_044222045.1 Candidatus Eiseniibacteriota bacterium
GCCACTCCACCATCACGACCGCCGAAAGGATCAGAGCCGCGCCGGCCCACCAGCGCGGCTCGAACCTTTCGCCGCCCAGCGTGAGCGCGAACACCAGCGCGAACACCGGTTCGAGCGCGAACAGCAGGCTGACGCGGCCCGCCGGCAGCGTGCGCTGCGCACTCACCTGCAGGAATGACGCGATCGTGCTGCCGGCGACCGCGAGATAGATCAGCTGCAGCCAGCCCTGCGAGTCGAGTCGACCGACGCTCGCGCGCAGGTCGCCTGCGAACGGCCACATCAACAGCGCCACCGTGACGCTCTGCGTGGTGGTGAGCAACAGCGGATCGAGACGCTCCGCGTGACGGGCGAGCCAGAGGATGTACAGCGCGTACACGGCCGCCGCGGCCAACGTGAGCAACTCGCCCCGGCCCAGCCGCAGCGACGCGTCGAGCGACATCAGGGCGGAACCCGCCAGCGCCAGCCCGATGCCGGCCACGAGCACCAGCGTGGGGCGCTGGCGGAGCAGCGGCCACGCGAAAAACGCGGCGAACAGCGTTCCCGCCGAGGTGAGGAACGCCGACGACCCGGCACTCGTCCAGCGCAATCCGGCCGACTGGAGGAAGTAGCTACCGGCCATCAACGCGCCGCCGACCGCACCCACGACCAGGGCGTGGCGATCGGGCGCGCGCCGCCGCGCGGCGGCCACCACCGCCAGCAGCACGGCGGAGATCGCGAAGCGCCCGCACACCTGCGCCTGCGGGGGCAGCACCTTCACGCTGTCGCGAATCACGACGAACGTGCCACCCCAGAGTGCGGTGGCGGCGACCATCGCCGCGACCGCCGCGCCCTCGCGGGCCCGCGCGCTCACCCGCGCGTGCGCCGGCGGCGGGGCAGCGTGGGCTGCGACAGAGCGAACGACAGGCTCTCGAACTCCACGGTCATGTCGACCGTGCGCAACGCCACCGTGTCGGGCACCTTCAGCTTGCGCGGCGCGAAGTTGAGGATGCCGCGCACGCCGGCGGCCACGAGCATGTCGGCCACGTCCTGCGCGGCGCGCACGGGCGTGGCGATCACGGCCATGTCGTACGGCCCGTCGGTGGAGAACCCGGCCAGGTCGCGCACCACGAGCTCGCCGATCTTCTGGCCGACCACGTGGGGGTCGCGGTCGTACACCGCCACCACGTCGAAGCCCTGGTCCGCGAAACCGCGGTACGCCATCAGCGCGGCGCCGATGCGGCCGGCGCCCACGAGTGCGACGCGCCAGCGGCGGTCGAGCCCGAGGATGCCGCGGATCTCGGTGCGCAGGTGATCGACGCTGTAGCCGAGCCCGCGGCGGCCGAACGAGCCGAAGTACGACAGGTCCTTGCGCACCTGCGCGGACGTGATGCCCTCGCGTTCCGCGAGCGTGTTCGACGAGATCATCCGCTTGCCCTCGGCGGACACTTCCTCGAGCACGCGGTAGTAGTGCGACAGGCGGCGGATCGTGGATTCGGCGATGCGACTCATCGGCGGGCCCTTCCCGCGCGGAGTGTCCGCGGGCAGGTGAACGATTTCACTTGGGGCGCGACGAACCGGCCGCGAGCCGGTGGGCCCGCGGCCGTCGCGCGTCAGTTGCCTTCGGTTTCGGAGCCGGCGTCGGGTGCGTCGCCGGCATCGACTCCGGCTTCGTCCTCGTCGGGCACCACGCGCGTCACGCCGCCCACGGTGTCGGGAAGGAGATTGCCGTCCTCCCCCGCGCCGGACAGGTTGACCAGCCGCACGCCCTGCGTGTTGCGGCCCAGCACGCTGATGCCGGACACCGGGATGCGGATCAGCTGCCCCGAGCGGGTGATGATCATGAGCTCGTCGCCGTCGACCACTTCTTTCACCGCGACCACGTTGCCGTTCCGTTCGGTGGTCTTGATCGTGATGATGCCCTTCCCGCCGCGGTGCGAGACGCGGTACTCGGAGATCTCGCTGCGCTTGCCGTAACCGTTCTCGGTGACGGCGAGCAGCGTGGCCTGCCGGCGCACGCCCACCATGCTCACGACCTCGTCGGTGTCGTCGTCGAGCGCCACGGCCTTCACGCCGTACGCCGTGCGGCCCATGGCGCGGACCTCGTTCTCGTGGAAGCGGATCGCGAGGCCCTTCTTCTTGGCCAGGATGATGTCCTGCGTGCCGTCGGTGACGATCGCCTCGAACAGCGCGTCGCCGTCCTCCAGCAGCACGGCGTTGATGCCGGCCTTGCGCACGTTGCCGTACGCCGACAGCACGGTCTTCTTGATGAGACCCTTGCGCGTGGCGCACACCAGGAAGTGCTGGTCGTCGAACGTCTTCACCGGCACCACCGCCTGCACGCGCTCCTCGCGGCTCATGCCTTCGAGGTGGTTCACGAGCGGGCGCCCCTTGGCGGTGCGGCCCGCGGATTCGATCTCGTGCACCTTGAGCCAGTAGCAGCGGCCGCGATCCGTGAGGATCAGCAGGTACGCGTGCGTGTTCGCGATGAAGAGGTGCTCGATGAAGTCCTCTTCCTTCGTGCGCGCGCCGATCACGCCCTTGCCGCCGCGGCGCTGCGAGCGATACGCGGAGATCTCCTGGCGCTTGATGTAGCCCGCGTGGGAGATCGTGATCACCATGTCCTTCTGCTCGATGGTGTCTTCGTAATTGATGTCGCCTTCGTCGGCCACGATGTGCGTGCGCCGCTCGTCGCCGAAGCGCTCCTTCAGGTGCCGCACCTCGTCCTGGATGATCGCGAGCATCTTCTTGTCGCTCGCCAGGATCGAACGCAGCTTCTCGATCAGCTTGATGACCTCGAGGTACTCCTGCTGGATCTTGTCGCGCTCGAGGCCGGTCAGGCGCTGCAGCCGCATCTCGAGGATGGCGTTCGCCTGGATCTCCGAGAGCTTGAACGTGCTCATGAGGCCTTCGCGCGCCGTGTCGACGTCCTTCGACTTGCGGATCAGCGCGATCACCTCGTCGAGGTGGTCGAGCGCGATCTTCAGGCCTTCCAGGATGTGGGCGCGACGCTCCGCCTCGGCGAGGTCGAACTCGGTGCGCCGGCGCACGACTTCGCGGCGGTGCCGCACGTACTGGTCGATCAAGCCGCGCAGCGTGAGCACCTGCGGCCGATTGTCCACGAGCGCCAGCATGATGGCGCCGAACGTGGTCTGCAGCGGCGTGTGCACGAACAACTGGTTCAGCACGACCTTCGGATTCGCGTCCTTCTTCAGCTCGATCACGATGCGCATGCCGTCGCGATCGGACTCGTCGCGCAGGTCGCTGATGCCGGCGATCTTCCCCTGCCGCACCATGTCGGCGATCTTCTCGAGCAGCGACGCCTTGTTGACCTGGAACGGGATCTCGGTGGCCACCAGGCTCATGCGGCCGCCCTTGCCCTCCTCCACCTGCACCTTCGCGCGCATCTTCATGAGCCCGCGGCCGGTGAGGTAGCAGTCCCGGATGCCCTGCAGGCCGTAGATGATGCCGCCCGTCGGGAAGTCGGGCGCCTTCACGATCTTCAGCAGGTCCTCGTCGGGCATCTCGGGCTTGTCGATCACCGCGACGATCGCGTCGCAGATCTCGGTGAGGTTGTGCGGCGGCAGTTCGGTGGCCATGCCGACCGCGATGCCCGAGCTTCCGTTCACGAGCAGGTTCGGCACCACCGACGGCAGCACCGACGGCTCCTCGCGCGTCTCGTCGTAGTTCGGCCGGAACTCGACCGTGTTCTTCTCGAGGTCGGCCAGCATCTCCACCGCGATCGCCGTCAGGCGCGCCTCGGTGTACCGCATGGCCGCCGGCGCGTCGCCGTCGATCGAGCCGAAGTTGCCCTGGCCGTCCACGAGCGGGTAGCGCATCACCCAGTCCTGCGCCATGCGCACGAGCGTGGGGTACACGACGCTTTCGCCGTGCGGGTGGTAGTTGCCCGACGTGTCGCCGGCGATCTTGGCGCACTTACGGAAGCCGCGTCCCGGGTACAGGCTCAGGTCGTTCATCGCGACGAGGATGCGTCGCTGGGAAGGCTTGAGGCCGTCGCGAACGTCGGGGAGCGCGCGAGAGACGATGACCGACATCGAGTAATTGATGTAGCTGGTCTTCATCTCTTCTTCGATATTCTGGTTGACGATCTTCGACCGATCGTTCAAAGGCATGCTCGGATCCCTTCCCGCTGTCGGGTCAACGCCCCGCATCCTGCGAAGCGTGCGTGTCTCGAATCGTCAGTTGCGCGCCCAGCGATACTCGAACGCCGCCGCGGCCCAGCCCGTGGGCAGGTTGCTGCGGCGCTGGAGTTCCCACGCGGCGAGCTCGTACTGCTGCACCGCGATGGGCGTGGTCGACGTGAACTGCGGAGGAACGGTGTCGCCCGCGTCGTCGCGGTCGAGGAAGACCTGCTGCCAGCGGATCGACAGCCCGAGCGACTGCCCGGGCGCCATCCGGCGGCGTGCGGCGATCGTGGCGTTCGTGCCGACGGAACTGATCGCGCGCGTGGTCACGCCGCGCTCGTCGTCCTCGATACGATGGAAGCCCCAGCCGACCGAACCGTCGAGGTTCCAGCGGCCCTTCGCGGCGAGCGTGGTCTCGCCGATCCAGCCGAGCCCCCACGCCCAGCGATGGCTCTCGGCGTGCGCGCCGAGGTCCGCCCCGGTCGTCGGGTCCACCAGTTCGGTGAGTTCGGAGCCGAGGTCGTCGGCCCAGCCGGCGACGCCGAAGTGGAAGCGGCCCATCACCGGCCAGGTCAGCGCGGCCGTGGTGGTGAATCCGCCGTCGGACGGCAGGCCCGTCACGCCGAGCGACTTGCCGGCGCTCAGCGTGATGTGCGGCAGGTCCAGCGCGTGCGCGGCGACGGGCGCCAGCGCGAGAAGCCAGGCGAACAACGAAACGACGACGCGGCGGGAACTCATGATCAGATGTCCAGGTTCTTCACGGCGAGGGCGTTCTCCTCGATGAACTGCCGCCGAGGCTCGACCTGCTCGCCCATGAGGATGGTGAAGATGCGGTCGGCCTCGACCGCGTCCTCGGAATTGACGCGCAGCAGCGTGCGCGTTTCGGGATTCATCGTGGTCCGCCAGAGCTGCTCGGGGTTCATCTCGCCGAGGCCCTTGTAGCGCTGCACCAGCACGTTCTTCTTGCCGATGCGCGTGATCGCGTCCTCGCGTTCCTTCTCGTCGAAGCAGTAGATCTCTTCCTTGCCCTGCTTCACCAGGAACAGCGGCGGCTGCGCGATGTACACGTGGCCGGCGTCCACGAGCGCCCGCAGCTCGCGGAACAGGAACGTCAGCAGCAGCGTGCGGATGTGCGCGCCGTCGACGTCGGCATCGGCCATCAGGATGATCTTGTGGTACCGCAGCTTGGTGATGTCGAACTCGTCCTTCACGCCCGCACCCAGCGCCGTGATGATGCTGCGGATCTCCTCGTTCGCGAGGATCTTGTCGATGCGCGCCTTCTCGACGTTCAGGATCTTGCCGCGGATCGGGAGGATCGCCTGGAAGCGGCGGTCGCGGCCCTGCTTCGCGCTGCCGCCGGCCGAGTCGCCCTCGACGATGTACAGCTCGCACTCCTCGGGGTTGTCCCACGCGCAATCCGCGAGCTTCCCGGGCAGCGAGCCGCCGTCCAGGATGGTCTTGCGGCGCGCCAGGTCGCGCGCTTTGCGGGCCGCTTCGCGCGCGCGCGCCGCGGCGATCATCTTCTCGACGATCTTGCGCGCGACCGAGGGGTTCTCCTCGAAGTACTCGCGCAGGCCCTCGCCCACCGTGCTCTCGACCGCGCTCTTGATCTCGTTGTTGCCGAGCTTGGTCTTGGTCTGGCCCTCGAACTGCGGGTTCTGCATCTTGATCGACACCACCGCCACCAGGCCTTCGCGAACGTCCTCGCCGCCGATGTCGGCCTTGAGGTTCTTCGTGTGGCCCTCACGGCTCGCGTAGTTCGTCAGCGTGCGCGTGAGCGCGGCGCGGAAGCCCACCACGTGGGTCCCGCCCTCGATCGTGTTGATGTTGTTCACGAACGACAGCACCTGCTCGGTGTAGCTGTCGTTGTACTGGAAGCACACCTCGACGGACACGTTGTCGCGCTCGCGGGAGAAGAACACCGGCTTCGCGTGCAGCGTTTCCTTGTTCTGGTTCAGGTACTTCACGAACTCGAGGATGCCGCCCTTGTAGTAGTACTCACTCGTCTTGCCGCTGCGCTCGTCGCTCAGCTTGATCGTGAGGCCGCTGTTCAGGAACGCGAGTTCGCGCAGGCGCGCGGCGATCGTGTCGTAGTGGAACTCGGTGGTCTCGAAGATGGTGCCGTCCGGCTTGAAGCGCACCATGGTGCCGGAGCCCTTCTCCTTCTTCTCGGCCGGACGCGACTTCATCGCGTAACGGGGCACGCCGCGGTCGTACTCCTGCGTGTGCACCTTGCCGTCGCGAAGCACCTCGACCTGGCACCACTCCGACAGCGCGTTCACGCACGACACGCCGACGCCGTGCAGACCGCCGGAGACCTTGTAGCTGTTGCTGTCGAACTTGCCGCCCGCGTGCAGCGTGGTCATGACGACTTCGAGCGCCGGCTTCTTCGTGGTCGCATGGATGTCGACCGGGATGCCGCGTCCGTTGTCGCGCACCGACAGGCTGCCGTCCTTTTCGACGACGACCGAGACCTCGGTGCAGTAGCCCGCCAGCGCTTCGTCGACGGCGTTGTCCACCACTTCCCAGATCAGGTGGTGGAGTCCGCGCACGCCGATGTCGCCGATGTACATCGCGGGACGCTTGCGCACCGCCTCGAGTCCCTCGAGCACGGTGATGCTGGTCGCGTCGTAATGGTGGCCCTTCGGGTCCGCCGTCAAAGTCGCTTCTCCTTCCTTCCCACTCATCGCCGGTGTCCTCCCTGAGCCGGCACCAGACGCACTTCGCGCACGATGTCCGAGCCGAGATGTCGATTCGTCTTGCGCACGAGCTCTCGGCGCAGGAAAGCGAGCTCGTGCATCCAGGCCGATCCTTCGACCTCCACCGTCAGGATGCCTTCGCGAAACGAGACCGCGTGGCTGTGACGGGCGATGCGCGCGCCGGCGACCGAGGGCCACTCGGTCACCGCGCGCCAGCCGTTCGCCTGATCCGCCAGGCCGAGCGAGTCGAGCAGGCCCGTCAGGATGCCAGCGATCGGCTTCAAAACGTCATCCCACGGCGTCCGGAAGACGCAGCGGCATGATCAGGCAGAGCAGATCCTCGTCGGCCTGCGGCAGGGCGCCGACGGGTTCGATGACTCCGGCCGAGAGCGCGCTCTTGAGCCGGAACGTGACCCTTTCGGTCGGGATGCCGCGGAGGATCTGGAGCAGGTACTTGGCGTTGTACCCGATCTCCATGTCCTCGCCCTTGTAGTCCGCGATCACCGTCTGTTCGCCGGCGCCGAAGTCCGCCGTGGCCGAGGAGATCGAGAACTTGCCGTCGCGCAGCGAGAAGCGGATCTGCATCGTGTTGCTGTCCGCGTGCGACGCGACGATGTCCACCGCCTCGATCAGGTCGGCGCGCGCGGCCGAGAGTTCGCGCGGGTTGTCCTTGGGGATCACCTGTTCGTAGTTCGGGTACGGCCCCTCGATCAGGCGCGCGTACACCTGCACCTGGTACTCCCCCACCTGCGTGGCGAAACCCACGTGGTTCTTGCCGTCGGCGATGCGCATCTCCACGGGGCTCGTGGCTTCCTGCGCGAAACGACTGACGGAGTTCAGCACGCGGCTCGGAACGATCACGCCTTCCTTGGTCAGGTCGCCGAACGCGCCCTTGCGGATCGAGCGCGCCAGCCGGTGCCCGTCGGTCGCGACGAACGCCACCTGCTTGTCGGTGCCGTGCACGAGCACACCGTTCAGCTGCGGGCGGGCGGGCTCGTCGGACGCGGCGTAGGCGCTGCGCTCGATCAGCCGCGCGAGCGCGTCGCCTTCGAGCGCCACGCGCGTGTCGCCCTTGAGTTCGGGCACACGCGGGAACTCGTCGGCCACCTGCACGGGGAAGCGCGACCAGCCCTTGCCGTCGCCGTAGCGCACCTCGCACTGGCTGGCCTGCAGCGCCAGGCTCACGGGGCCCTTCGGCATCTTGCGAATGACTTCGTTGAAATGCCTCGCCGAGAGCGCCGCCCGGCCGGGCGTGCGCACGGTACAGGGCACGAGCACCGACGTGGTCACGTCGAGGTCCGTCCCGGTCACGCGAAGGCCGTTCTTGTCGGCCTCGAGGAGCACGCAGTTCAGCAGCGGCTGGGTGCTTTTCTGGGGAACCGATCCAAGGGCCCGACCCACGGCGAATGCCAGGTCGCCCTGCTGGATGGTGAGGTCCATACGGTCACTCCCTGACGCTTAGGAAGTTCAAGTCCGGTCACGAGTTCCGCCCTGCGGGATACACCCGGACCAGGGGGATTCGGAGGGCGCGAGCATCATAGGCACCCCCCCTCGTGCCTGCAAGAACTTTCAAGGCTGGCTATAGGCTTCTAACTTCTTTTATCTCAATAGTTAAAGAACTAGTAGCAGTAGGCGCTGTCAGGACTGGGGAGAAGGCGTTCCGGGAGAACCCAAACCCATGCCCCGCAACAGGCCACGGGCGCCGGAAGCGCTGTGGAGAACCGGCGAGTTGTTCACATGCTCTCCGCAACCGCGCGGAACCGCATGGACTCTCCCCAGTCCTCCACAGGGTTTTCCACAGGTCATCCGGACGCCAACGTGGAGATCAGGCCGTTCACCTTGTCACGAAAGGCCTCTTCCCCGCTGATGCGATCCGCCACGCGGTCGCAGGCATACATGACCGTGGTGTGGTCGCGACCACCGAACACGCGGCCGATCTCGACCAGTGAGAGGTCCGTGAGCTGGCGGAGCAGGTACATCGCCACCTGGCGCGGCAGCGCGATGTTCTGCGTGCGGCGCTGCCCCAGCAGGGCATCCGTGCGCACGGCGAAACGCTCGCTGACCAGTGACAGGATGCGTTCCGGCGTGAGCTGCTCGGGTTCCGGGTTCACGTACTGGGCCAGCACCTCCTCGGCCAGCTCCAGCGTGATCTCCGCGTGCGTGAGCGAGGCCACGGCCAGCAGCCGCACGAGCGAGCCTTCCAGGTCGCGTACGTTGCCGCGCACGCGGTCGGCGATCAGCAGCATCACGTCCTCGGGCACCAGGTGCGAGGCGCTCTCGAGCTCGGCGCGGTTGCGCAGGATGGCGATGCGCGTCTCCAGGTCGGGCTGCTTGATGTCGGCGATCAACCCCTGGTTGAAACGCGACACCAGGCGATCCTCGAGCCCTTCCAGGTCCTTTGGTGCCTTGTCGGCCGTGATCACGATCTGCTTGTGGGCGTCGCGAAGCGCGTTGAACGTGTAGAAGAACTCCTCCTGGGTGCTTTCCTTGCCCGCCAGGAACTGCACGTCGTCGATCAGCAGCACGTCCACGTTGCGGTACTTGTTGCGGAACGCCAGCGTCTGGCCGTGCTGGATCGCGAAGATCATCTCGTTCGTGAAGCGTTCGGCCGGCACGTAGTGCACGCGGGCGTCGGGGCGCGCGGACTTCACGGCGTGACCGACCGCGTGCAGCAGGTGCGTCTTGCCGAGGCCGGAGCCGCCGAAGATGAACAGGGGGTTGTAGACGACGCCGGGACGCTCGGACACCGCGCGGCACGCCGCGTGGGTGAACAGGTTGCTGCCGCCCACGATGAAGCTCTCGAACGTCAGGCGCGGATTGAGCTGGCTCTCGATCCACAGCTTGCCGGCCGCCGGTTTCGCGGGCGGTGTCGGCGCGGCGGGCTCCGCCACCACCGGTGCGGGCGGACGGAGCGACTCGGACTCGGGGCCGGTCGCAGCCGGCGCGCCGCTCGGCGGAACGGCTTCCCGCGCGGTGAAGCGGATTTCGGGGCTGCGCCCCAGCGCCTCGGTCAACGAAGCGCGCAGTGCCTCCAGGTAGTGCTCGTGGATCCAATCCACGAAGAATGCATTCGGGACTTCGAGCTCGACGGCCTGGGTGCTGAGTTCGCGGGGGACGATCGGCCGAAACCAGGTCTCGAACGCCTGCCGGCTGGAGAGACGGGCCTGGACGAAGCCCAGCGTCGCCTCCCAGAGGCGGGTCTGTTCCTCCGGCTGAACAGATTGGACGGCCATTCCACGGTCCTTGCAGAAAGGTCAGGGGACTTATCCACAGGGCCCGAAATCGCGAGAGCGTTGCTCCATCGCGGGGGCGGACTCTGGGGCGGGTCCGATGTGGAAACCCGCGGGCGAAACTGTCCACAATTCTTCCATGTGTCTCAACTTCAAGCAGAGCAGTGCGTTAAGGCTCCGGAAGGCCTCCTTCCTCCACAGCTTTTCCACACTCCGCTGGCGAAAAGTCCCCCGCGGTGGGGAAAACCCTCCGCGCGCGCCGCGGCGTGTAACGCCAAGCGATTGCCGATCTTCGAGTTGTCGAGGATTGCCAGGTCCTGTGGAAGGCGGGGGGTCTGCACCACCTTCACGCGGGGGGGTCAGGCTAGCACCCGCCCAAGGGGTGAACAAGACCGGAGCTTCCGGGCTTGTCTGGGTGCCGGCAACGCGATGATTTTCAATGCGTTGCCGCATTCGAGCGAATGCCGTCGCAGCCGGCGCGCGATGCTTGTGATCACGCGCATCCGCCCCGGAGGCGCTCAGAACGCGGTCTGAACGCCCACCAGGGCCGAGAAGTTGTCGTTGAACTCGTCGTTGAAGTGCGGCTGGAGCTCCGCCAGCAGGAAGACGTCGCGCTGGATCTCCCAGCTCGCACCCAGGGCCAGGCCCAGGCCGAGGTCGGTCTGGTTCTCGCCCGTGACGTCGAGTCGCGAGAACAGCAGCGAGATCCCACCGTACGGCGTGGCCGGCCGGCCCGCGAACTCCAACGTGCGGCTCACCTGCAGCACGGGGGCCACGGTCATCAGTGTGTACTCGTCCGCGGTCTCCACGCCGATCGCACCGCCCAGCGCCAGGTCCAGCGGCAGGTCGGCGGTCGACTGCGCGATCCGCGTGCGGAAGTCGGCGCCCAGGCGGATCGCGCTGCGGCGGCCGATGCCCACGTCCACGCGCGAGACGCCGCCCTGGAAGCCGAAGTCGACGCCCGGGTAGAAGCTCAACCGCAACTCGCCGAGCACGCCCAGCGTCTGCTCGCCCATCTGCAGCATCACGCCGGCGCGACGGCCGTTCATCTCGAGCGGGCGCGCCCCGCCCATCTGGCCGAACACCTGCGCGTGCGCCGAACCGGCGCTCAGCGTGGCCACCACGAGAATGGCCGCGAACGCGTGCTTCATGATCGCCTCCCTGTGATTCGTCCGCGCGCCGTCGTGGCGCGACCGCGCCAACGTGCGGCCACGACGGCCGGGCGGTCAAGCGGAACCTTGCCGTTGCGCGTGCCGGCGTGGTACCAGCGCCCGATGCGACTGCTCAGCGACTTCGACGGCGTCTGGACGCACCCTCGCGCCGAGGCGGAATCCCAGGGCCGCGTGCTCGACGACGCGCTGGCCGGACTCGTCCCCGAGCACGAGCGCGCCGAGGTTCGCGCGTGGATCGCCGACGCGCGCCGCGCCGTGGCCGCGGAGCCCACGCTGTGGGGCTGGGCGCCCGGCGGGCGGATCACCGCTTTCGCCGACGAGGACCCGTTCGCGCCGCACTCGGCGCTGCTGCACTACATCGGCGTGCAGGCGCACGAGGACGCGGTCGTCCACGGGCACTCGATCGCGCACCGTCTGCGCGACGCGGTGGTGGCCGGCGAACACCGCACGCTGGAGGCGTTCGGCGGCTGGTGCCACGTCGAAGGCGTGCGCCGGGTGGTGTCCGCGCGCGGCCCGGCGATCCTGCCCGACGCGCGCGACGTGGCCGCGGGGCTGCTGTCGGTGGCGGACGTCGTCGTGGTGTCGAACTCGACCACGGCCAAGCTGCAGGAGTGGTTCGGCCACGCCGGGCTCGCCACCACCGTGCACCCGGAGTCGCGCCCCGGCGCGTTCCGCCTGCGCGGTTCGGCGCGCAAGTTCGAGCTGTCGCCCGCCGAGAGCGAGTGGCTCGATCTGGGCGCGCTGCGCGTGGACGTGGCGCGGCCGATGTACCTCGACGCGCTGCGCGAGGAAGCGCCCGACGCGGTGGTGGGCGACGTGTTCAGCATCGACCTCGCGCTGCCGTTGGTGCTCAAGCGCAACGATCCGGCGTGGCGCCACGTGCGGTTGTTCTGGCTGGCCCGCGACTACGCGCCCGCGTGGCTCGCCTCGATCCTCGCGGAACTGGCACCCGAGGTGGAGATCGTCCGCGACGGCCTGCCCGGCGTGGCGCGCTCGCTCGGCGCGGTGTAGCGCCGCGCGGCCGGGCGGTCAGTCGCGCCGTTCGTAGAACACCGAGGCCCAGGTCGCGCGCGTGCGGAAGCCGAGGCGCTCGTACACCGCGAGCGCCGGCGCGTTGAAGTCGTTCACGAACAGGCACACCTGCGCGCTGCGGGCGAACAGGCGGCGGCACAGCTCGCCGAGACCGCGCGTGGCGAGCCCCTGCCCGCGGCGCTCCGGCGGCGTGTACACGCCCGACACCTGCGCCGCGTCCACCGTGAGCGCGCTCACGCTGGCGCGGAATGCGAGCCCGCGAGCGTCGCGCACCAGCCACGTGTGGCCGTCGCGGCAGTCCTCCTCGACGCGGCGCGCGTACGCGACCGGATCGGCCTCGCGCGGGTCCTCGAGCAATTCCTCGGCGCGCAACGCGGCGCCGCTCTCGTACACGAGCGCGTAGTCCTCGCGCCGGGCGTTCCGGAGTTCGGGCACCGCGGGGCCGGGGGGGAGGTCGGCGGGGGAGAGCGACAGGTAGAGCTGGTCGCCGCTCTCGTAGACGAGCGCGTAGTCCTCGCGCCGCGCGGGGCGCAGTTCGGGCACGCGCGGGACGGGAACGAGGTCGGCGGGGGAGAGCGAGAGGTAGAGCTGGTCGCGGGCGATCCGCGGCGGGCCCGCCTCGCTCACCGCCGCCGCGAGTGCGAGCACGGGCCGTCGCGGACCGATGATCTGCCAGCGCTTCGGCAGCGCGGTCACGCGCACCTGCAGCACCGTGGCGAGCCGCGCGAACGCCTCGAGATCGTCGCCCGACGGCAGCACGGCGCCCGAGAGCCCGCCCAGGTAGAGCAGCGCGGTGAGCCGTGTGCCGCGCCGCGCCGCCCAGAACTCGTCCTTCGGGCGCGCGAGCGCGTCCCGCAGCGCCAGCGCCGTGAGGTAGACGTTCAGCACCGGGTCCGCGCCCAGGAACGTCAGCACCTCGGGCGTGTCCGGCGGACCGAGCTGTTCCAGCGAGATCGATCCTGTGTCGTGTTCGAGCGTCATGGGATCCGCGTCCGGGGCCGGAAGCGCGACGCCTCACCGCGTCGCCGGAAAGTCGCGCGACTGTACCGTGCGCGCGCGCGCGGCCGCCAACCCGGACGTGCATGCCCACGGCCCTTCCAGCGCCCGTCCGAACCGTTGCCGCGGCCCCACCGCGCCCTTAGCATGCCCGCGTGCGGGAGGAGCACGATGACGGAGCTGGTCCTGGTGG
>JBGAOB010000107.1:0-13874 GCA_044222045.1 Candidatus Eiseniibacteriota bacterium
CCCCCGGTTGCTGCTCGCTCGGGCGTGGGACTACTTCACGATCACCAGTCGGCGCTGCGCCGCGTGGCCCAGGCCTTCCAGCTTGTAGAAGTACGCGCCGGCCTTCATCACGTGGCCCGCGTCGTCACGGCCGTCCCACTCGATCGTCTGCACGCCGGCCGGGCGATCGCCGTCCACGAGCGTGCGCACGCGCGCGCCCGCGAGGTCGTACACCCGCAGCGTCACGCGGCCCGAACGCGGCAGCGAGAAACCGATGCGCGTGCGGCCCGACGTCGGGTTCGGCGTGTTCTGCGACAGCGCGAACGCCAGCGAGCCTTCGCCCACGCCCACCGGCACGCCGATCACGTTCAGGTTCGTGCAGCACTGCTTCACGATCGTGCCGTTCGCGTTCGTCATGGTCAGGCAGACGCGCGTGATGCCCGACTTCGCCGTGTCCGGCACCGCGAACGTCTTCGTGAACAGCAGCGAGCCCAGCGACGTCACGGGCACCGCCGCGGGCACGTTGAACGCGGGCCAGTTGCGGTCGGACGTCACGTTGACCGTGTAGGTGTTGTCCCAGAACGTGTTCGGATTCGACAGCGTCCACGCGAACGTACCGACGGTGTTGGAGTTCATCGTGGTGTCGGCCTGGCAGGTCGCGATGTCGTGGTCCGTGGTCACCGCCGCCGTGTACGTGTTCACGTCGGCGTCGCGGCCGTCGGCGAACGCCACGTGCACGCGGCGCGCGCTGGCGCCGATGCCCTGGTAGTCGCCCATGTTCGGGGCGATGTTCACGGGCTCGGTGGTGAAGTTCGTCTGGAACGACGTCACGCGCTGGTTGGACTGCCACGTGGCGCCGCCGTCGAGCGAGCGCGACATGTACTGGTGCGCCCGCGAGCCGAAGCCGTCGTCGCGGAAGTCGAACCACATGCAGTACGGGTTGCCGTCCGAGCCCACGGTGATCTCGGGCAGGAAGTTGTCGAGGCCCACCGCGTCGGTGTTCACCTGTCGCGGCGTCGCCCACGTGGTGCCGTTGTCCGTCCACGTCACGAACACGTCGCGCTGGTCACGGCCGCGCTCCAGCGCCGCATTGCGGTTGGCCTGCACCACCTGGATGCGGTACGGGCGGTTCGCCGTGATGCCGCTGATGCCGGCGATGCGCAGGTAGTACGTGCCCGCCACCGGCGCCGTGTACAGCAGCAGCGACTTGACGGCCGCGCTGTTCACGGTGAGGTCGCCCGCATAGCACAGGTTCTGCGCCGTGTCGGGAATCGCCGCGCGCACGCGCAGCGTGTAGCCGATGTTCGCCGCGAGCGAGTCGGTGTAGCACGCCACGCTCTGGCCGGCGGCCAGCGTCACCGCGTACCAGTCGACGTCGGTGCCGCTCGACAGCGTTCCCCGCACCGTGGTCGGCAGCGTGATCGCCAGGGCGCGGCTGGCGAAGTTGTTGTTCTCGACTTCGGATCTCGACGTGCCGGTGAACGACTCGTCCTGCTGGTTGAAGCCTTCCGCCCACGACAGGTACACGCGGCCGCGGTTCGGGCCGTTGGTGCGGTCCACGGCCATGCCCGCGAACTGGATGCCGCGCTCGCGATTGAAGCCCGGCGCGCCGGAGCCGAAGTTGCCGAAGTACTTCGCGGGCGTGACTTCGGGCGCGAACGACACGCCGAAGTTCGTCGACTGGCGGTAGCGGTAGTTGTCGTCGGCCGTCACCTGGTCGACCGCGTTCCAGTGCACGTGCACCTGGCCGTCGGGGCCCACCACCACGCGCGAGCCCTGCACGAAGCCGTTGTCGCTCGCGGACGACAGCTGCGTCGCCGCGCTCCACGTGAGGCCGCCGTCGGTGGAGCGGTAGAAGTCGATCCAGTCGGTGGTGGTGAACGTCGTGTTCGTCACGTACACGTTGTGCGTCGCCGGGTCGACGGCGATCCACTGCTTGTCGAGGAACGTGGTCGCGTAGGGCGCCGTGCGCACGGCCACCGCGCCGTCCCACGAGAACACCGAGCCCGTGAAGTGACCGTAGGCGATGCCGATGGCGTTGTTGTTCGCGTCGGAGTCGCCGAGGCCGCAGTAGTAGAAGCGACCGTTCGACTCGTCCACGCACACCACGGGGTCGCTCGACCACTGCCACGACGGATAGGCCGCGGGGATCGGCGGGTTGCCGAGGTCGGTCCACGTCGCGCCGCCGTCGGCGGACACGGCCACGCCCTGGCCCGCGCCCGGAGTGATGAAGCCCTGCCCGTCGTTCCACGCCGCCATCGCGTAGTCGCCGAACGCGCAGATGGACTCTTCGGACTGGCCGGCCCCCGCGCCGTCGCCGGCGGGGTTGTTCGCACGCGTGTTCGCGGGCACCGCGAGCGCCGCCAGCGGCGACTCGCCGCCCGGCTTCACGCCCCACGCCTGCTCGGTGGACGTGCGCGGCATCAGCTCCTCGCCGCCTTCGAGCACCGGGCGGCGCGCGCGCAGCGCGGCGAGCGCCTTCTGAGCCTTCTTGTCGCCCTGGGCGGCACGCGACCGCAGCTGGCCCTGTGCCATGTGGCGCCGCGCGCCCGCCCAGATGCCTTCCTTCTTCATGGCGAGGAAGGCGCGGTGGTTGGTGCGCAGTTCGTCGGCCGTCGGTCGGCGCTGGTCACCGGTGTCCTGGGCGCGAGCCACGCCGGCGCCGAGTGTCGCGGCGCCCGTCGCCACGGCGAGGGCGAGCGCGAAGGGGAGGATGAAGCGGGGGAACTTGCCGAGCATGGATGCGTCCTCCGAGGACGGGAGTGGTTTTCGAGAAGCGGCGCGCGGAATCATAGCGTCGAGATGCCGGGACGGGGATCACGAACTGCCGGGACCCCGGACAATTCCTGCCACTGCAAGGCCCGGTCCGGGGTGGGAGGCCGTTCCGGCGACCCCGGGGCCCGCCTCGTGACACACACTTCCGGGCTCGGCGAGCCCTCGCGCCGCCCGGCGCGGCCGGGGATCGCAACGGCCGGATCGTGCAGAACGCCCGCCGGCCGGCGCGACCGCGACGCCCGCCCCGGCCGGGGCGCCGCCGGCCCGCCCGAGACGCGCGGCGACTCGAGCGGGCCCGCGGCTGCCGCCGCGCTCTACTCGACGAACGCCACCTTCAGCGAGCGCGACTCCCGGCCGCGGCTCAGGCGCACCACGTACACGCCCGGCCGGAGCGTGCTGCCCTCGACCAGGGACAGCCGGTGCGTGCCGGCGCCGAGCGAGCCCACCTCGCGCAGGCGCACGCGGCGACCCGCCAGGTCGAGCAGCTCGAGCGCGGTGGGGCTGCCGTCGGGCAGCGAGAACGACACCGACAGCGACCGCCGCGCCGGGTTCGGCCACGCGCCCGCCAGCGCGAACGAAGCGCCCGCGTGCGGCGCGTCCACGCCGAACTGGGCGATCGCGAAGTCCGCGTCGCTCGCGTCCTGCCGGTTCGGGAACGTGCTGTCCTGCACGCGCACGCGCGCGGTGGCCGAGTACGGCGCGGTCACCGTCCACGTGAACTGCGTGCCGCCCTGGTGCGCGGCAACCGTGCGCCAGTTGGCGCCGCCGTCCAGCGACACCTGCACGTCCACGGCCAGCACGCCGGCGCCCTTCGTCCACGTGATCGTGTGTTCCTCGCCGTCGGCCCACGCCTCGCCGCCGTTCGGCGCGGTGACCGCGATCGATGTCGACACCAGCGAGCCGCAGCTTCCGGCCATGCGCGTCATGTTGCCTGCGGTGTTCTGCAGCGCGAGCACGTCGGGCAGCCCGTCCTCGTTGAAGTCCCCGATCACCAGGTTGCGCGGCTGGTTCGGCGTCGTGATGGCGACCGGCGCGGCGAACGTGCCGTCGCCCGCCCCGGCGACCGCGTTGCCGAGCAGCACCGAGAACGTGCGCACCGAGCTGCCGTTGGCCACGGTCAGGTCGGCGACGCCGTCGCCGTTCCAGTCCGCCACCGTCAGGCCGTACGGCGTGGTGCCGCACGCCACGTTCACGGCCGCGGCGAACGTGCCGTCGCCCACGCCGGCGGCGCCGTTGCCGCGCAGCACCGACACCGACGCCGAGCCCGAGTTGCCCACCGCGAGGTCCGTGATGCCGTCGCCGTTCCAGTCTCCGGTGACGATGCTGTACGGCTGGCTCTGGCACGTGTAGGTGACCGCCGCGGCGAACGTGCCGTCGCCCTTGCCGGCGGTGCCGTGGCCCAGCAGCACGCGTGCGCCGCTCGTGGTGGCGGCGGCGATGTCCCAGATGCCGTCTTCGTTGAAGTCGTCCACGACCACCGCCTGCGTGCTGCCGGTGGCGAAGCTCGCGGTGGGCGTGAACGTGCCCGTGCCGACGCCGGCGGCGCCGTCGCCGCGCAGCACGCGCAGGCCGCCCGAGCCGCTCGCCACGGCGAGGTCGGCGATCCCGTCCTCGTCGAAGTCGGCCGGCGCCGCGTCGATCGGCTCGCCCGACAGCGTCACCGTCTGGCCGGCGGCGAACGTGCCGTCACCCACGCCCGCGGCGCCGTTGCCCAGCAGCACGCTCATCGTGGCGTCGCCGGTGTTCAGCACCACCAGGTCGGCGATGCCGTCGCCGTTCCAGTCGCCGGTCGCGAGACCCGCGGGCGACGTGCCCGCCGGCGCGGTGACGGGCGCGGCGAACGTGCCGTTGCCGACGCCGGCCGTGCCCTGGCCCAGCAGCACGCTCACCGTGCTCGTGCCGAGCGTGGCCACCGCGACGTCGGCGATGCCGTCCTCGTTGAAGTCCTCGCGCACACCCTTCATCGGCGTGGCGCCCGTGGTGTACGACGCCGCCGCGCCGAGCGCGCACAGCGTGCCCTTGACCTCGCCGAGCCAGTCGGTGGTGTCCGCGGTGCGAATGCCGCGCACGCGGTACCAGTACGTGCCGAAGCCCGTGTCGGGAAACGTCGTGGTCACGCTGCTGCCACGCCGCGGCGAGTTGAAGTCGAGCGGCACGGTGCTGCGGTGCACCTCGTAGCGCAACAGGCCCGCGACCGTGCCCGCGGTCCACGTGAGGTTGGCGCCCGTGGACGTGGGCGTGAACACCAGCGAACGCGGCGGCTGCGGGAACGGCGTCGTGCGGCAGATCGCGGACTCGGCCCCTTCGCGCATCACCAGGATCGACGCGGGGTGGAAGTCGAGCCGGATGCCGTTCGCGACGCCCGCGAGCAGGTGGCAGTAGCTCATGATCGTGCCCTTGCCGTTCGCCGGCATCTGGCGCGGCGCGCTGTTGCACGTGCCCTCGGTGGCGTAGCACGTGTCGAGCAGCGAGCCGATCGGCGCGTAGCCGCTCGACTGCCAGAAGCAGCTGTGCGTGTGCGGCGAACCGAAGTTGTGCCCGATCTCGTGCGCGATCACCTCCACGTCCCAGGTGGTGGTGGCCGTGGGGTAGGTGTACGCCGCGTCGATCGCGCTGACCGCGTAGCCCGTGGTGCCGCAGAGGCCGTTCAGGTAGGCGATGCCGCCGCCCAGGTTGCGGCCCGACACCAGGTGCGCGATGGAGCGCGACACCTCGGGTCGATTGCTGGTCCACCAGCTCTGGAACTGCGGGAGCTGCGCGCTCGTGGTGGTGGCCGTGTACGGATCCGCCGCCACGGTCCAGAAGTTCAGGTAGGGCACCTTCAGGCGCGTGTTGATGTCGCGCTCGTAGATGAGCGACACGGTGGCCATCACGTTCGCCATGTAGGTGGTGGCCGCCGCCAGGTTGTCGCCGAACTTGTTGTGGTAGAGCTCGTAGTCGCAGTCCACCGCGACGTCGAACCACAGCCGCTGCGTGGTGGCGAGCGTGCTCAGCGGTTCGGCCGGGGCCTTGCGCAGGCCGTTCGGCGCCAGCCACGACGGCTCGCCGTCGTCGCCGCACTGCCACGTGGCGGGCGTGCCCGACGGCTCGAGCGCGCCCTCGGGCGCGAGCGCGTGCATCGGCGCGGCCTTGCCGAAGCCGGCCGCGGTCTCGGCGGGCGCGATCACGAGCCGCTCGCCGTCCCGGTCGATCACGCCGCTCACGCCGTCGCGCGACAGCGTCACGATGGCCCACGACTGCGGCTCGCCCTCGACGCCGCCCCGGAACACCTGCACGTCGACGCCCGCCGGGTGCGTGCCGTCGCCGTCGGTGACGAACACCGCGTCGCGCGTCACCACGTCGTCGGGGCTCAGCAGCAGCACGAGGTCGCCGTCCGCGGCCGGCACCACGAGCCGCCCGCCGCCCGCCGCGCGGAACTCCGCGATGCCGTCGGGGCTCACGTCGAGCAGCGTGGCGCGCGACTCGGGACGGGACGACAGCGCGATCGGCAGCCGGTCGGCGGCGACGTTCGCGCGTGCGAACACCGACGCGGCCGCGTGCGCGAGGGCCGGCACCAGCGAGGCCGCGGCCACCGCCAGCACGAGCAGGAACATCGATCGGGAGAACCCTTCACGGCGCATCGGAAGCACCTTTCCCTCGCGAAGCAGGTTGTCGGAGCACGCCGGCCTTTCGCCGGCGATCAGGCGTGCCAGGGGGCGGCCATGAGCCAGAGGAATGCGATGAACAGCAGCAGCTGGAGCGCGTTGCCGAGCCGCCACTGGCCCACGCGCGAGTTCCAGTCGACGGGTTCGCCGCCGCCGTTCGCCGCCGCCGCGCGCGCGATGGTGGCGAGCCGCGCGGTGACCGGCAGGTCGAGCACCGCCGCCACCAGCACGTTGACCAGCCACAGGCCGTTCACGATGCGGAACGTCGGCGTGTCGGACATGCGGTAGCCCGCGGCCATGGCGAGCAGGTTGCCGGCGAGGCCCAGCAGGATCAGCGCCGGGAAGCCGATGAAGAAGCTCGCCCGGCGGTTGACCGCCAGCAGCGAGGCCTTCTCGGCCCAGGTTTCGGCGCGGCGGACGGCGAGCATGTTGAGATGCGCGGTGAGCACCGCGCCCACGTAGAAGAAGGCCAGCAGCACGTGGATGAACTCGATGACGTGTCGGGGCATGCACTCTCCGGGGCGGCACGGGGGTTGGAGTTTCGGCGCGAAAGTGTATCCGCCCCGCCACGCCGGGCCCAAGCGACGTGTGGTGCGCGGAAGATTGTGGATGGCGGCGTGGAAGGTGTTGCGCGGCTCCGGCCTGGGCCCGGTCCGGGCGCCTGGCGGCGTTCGCGCTGCCGCGCATCGGGTTGGCCGGGCCGTCTGCAATCTTCCGCGCACAACGAGGGGCTTGCCTCCGCGCGGAGGCTCGGCGACTGTCGGGGCCATGATCCCCCGTGTCGTGCCTCGCATCCGACGGACGGCCGGCTTCGGCATCGCGGCGGCCGTCGCGCTGGTGCTTTGCGCCGCCGGCACCGCCGGGGCCCAGGTGCGCTCCTCACGGCCGCCGTTCCACATCCCGGCCGACTGGATCCGCTTCCGACCCGCGATCGACCGGTTCGACACGCTCGAGTCGCGCGGGCGCCGGGCCGAAGCCTGGGGCTACCTCGATTCGCTGGTCGCCGCCCAGCGCGCGAGCGGCAACCGTCGCTGGCTGGTGCAGGCACTGGTCAAGCGCGGCGGCACACGCGCCTTCCGCGGCGACTACCGCGCCGGCGAGCCCGACCTGGCCGAGGCGCAGCGCACCGCGCGCGCCGTGGGCGACACGCTCGGCGAGATCCTGAGCCTTCAGTACATGGCCTACGCCGCGAACGCCTCGGGGAGACTCTCGGTGGCGCGGCCGATGTACGACCGGATGCTGGCGCTGTCGATATCGCGCCGTGACCTGTCGCACCAGGCGTGGGCGCACATGGGGCTGGCGTACATCGACTTGCGCTCCGGCGCCACGCAACGCGCGCGCGCCGGGTACCGCAACACGGTGCGGCTGGCGCAGGCGTGCGGCGACACGCCGGCCCTGCTCGAGGGGCGCATCGGGCTCGCGAACGTGCTGAACGTGCTCGGGGACTACGACGCCTCGGTCGCCGAGTATCGCCGGCTGATCGCCGACGCGACGGCGGCGAACTTCAAGCAGACCCTGGCGAACGCGCTGCTCAACCTGGCGCAGGTCGAGCAGTTCCGCGGCGATCCGCAGATCGCCGCGCGGCTGCGCGAGCAGGCCGAGCAGACCTACCTCGCGATCGGCGACCGCAGCGGCGCGCGCGGCGCCGCGAAGCAGCGCGTGGACGCGCTGCTCGAGCTGGGCCGCGCCGACGCGGCGGCGCAGATCCTGCTGCCGCTGATCGCGGAGGCCCGTTCGCGGGGCGCGCTGGAGGACTGGGCCGACACGCGACTGTCGCTGTCGGTGGTGCGACGCTACGAAGCGCGCTACGACGAAGCCGAGCGCATCCTGCGCGACGCGCTGGTGGTGGGCGACAGCCTGTCGTCGCGCTCCCGGCAGTACTTGCGCGCGGAGCTGGCCAGCCAGTTCCTGGTGCGCCGCCGGTGGGCGGACGCGCTCGCCTGCGCCGAATCGCTGCGCGCCATGACGGGTTACCCCGTGTCGACGCCGCTCCGCCAGCGTGCGGCCACCATCGCCGTGCTCGCGCTGGCGGAGCTCGACCGGCCGCGCGAAGCGCGCGAGTGGCTGCGGTCGGCGTCGCCCGGGAGTGACCCCGCGTTGATGGAGGAAAACGGGTCGGACCTGGCTGACGCCGTGGCGTTCCGCGCGGAGGGGCGGCTCGACAGCGCACTCGTGACGCTCCGCCGCGTGCTCGGCCGGTGGCGCGAGCGGCGCGCGGTCAGCGGCGACCTCGAGTGGCGCGAGTCCTTCCGCGCACGCGCCGGCACGTTCGTGGGCGAACTCATCTCGACGCTGATCGCCGAACCGTCTGTTCCCGCCGGCGCGCCACGGGCCACGCGCGCGTTCGAGATGCTGCAGGCGGCCAAGTCGCTCACGCTGAGCGAGCGCATGGAGCGGCGCGCCCTGGCGCTGCGCTCGCCGGAAGGCGAAGCGCCGCTGACGCTGCGCCGCGTGCAGCGCGCGCTCGCGCCCGGCGAGGTCCTGCTGGACTACCACGTGGGCAGCGGAGCGTCGGTGGTGTTCCTGGTCACCTCGCGCGAGATCCGCATGCGCGAGCTGCCCGGCTACTTCGATCTCGGCAACACGCTGAAGCGAGCCGCGGGCCTGTTCGAACGGCCGGGCGCCGACACGGTGTCCGTGCGCGCCGCCGCCGAGGCGCTGGCGGCGCTCGCGTGCCCGGGTTTCGGCGACGCGCTCGCGGGCGCTCGCCGCGTGGTCGTGTCGCCGGACGGGCCGCTGCACGAACTCCCGTTCTCGCTGCTGCCGGAGTCGCCGGGGGGCCCGCCGCTGCTCACGCGCGCCGAAGTCGCGCGCGTGCCGTCGGCCGCCGTGTTCGTGCAGCTGCGCGGCCGCGCCCCGGTCACGGCGCCGCGCGGGCTGCTCGCGTTCGCCGGCGCGCGCAACGCGCGCGGCCAGCGGCTGCCGGGCGCGCTGCAGGAGGTGCGCTGGCTGGCCTCGCGCTATGCCGGCACCGACGCGCGTTCGTCGAGCGACGTGAAGCGGCCCGCCGACCTCGCGCGCGACCTGGCGCGCTACCAGGTGCTGCACCTGGCCGGGCACGCGTCGCGGGACGACCAGCAGCCCTGGCGCAGCGGCCTGCTCGTGGGGGGCGGCGCCGGCGGGGACGAGTGGCTGCGGGCCGCCGAGATCTCGCGGCTGCGGCTGCCCGCGCGGCTGGCCGTGCTGTCGGCGTGCCGCTCGGCCGGCGCGTGGAGCCAGCCCGAGGGCCAGCTCGGCCTGACGACCGCGTTCCTCAGTGCCGGGGTGCCCGCCGTGATCGCCACCCAGTGGCCCGTGCGCGACGAGGCCGCCGAGGCCTTCACCCGCGAGTTCTACCCCGGGCTCGCCCGCGGCCTCACCGCCTCGGCCGCCCTGCGGCAGGCCCAGCTCGCGCTGCGCTCCCGGCCGGAGACCGCCTCGGTCTCGGACTGGGGGGCCTTCGTGCTGGTGGGCGAACCCGGCGTGCGAGTAACCTTGCGCCCGGTCGGCGTTTCGGGCCGCCTCGCTCCCCGGCCCTGACCCCGAACTCCCCAGCGCGCCGGGAGCCCGCGGCCCCGCGTTCGGGCCCGGCAGCCCACCGCCGATGCATTCGGCGTGTGATTTTCCTCCTCGACCTTCGTTTTCTCGAATGACGAACAGCCACGGCGACGGTCAAACCGACGAGCAGCTCGTCCGGATCGTGCAGAGCGATCCCGACGGAGTTGTGGGTCGCAAGGCCGCCTCGGAACTGCTCGGGCGCTACCGCACGCGGACGTACGCGTGGTGCTTCCGCCACGTGCGCGAACACGAGTTGGCGCTCGACCTGGCCCAGGACGTTCTCGTGTCGGCATGGAAGGCCATGCCGAGATTCGTGGAGCGTGCACGCTTCTCGTCGTGGCTGTTCGCCATCGCGCGCAACCGCTGCCTCACCGCGCTGCGCGGCAGGAGCCTGCGGCGCGACGAGGCCGTGGACCCCGACGAGTTGCTGGACGACGGACCCGATCCGATCGAGGAACTGGCCCGCCGCAACGAGGAGGAGGCCGTGATGTCGGCGATCCGGGACGTGCTCGACGCGCGTGAGCAGGAAGTGCTCTGGCTGCGCGCCGTGGAACGGCTGCCGGTGGACGAGATCACGCGACTCATGCAGCTCCGTGGCGCCTCGGGCGCCCGCGGCGTGCTGCAGACCGCCCGCCGCAAGCTGCGCGCGGCGCTGGATCGCCGCGGGGGGGGACTGTCGTGAACGACGATCGCATCCGCGAGGTGAGCGACATCGCCGAACTGGCGCACCTCCGTGAAGACGACCCGCGTCGCATCGAGGCGATGCGATCGCCCCGCACGCGCGCGCTGCTCGCCACCTACCAGGACTTCCTCACCCAGCCGCCCGCCGAGCCGCTGCCCGGCGCCCGGCTGGCCGACGCCGACCGGCGACTGGCCGAGGCGCTCGATCGCGAACTCGCCCTGCCCGCGACCGCCGTCGGCGACCCCGGAGCGGCCACCACCGAGCCGCGCCGCGCGCTGAAGGACGCGCCGCGCCGCGGCCTGCTGGAGCTGCTGTTCGCGCCGGCGCTCCGACCCGCGTTCGCGCTGGCCGCCGTGGTGCTGGTGGCGGGCACCGTGTGGATGGCCACGAGCCAGCGCCGCACGCCCACCGACGAGCCCGTGATGCGCGGCGACGCGGCCGGCAGCTTCCGGGCGCAGATCCAGTCGCAGACCGAAGGCCGTGCCACGCTCACGTGGACGGCCGTGACCGGCGCCGACCACTACGAACTGCGCTTCTACGCGCAGGACCTGGCCGAGCGCGGTCGCGTCGACCTGGGGCCGGAGACCCGCGTGGAACTCGTCGCGGGCCAGCTTCCCGTGGGCCTGCTGAGCGGCGAGGTCATGCTGTGGCAGGCGTTCGCGATGAAGGGCCACGACGTGCTGGCCGAGTCGCCGACCGCCACGATCCGGCTGCCGTAGGGCGGCCGCAGGCTCCGCGACGCGCGAACGGCGGCCGACCCCTCGCCCGCCGGTCACGCGCGGCCGCTCGCGAGCCTCACGCTCCAGCCCCGCTGGGGCCCCGCCGGGCCGCGTTCGTCACCCGGGTGGACCATCGAGTAGCCCCGATGACCTTCGACCCGTCTTTTTCGGATTGGTCAGTGGATTCCAGGGCCTGGCGTTCTAACTCAGGGACAGCGGGCGTGGAGTCGACGGCGGAAGCATGGGCCGCCACCGGCTGCACCTCCCACGTCGCGATGGCGAACGAGAAACGGGCTGCATCTGCGAGGCTGCAGCCTTCATCGGGGGATGAACTCGTAGCGATCGCACGCGCACGGCGGTCGGGGGCGACCCTGGCCGCCGTTGCGGCTTTCCGGCGCCGCCTCGCGCTACAGCGCCATCGTGAGGTCGATGCCCCAGCGCCGGGCCAGCCACACCGCCAGCAGGGCCATCGCCACCAGTACGGCGAGCGAAGGAGAGGCTGCGCCGGCGAGCCGCCACGACGCCCAGCCGCCCACGATGGACAGCGCGACCAGGACGAGTTCGCGGATCAGTGCGAGCCAGGACACGGGCGTGGTCTCCTCATCGAGCGGGCGCGCGCTGCGGGCGGCGCGGGTCGCGTGGCGGCGGCGGGACCTCCGGACTATCGGCCGATCGGGCCCGTTTCCGCACGGCCGGATCGACGCGCCCGCCCGGGGTTGGCGGCCTTCGGGGCGCGGCCGGGCGTGGCCCCGACTCGGTGGAAGCAGGAGCCCCGGTCGACGATCGCTCGTCGGCCGGGGACTCGATCAACGGGTGTACTCGTCACGATCGACGCCGTCGAAGCGGCCGGTCGGCATGCAGCACTTCTTGAAAGCGCCGGCCCGAACCGCACGGGCACAGGTCCTCACGGCCGAGCTTCTCGTGGAAGCAACTCCTTGTGGCCGTGCACGACTCGGTCGCCGCGCTTGACGTGCGTCTCGGACGGGTAGCCCTTGCGACGCTTACGCGTGACCTCGAAAGCGGTCGAGGTCGTCGAAGTGTTCGGGGGTCTTGGACATACGTCGCTCCTGGTCAGGGGTGAGTCGATGGATCGAACCCCCGGGGCCCGTCAGCCCGGAGCACGGAAGATCGTACCGAGGCTCCGTCGGGCGAAGCCAGTGCGGAATTCCGGCCGAACGCAGGCTCACCGCCCGCGCCACGCCTCAGCCCCGTGCGCGGCCGACGCCCGGCGGATCCCCGCACGCCGCGGGCAGCACCAGCCGGTCGATCGCCACCGCCAGCAGGACTCCCGCCGCGTACATGACGAAGTCCATGGGATCGAACGTGCGACCGAGCGCCGGGATGCCCGCCGCCTGCAGCGCTTCGGCGCCGCTCGCGACGGCCAGCACGACCAGCGCTTTCGCCTTCCAGCCGCGCAGCCCCGGCAGGTTGTGTGCCCCCAGCGCCAGCATGAAGTACGCGGCCAGCGGCACGATCACGTCGGACGCGTACGCGTCGTACAGCCGGTGCGCGTTGCCCGACAATCGCGCGCCGAGCCGGAACGCGTGCACGCCCGCCACGATCGCGACGATCGCGGTGGCGGCGACGCGGCGGCAGCGGGAGAGCGGGGTGTTCACGGTGTCGGCTCCCAGACCGAAGGTCGCCGCCGCGCTACGGCCGCGCCGCCGTGGCGATGATCTCGATCAGGAGCCCCGGCGCGAGCGGCGCGCCGTAGACCGCGCGTTGTGGCCAGTGCGCGGGGTCGGGGCCGATCCACGCACGCCAGCGCGCGTCGAACACATCGCGGTCGGCGATGTCCACCAGCAGCACCTGCACCGACAGCAGCCGCTCGCGACTGGAGCCGGCTTCCGCAAGCGACGCGTCGAGCAGCGCGAGCGTCTCGTCCACCTGCGCGACGAAGTCCGCGCTCGTGTCGCGCGCGTTCGACACGGTCCACACGAGCCCGGCGTACGCGACGCTGCGGCTGCGGCCGACGGCGGCGCCGGTGAAGCGTTCGATGTTCATGTGCGGGGCTCCTGTTCGGGCACCACCGCTTCCGCTTCGATCTCGACGAGCCATTCCGGATCGGCGAGCCCGTTCACCACGATCCACGACGTGGCTGGCGGGTCGACCGGGAAGCGTGCGCGCAAGGCATGCCCGATGAAGCGCTGGTCACCGCGTGCCGACTCGACGATGTAGATGCGCAACATCACCACGTTCGACAGGTTTCCGGCCAGCTCCCGCAGCAGCGCTTCGACATTGTCCAGCGCGGCGCGCGTCTGGCTCTCGAGGTTCGGCCCGACGGTGCGTTCCTCGGCGTTCACGCCGACCTGCCCCGACAGGTGCACGCGCCAGCCGCCGTGGCTGAGGATCGCCTGGCTGAAGCCGTAGGGGATCGTGTCGGGGAGCGATCTCGGGTTCAGGGCTCGACGTTCCATGGGCACGGCGATCCTCCGGGTGGGAGCGAAGAGCGAACCGTTGCGGCGCGACGACGCGCGACGCTGAACGCAGTGGCGCAAGAAGTCCAGCCGCACGCGAGCGCGCGCTGGGCCCGAACAC
>JBGAOB010000108.1:0-13352 GCA_044222045.1 Candidatus Eiseniibacteriota bacterium
CCCAGGTGGGCGGGCTTCGCCGACGCGTTCGCGAAGGTGCCGACCAAGGTCTCGCTCTCGTCCGTGAAGGACGAGACGACGATGCTCTGCGACTACGTGCTGCCGAGCGTGCATCACCTCGAGAGCTTCGGCGACGAGCGGGGCACGAAGGGCGTCTACTCGCTGATGCAGCCGGCGATGAAGCCGCTGCCGATGTTCGACGCCAAGCCCACGGGCGACGCGCTGATCCTGCTCGCGACCTCCGCGGGCGTCGGTACGTGGCCGGCGACGTGGCTCGACTACCTCAAGGAGCAGTGGAAGCCGCTGCACGCGCGCTTCGGCAATGGCCGCGACTTCGACAACTTCTGGATCGAATCGCTCAAGGCCGGCGGCGTGTGGGAGACCCCGGCGGCGGCGAGCCCGCGCTGGAACGGCGCGCCCGCGTTCGACGCGGTCGCCGCGCTCCCGGCCGGACAGGTCGCGCTGGTCGTGACGCCGTCGAGCAACTTCTACGACGGTCGCGGTGCGAACCGTCCGTGGCTGCAGGAACTCCCCGACATGACGAGCAAGTCGGTGTGGGGTTCGTGGGCCGAGATCCATCCCGACACCGCGAAGTCGCTCGGCGTGCGCAACGGCGACGCCGTCCGCATCGAGACCTCCGCCGGTCACGTCGAAGTGCCCGCCTACGTCTACGCCGGCGTGCGCAAGGACGTCGTCGCGCTCGCGCTGGGCCAGGGCCACACCGAGTACGGCCGCTACGCGAAGGGCCGCGGCGTCAACGCCGTCGCGCTCGTGCCGCAGGGCACCGACGCGGCGTCGGGCGCGCTCGCCTATCAGGGCGCGACCGCGAAGCTCGCGCGCGGCTCGAAGGCGATGGGCCTCTATCTGCAGCAGGCCGAGAAGGACCAGCACGGTCGCGAGATCGCGCAGATCATCCCGGTCGCGGACCTGCTCTCGGGCAACGCGGTGCGTGCCAGCGGCATGGCGCGCGGCGACGTGGTCGAGAAGGGCCCGCATCACGAGGACTTCGACGGGCACTACCCGGCGGGCGACGGCGCGCTGTATCCGATCCCGCTGATGACCAAGCCCGGCAAGCACACCGAGCCCCTGCAGCGGCCGGACGGATACAAGAAGCCCGCGCACGCGATCAGCGCGTTCGAGAGCGACATCAAGGCGCGCAGCCCGAAGTCGGATCCCGTCGACGTCGGCAGCTACGCGAACGCGAAGCACCGCTGGGCGATGGCGATCGACCTGAACGCCTGCACCGGCTGCGCCGCCTGCGTCGTGGCGTGCTACGCCGAGAACAACGTCCCGGTGGTCGGCCCCGACCTCGTGATGCGCGGCCGCGACATGGCGTGGATCCGCATCGACCGCTTCGAGGAGCGCGTGGCGCCGGGCGCGATCGACGTGCGGCTGACGCCGATGATGTGCCAGCACTGCAGCGACGCACCGTGCGAGATCGTGTGCCCCGTGTACGCGACCTATCACAATCCCGAGGGCCTCAACGCGCAGGTGTACAACCGCTGCGTGGGCACCCGGTACTGTTCCAACAACTGCCCGTACAAGGTGCGTGCGTTCAACTTCTTCGACTACTCCGCCACGGAGAAGCCGACGTTCGCGTTCCCCGCACCGCTCAACTGGCAGCTCAATCCCGACGTGACCGTGCGCTCCAAGGGCGTCATGGAGAAGTGCACGATGTGCATCCAGCGCATCCTCGAGGGCAAGGGCAACGCCCGCGACGAGAACCGGCCGCTGCGCGACCGCGAGATCCAGACGGCGTGCGAGCAGTCGTGCCCGACGCAGGCGATCACGTTCGGTGACCTGCTCGACGCCGAAAGCGCCGTGCACCAGAAGTCGTACGGCGAGCGCAAGTACTGGGTGCTCGAGGAACTCAACACCAAGCCGGGCGTGACGTACCTGCAGCGGGTGACGCGCGACACCCTGGCCAACGAGGCGCACGCGTGACGACGACGACGGTGGAATCCGTGGGCCACGGCGGCGATCCTGCCGAGCACCGCCCGATCACGGCGAAGTCGCTGAACGACGACGTGCTCGGGATCATCGGCCTGCCGGGCAAGATCTGGTGGGCGGTGTTCCTGCTCGACCTGGCGGTGCTCGCCGTGGCGCTGGCCGCGGTGCGCAACCTGATCGTGCAGGGCTGGGGCACGTCGGGCTTCATGCGGCCCGTCATGTGGGCCGTCGACATCACGAACTTCGTGTTCTGGGTCGGCATCGCGCACTGCGGCACGCTGGTGTCGGCCGTGCTGTTCCTGTTCCGCTCGCACTTCCGCCGCGCCGTCTACCGCGTGGCCGAGGCGATGACCGTGTTCGGCGTGCTGACGGCCGCGATGTTCCCGGCCATCCACACGGGCCGCCCGTGGTTCGACTACTGGCTGTTCCCGTACCCGAACCAGCGCCAGATCTGGGCGAACTTCCGCTCGCCGCTCGAGTGGGACGTGTTCGCCGTGAACACGTACCTGACCGTTTCGAGCATCTTCTTCCTGGTGGGCCTGATCCCCGACGTGGCCGCGCTGCGCGACCGCACGAAGCACCCGCTGATGAAGCTGCTCTACACGATCCTGTCGTTCGGCTGGAGCGGCGCGAACTACCAGTGGAAGCACTACTACGGCGCGTACCTGTTCTTCGCCGCGCTCGCGACGCCGCTCGTGTTCTCGGTGCACAGCGTCGTGTCGTGGGACTTCGCGATGGCGCTGAACCCCGGCTGGCACTCCACGCTGTTCGCGCCCTACTTCGTGGCCGGCGCGATCTTCTCGGGCGTGGCGATGGTGATCAACCTGCTGATCCCGATCCGCAAGATCTTCAAGCTCGAGCACATCGTGACGCTCGATCACATGGAGAAGCTCGCCAAGCTCGTGCTGCTGACGAGCACGATGGTCGGGTACTCGTACCTGACCGAGATCTTCATGGCCTGGATCGGGCCGAACAAGTTCGAGCGCGACCTGTTCTTCTCGCGCGCGTTCGGCCACTACTGGTGGGCGTTCTGGATCATGGCCACGTGCAACGTGATCATCCCGCTCGTCCTGTGGTTCAAGCCGGTCCGCCGGAACATGCTGGCGATGTTCATCCTGTGCATCTTCGTGAACATCGGCATGTGGTTCGAGCGCTTCACGATCATCGTGACCACGCTCTATCGCTCGTTCAATCCCGCGAACTGGTACCCGTACAAGATGGCGTGGACGGAAGTCGCGCTGATCGTGGGTTCGTTCGCGTGGTTCTTCATGTTCTTCCTCATCTTCATCAAGGCGCTGCCCGCTTTCTCGATCGCCGAGATCAAGGAAACGCTGCCGCCGCCGATGCGGAGGAAGCACTGATGCTGGGCCTGATCACGAAGTTGCTCACGCCCCCCGCCCCCCGGTTCGACGGCGTCATGGGCATCTACCAGTACGTGGACGACGCGTGCGACGCCGTGAAGGCGCTGCGCGGGGCGGGCTTCGGCAAGCGCATGCACGTGTACTCGCCGGTGCCGTACCACGACATCGAGCACGCCATGGAGCAGGGCCCGTCGCTGGTGCGCTGGGTCACGTTCACCGGCGGCCTGCTGGGCTGCACGGGCGGCTTCGCACTGGCGATCTACACCGTGCTCTCGTACCCGCTCGTGACCGGCGGCAAGGAGTTGATCTCGATCCCGGGCTTCGTGGTGATCGGCTACGAGTCGATGATCCTTCTCGCCGGGCTCGCCACGCTGCTCGGCATGCTGGCGCTGGCGCGCCTGCCCGAGGTGAGGCCGGTGGCGCCGTACGATCCGCGCTTCCAGGAGGACCGCATCGGCATCTGGGTGCCGTGCGGCAAGGACGACCGGGCTCGCGTCGAGTCCATGATGAAGGGCCACGGAGCCGAAGAGGTGCACGTCCATGGCGCTTAGGTGGGTCACGCTGGCGGCGTTCCTCGCCACGCTCAGCATCTCGGTGCAGCAGGGCTGCGCCGATCTCAAGCAGTCGCTCACGCACCTGTCGTACTTCCCGCTCCGGGACATGCGCCAGACGATCGTGATCGACCCGCAGCGCGGCGACCCGCTCGCCAACTGGAAGTCCGCCTACCGTTCGCCCGACTCGCTCGCCGTGCCCACGGTGGGCCGCGACGTGTACGTGGACGAGGCGCCGTACGACCTGTCGGCCGCGAAGCTGGTGAACCCGATTCCGCCCACGCCCGAGTCCGTGGTGCGCGGCGACTCGCTGTTCCACCGCGTGTGCACGCCGTGCCACGGCAAGACGATGGCCGGTGACGGCCCGGTGGCCGCGTCGTTCATGCCGCCGCCCGACCTGCTCGCGCAGATGACGCGCGAACGCAAGGACGGCTACATCTACCAGTACATGCGCCACGGTGGCGTGGTGATGCCGAGCTACGGCAACGCGGTGTCCGCGCACGACGCGTGGGACATCCTCAACTACATCCGCGAGCAGCAGAGAACGAGTCCGCGATGAGCGCAACGCACGAGGCCGTACTCAAGGACATCGCCGGCAAGCTGCCCGTCCGGCCGAACGCCCGGAAGCGCCAGATCTGGATGGCGTGCTTCCTGGTGGGCGTGGTGTCGTTCGCGTTCCTGCTGATGACGAATCCGCTGCGCGCGTGGGGCTCGTGGGCGATCAACACGCTCTACTGGCTCGGCATCGCGATGGGCGGCGTCACGCTGGCCGCCGCGATCCGCCTGACGAATGGTCGCTGGGGCGGCCCGATGCTGCGGCTGGGCGAGTCGTTCTCGTCGTACCTGCCCGTGGGCATCGGCACCATGGTGGTGCTGCTGGCGGGCGGCATCTGGACCTACCTGCCCTGGACGCATCACGTGGAGGCGCGCCAGGCGCCGTTCCTGAACGTGCCGTTCCTGGTGATCCGCACGCTCGGCGGCCTGCTGCTGTTCTGGTGGCTCGCGAGCAAGCTCGTGCGCGCGTCGCTGCGCATGGACGCCGCGCTGCTCAAGCCGCACGTGCCCTCGGAGCTCAAGGGCGAGTACGACAAGCTGACGAGCGGCTGGAAGGGCGACGAGGCCGAGCGCAAGTGGTACTCGCACGAGGCGTCGCACCTCGCGCCGCAGATCGCGCTGTCGTTCGTGGTGTTCTACACCGTGATGGCGTGGGACTTCATCATGGAGCTGACGCCGAACTGGACGAGCGGCCTGTTCGGCTGGTTCTGCTACGCGGGCGCGTTCCTGACCAGCCTGTGCATGGTCGCGTTCCTCGCCACGCAGCTGCGCACGAAGTACCGGCTCGAGAGCTACATCAGCTCGAACATGTTCTGGGACATCGGCAAGCTCGTGTTCGCGTGGGCCGTGTTCTGGGGCTACCTGTTCTGGTCGCAGTACCTGCCGATCTGGTACGCGAACCTGCCCGAAGAGACGTGGTGGGTGTTCCTGCGCATGGAGAACCCGTGGCGTCCGCTCGGTTTCACGGTGTTCGCGATGGTGTTCGCGATCCCGTTCCTGGGCATGCTCAACAAGACGTCCAAGACCAATCCCATGCTGCTCGGCTCGTTCTCGATCCTGGTCATGGCCGGCATGTGGCTCGAGCGCCACGTGCTGGTGATGCCGTCGCTGAACCCGAACGAGGTGTGGATCGGCCCCGCCGAGATGGGCGTGACGATCGGCTTCCTGGGCCTGTTCGGCTGGTGCGTGCAGGGCTTCCTCAGCAAGTACCCGACCGTGCAGGTGACCGAGGCGTTAGCCGGCGGCAGCGGCCACGGGCACTGACGCACCGCGCGCGACGCGAACGCCCGGGGTCTCGATCGAGACTCCGGGCGTTCGTGTTCGGAGCGGGGGAGTGCACGCGGCCCACGCGGCCGCGAAGGGCGACACCGTGGTGCCGGGATGGCGGAACTGGTCAGACGCAGCGGACTTAAAATCCGCTGGGCTTCGGCCCGTGGGGGTTCGAGTCCCTCTCCCGGTACCAGTCGTTCGCGGCGCCCGCGGTCCCCGGGCGATGCGCTCCGAGTGGGCGATCCGGCCCGGGGGGCGGCGGCCCGGTCGGTCGCCGACGGGCCTCGCCGCGTGAACGGCACGCGCGCCGGAATTCCCACGTGGAGAAGCGCCCTCGCAGCGCGTTACGCTTCGCCGGTTCGGGCTTCCCCCGCCCGCCGCGACCGCGCGGATCGCGGCCTCGTGTTGCTGCCCGGGGTGATCTCCATGCGTCGCCTGCCTTCGCTGCTGCTGGTCGTCGTCGCGGCTCTCTCGTGTTTCGCGCCGCTCGCGCTGGCGGACTGGCCGCCCGGCGGCGTGCTCGTGAGGGATGGCGCCTACTCGCCCCGCGTCGTCGCCGATGGCGCCGGTGGGGCGCTCGTGTCGTTCAGCAACGTGCTCGGGCCCACGGGTATCTACGTGCTTCGCATCGGCGCGGATGGCGCACCGGCTCCGGGCTGGCCGGCGGAAGGCGTGCCGCTCACCACCGCGCAGGTGACCGCGCAGGGCATGGTTCCCGACGGCAGCGGTGGCGCGTACGTGATGTGGACCGTCGGCTTCCCGGCCGACTCGGCGCGGCTGATGGTGGGGCGCATCGGCGCGAACGGTGCGATTCCCGCGGGCTGGACCGCCGGTGGGCGCGCGGTCACGAGCGGACCGGGCCAGGCGACGCCCAAGCTGCTGGCCGACGGCTCGGGCGCGGCGGTGATGGTGTGGCGCGACCGGCGGGCCAGCGTGGGATTCGGCTCGTCGATCTGCGCGCAGAAGGTGCTCGCCACCGGCGCCAACGCTTCCGGGTTCTCCGCCCTGGGTCGCGTGATCGTCGCGCGCGAGGCCGGATCCACCGACACGTTCCAGTTTCCCGACCTCGTCGCCGATCCCGCCGGCGGCTGGTGGCTCACGTACGCGACCCTGCCGGCCGACCCGGGGCCCATGCCGATCCAGCTCGCACGACTCGGCGCGAATCTCGCGCGCACGCCCGACTGGCAGCTTCCCGATCTCGTGGTGGGTGACGCCGCGCCTTACGGCGTGACGAGCCCCGCGCCCGTGGCGCCCGACGGTGCCGGGGGTGCGTACGTCGCGGTGCAGCAGGGCGACCTGCGTCTGACCCACACCACGGCGATGCCCGAGCTGGATCCGGCCTGGCCCGCGGGCGGCGCGGTGGTGGATCCGATCTCCACGCCGGCTTCGCCGTTCTTCGTGGGTACGGAACAGTTCCCTCTGCTCGTGGCCGACGGCGCCGGCGGCGCGGTCGTGATCTGGCAGTCGGGAGACGCGGTTCAGCCGTACCCCGTGCTGGTGGGGCAGCGCTGGCTGGCCGACGGCACCGTGGCTCCCGGCTGGGCGACGCCGCTCGAGGTCTCCGGCACGCATCGCGCGAACGCGCTGGTCGGCGGCGGCGCGCTGTTCGCGAGCGGCTTCCGCATCTGGATGTGCGCACACTTCAACTGCGACGGCGACGGTCTCGCCAACTGCCTGCGGCTCGACGGCTCGCAGCCGGCGGGCTGGGCCACGCCGGCGCCGCCGGAGCCCTTCACGGACGGACCGGGGCTCGACCTGTGGCCCGGCATCATGAACAACGACGGCGCGCAACTCGCGCCCGACGGCAACGGTGGCATCTTCGCCGCGTTCACGCTGGGCACGTTCGTGTCGGGCGCGTCGGGGATCCGCCTCGCGCGGTTCGCGGTCGAGGGGCCCGTCGCGAGCGTCGCGCCGCCGGCACCCGGTGCGCTCGCATTGCGGGCGCTGCGCGCCGGCCCCGCGGACGTGCGCGCCACGCTCGTCACGCGCGTCGCGGGTCCCATCGACATGAGTGTGTTCGACGTCGCGGGCCGTCGCCTGGGCCGCGCCGTGTTCGAAGTGCCGGCCGGCTTCGCAGGCGAGGTGAGCGTGCGCTGCGACGACGGCGCGAGCGGGCTCGTGTTCGTGCGCGCGCGGCAGGGCGCGGACACGGCGGTCAGTCGCGCGCTGCGGCTTCGCTGACGGTGGCCGGTTCGGCGGTCCGCGGCGCGGGAGCGGAGTCCACCCGCCGCGTCGCGGGCACCGGGGCTCCCGCGGGCCCGGCGCCGATGCACGCCCGGAACCGCTCGTAGAGCTGCTCGAAGTTGCGGCGGCTGTCGAAGCGCTCGCGCACCAGCGCGCGGGCGCGCCGGCCCATCGCTTCGCGCCGCTCGTCCTCGCGGATCAGCTGCTCGATCGCGGCGGCGAGCCCGGCGGGATCCTCGGGCTCGAGCAGCCGGCCGGTCTCGCCGTCCACCACGATCTCGTCGAGACCGCCCGCGCGCGTGCCCACGCACGGCACGCCCATGGCCATGGCCTCGGTGATCACGTTCGGGATGCCGTCGCAGCGACCGTTCGGCAGCTCGCGGCTCGGCGCCACGATCATCCACGCGCGCCGGTACAGCGGCACCAGCTTCGGCTGCGGCAGCTCGCCCTCGAAGACGACCTGCGCGGCCACGCCGCGCTCCTGCGCGAGCCGCTGCAGGCGCTGCTTCTCGGGCCCGTCGCCGATCAGCACCAGCGTGGGACGCGGGCCGCGCGCGGCGAGCACCGCGAGCGCCTCGATCGCCACGTCGAAGCCCTTCGTGCTCGCGAGCCGCCCCACGGCCAGCAGCAGCGGCGTGCCCGCGGGCGAGCGCCCCCGGCCGTCGAAGCGCTCGGTGGAGACGCCGTGGTAGTGACACTCGATGCGCGCGCCGGGGCCGGCGAGCGTGCGCAGCAGTTCCGCGTTGCGTTCCACGCAGGTGGTCACGAAGCGCGCCGCGCGCGCCTTGTGCCCCAGGTAGGCCTGCGTGCGGCGCAGGTCGGAGCCGGCGTGGCCGGCCATGCTGAACGAGCGGCCGGTGAGGCGCGCGGCGAGCAGCGCCACGCTGGCGGGGAAGTGCGCCCACGCGCCGTGCAGGTGCGGGACGTCGCGACGCTCGACCAGCGACGCGAGCCGCGCGCCGGCGGGCAGGTAGGCGACGTGGCCGAGCATCGCGTAGGCGCTTCCGCGCGAGGCCCACAGCATGGCCACGACCGTGCCGAGCAGTTCGCGCGGTCTTCGGACCAGCCAGTGGAACACGGCGGCCCACGCCTCCAGCGACCACACCGGGCCGAGCCACTCCGTGTGCGGCACGAGGTCCTCGTGCTCGGGCTGGTGGTGCGTGTCGGGCGGCCTCAGCGTGTACACGTGCACGTCGACGCCGCGCTCGATCAAGCCGCGCACCTCGTTCTCGAGGAAGCTCGCCATGGTCGGAAAGAGGGTCGTCACGTAGGCGACCGACGGCCGCGAGGCCGCCGCCGCCCGCTTGCGCTCGATCTCGACCGGGCCCATCTCAGGCTCCGCCCGCGTGGGCGTCCATGACGCGGCCTTCGAACATCACTTCGCACGCCTTGAGCAGCGCCATCGGCGTGCGCCGCCACGGCGACCGCAGCGTGCGCTCCCAGCGGTCGGCCGTGCGTGCGAACACCTCGCGCCCGGTGCGGCCGGCGAGCAGTCGCAGGCCGCTCACGTGCAGCCGGTGGTAGTGCGCGCTCGACAGCAGGGCGTGGCGCTTCAGGCACAGCGCGTAGCGCGACCAGCCGAGCGCGGCCTCGAAGCGCGGCAGCGCGCGTTCGAGCGTGCGCTCCACGTCGCGCGCCAGCGCACCGGCGGCGGCGTGGCCGAGCGCGTCCTCCAGGTCGTACAGGCCGCACAGCGCGTAGATCGCGCCGTTCAGCACGTGCGACGGCGGCGACGACGGGTACTCCTCCAGGAACGCGCCGCCGTCCAGCCGCGACACGGTGCCGCCCTGCTCGACGGGCGCGGCGAGCCGCGCGAACGCCCGCTCGATGACGTCGCGCACACGCGGGCCCGGAGCGCCGTGCGTCAGGCGGACGAGCGCCGACAATCCCACGCCCTGCACCAGCGCGGAGGGCCGTTCGGTCGACATCGCGTCGGCGCGCGACGCGCGGCCCCACGCGCCGGTGGCGGCGGCGGAGGCGAGCAGCGGCTCGAGCGCACCGTGCGCGCGCCGCGCGGCTTCGGCGTCGCCGCGTTCGCCGGACACGGCGTGCATCCGGATGCCGTAGCGCGCCACCACGAGCGGGTCGTAGAGGGGGCCCGCCGCGGTCTCGCTGTACGGCACGCCGCGGTCGTCGAAGCGATAGAGGCGGGTGTAGCCGCCGTGGCCGTCCGGGTCGTCGAGCGCGTGGGACAGCGGGTATCGGAGCACCTGCGGCTCACGCCACGGGAACGGCGTCACGCGCAGGCTGGGCAGGGCGCCGGGGCCCAGCATCTGTCCGAATTGTCGTAATCGACGAGCCAACATCCCGCGTCGCTCCCATCCCGGGTGGATCCGCATCCACACCCCACCCGCGCTGCCGCGGCCGGAGCGAGGGGGGATGATAGCGGACGAGGTGCCCGGGAACAGTGGATATTCGCCGCTCGGGGCCCGGTGGCGCGGCCCGGGATCGCAGCCTCCAGGTGCCGTATCGCACCGCGGGGCCGGGACGGTCAGTGCCTCCTTCCGGGTCGCCAGATGCTGAGCAGCAACAGGATGCCCAGCACGAGCGAGGCCCCGAACGCCACCGCGAGCACGCCACCGGCCACGCGTGTGAGCCCGGCCGGGTGCACCACCACCATCGCCAGGCCCAGCGCGACGATCGTGGAGCCGAGCAGGATCGCGAGCGCGAGCTGGCGGGTCATGCGCTCGAGTTCGTCGGAGAACTCCTCCAGTCCCTCGTGCTTCACGCGCAGGTCGAACTCGCCCTGCTCGGCGCGGCGGGCGAGCCGCTCCAGGCGGCGCGGCAGCAGCGGCAGCGCCTCCGCCACCTGCTCCACGATGCGGAAGCCGCGCTGCAGCAGCGCGCGCGGCGTGTGCCGGCGCGCCCACTCGTGCTTGAGCAACGGCGCGGCGAACTCGAAGAACCGGAACTCCGGGTCCACGCGCAGCCCGAGCCCCTCGCTCATCACGAGCACGCGCACCATCTGCGCCAGCTCGCCCGGGAGCTGCAGCCGGTGACGGAACGCGAGATCGGTGAACTCGCGCGCCACGTCGGCCGCGGCCAGCTGGTGCACGCTCAGGCCCGCGTAGCGTTCGAGCAGCCGCTCGACGTCGCGGCGCACGGCGTCGGGGCGTTCGATGCGGCTGACGAGCCCGAGCGAGAACAGCCCGTCGGTCAGCGCCTCCGCGTCGCGGCGCACGCCCGCGAGCCCGGTGGCGAGCAGCCGCTCCTGCAGCTCGGGCGAGACGCGGCCCACCATGCCGAAGTCCAGCAGCACGAGCGAGCCGTCGGGGCGCACGAAGAAGTTGCCCACGTGCGGGTCGGCGTGGAAGCAGCCGACCTCGAACACCTGCCGCAGGAACAGCCGCACCGCGTTCTCCGCCACCGCGCGGCGCGGGATGCGTTCGCGGTCGAGCGCGGCGCCGTCCGTGAGGCGCAGCCCGCCCAGTCGCTCCAGCGTGAGCACGCGCCGCGTGCTGTGCGACGGGTACACGTCCGGAATGCGCACGATCGCGTCCCGGCACAGCGCCGTGCGCAGGCGGTCGGCGTTCGCCGCCTCGAGCCGGTAATCCAGCTCCTCACGGATCGTGCGCGCGAACTCCTCGTGCAGTACCCCGAGGTCGTACTGCCGGCCCAACTCGGTGTGCGTCGACGCCCAGTCCACGGCCACGCGCACGATCTCGAGATCCTGCTCGATCTGCGCCTCCACGCCCGGGCGCTGCACCTTCACCACGACCTCGCGGCCGTCCGGCAGCGTGGCCGCGTGCACCTGGCCGATCGACGCCGAGGCCAGGGGGTGGGCGTCGAACGACGCGAAGTGCGTCTCGAGCGGAGCGCCCAGCTCGCGCTCGACCACCGCGCGCACGGCGTCCCATGCCACGGGGGGTGCATCGTCGGTCAGGTGGGACAGCTCCTCGATCACGTCGTCGGGCAGCAGGTCGGGTCGCGTGCTCAGCATCTGCCCGAGCTTCACGAACGTGGCGCCGAGTTCACCGAGCGCCAGCCGCAACCGGCGACCCTGCGTGAGCGACGGGCGGTGCACGTGCGCGAACGTGGCGAGCGGCGGGGGCAGCCCGGCCGAGTCCAGCAGCCAGCCCAGGCCGTGGCGGGCGAGCACGGACGCGATGTGCCGCGTGCGCGCGAACGTCGCCGGGCGGGCGCGCGCCGGTGGGAGCGTGGTGGGCATGGCGGACCTCCCACGATCGCGTTCGCATGCGGCGTTCCCGTCCCGGCCTCGCACGCTCCGCGCGGAGGCCGCGCCGCGGGCCGCGACTGGCGCGGCGAGGCGGCACCCCTCCCGACGCGGCCGCACCTCGGGCGCGTCACGCGAGCGGACGGCCTGTCAGGCCGGGGTGGGGGACGCCGCCAGTTCGGCAGGCTCGGGTCCGGCATGCGGGCGTCGCGGACGCGCGGCGGTTCGGCGAGCGGATGCTACCCTCGGGTCGTGCGACTGCTCGATGTACTCCCGGCCGCGGTCTACCGCGTTCTCCGCGTGGTCGTGCGGGTGGCGGTGCGCAGCTACTTCCGGCGGATCGAAGTGCTCAAGCCCGACCGCGTGCCCGCGCGCGGGCCGCTGCTCGTGGTCGCGAACCACCCGGCGTCGATCGCCGACGTGCTGCTGCTGGGCGTGGCGCTGCCGCGGCGCCTGCACTTCCTCGCCCACTCGGGACTGTTCCGGCCGTGGCCGCGCGGGCTGCTGCTGCGCCTGTTCGGCGCGCTGCCGGTGTACCGCCGCGAGGACGAGCCCGAGCGCGTCGTGCGCAACGACGACACGTTCCGCGCGTGCCACGAGTTGTTCGCTCGCGGTGGCGCGGTGGCGGTGTTCCCGGAGGGCGTCAGCGTCACGGACCGCGAGGTGCTGCCGCTCAAGACGGGCGCCGCGCGGCTGGCGCTCGGCGAGGAGGAGCGCCGCCCGGGCCAGCTCGCGCTGGTGCCGGTGGGCCTGCACCTGGCGGAGCGCAGCGCATTCCGTTCGGACGTCGTCGTGTCGGTGGGGCGGCCGCTCGACCTGGCGCCGTTCGCGGCGCAGGCGGCGACCGACGGCGAGGGCGCGGTACGTGCGCTGACGCTCGAGCTTCAGCATGCGATCGCGCGCCGCATCCTGCGCGTGCCCGACGCGGCGCTCTCCGAACTGGTGCGCGACATCGAGCGCATCTACATGGACGACCTGCGCGGCGCGCTGCCGGCCACGGCCGACTTCGCGCTGTCGCGCGGGCTGGCGGCGAGCGTCGAGCACTTCCGCACCACCGACCCGACGCGGCTCTACCGCCTGTGGCGGCGCGTGGTGGCGTACCGCGAGCGCCTGGAGCACCTGGGGCTCACCGACCCGGCGCTGCGCCATCCGCCCACGCCCTCGGTGGTGCGCGAGTCGCTGCGACTGCTCCTGGCGGGCTCGTTCGTGGCCGTGGGTCTCGCGCCGGGAGCGGTGCTGAACGTGGTGCCGTATCGGGCGAGCGGCGTGCTCGCCGACCTGTTCGCGCCCGACGTCACGTACCTGGCG
>JBGAOB010000109.1:0-13333 GCA_044222045.1 Candidatus Eiseniibacteriota bacterium
CGCCGGCGGCGTGAGCGCGCCGCCGGCGCCGACCGCTCCGAACGGGCCCTACGCCGGCCAGCCCTTCGCGCCCATGTACGTCTCGCGCGTGTGGGCGAGGTGGTACTCCACGTGGCCGGCCACCACGTGCAGCAGCGCGTTCACGCTGAACGGCCGCTCGGAGGCCACGCCGCGGCGCGTCCAGGCGTCGGCGGGCAGTCCGTCCACGAACGCGATCGTGGCCGCACGCACCGCAGTCCATTCGGCCAGCAGCGAGGGCAGCGAGCGCCCCGCGAACGGCGCGCCGGACATCCACTCGTCCTGCGACATGCCCGGCAACGGCGCGGCGTCGCCGCGGGCGATGCTCAGGGCGCGATACGTGAACAGGCGCTCGGTGTCGGTGACGTGCCCGAGCACCTCCTTCAGCGTCCACTTGCCCGGGGCGTAGGCGAACTCGGCCTGCTCGGGACGCATCGCGCCGAAGCGTTCGTGCAGGGTATCCACCTGCCGGCGCAGCAGCGGCGCCAGGTCGCCCGCGGGTACGAGCGCGATGTAGCGCGCGTAGTACGGATCGTGTTCGTCGGCCGCCGGCGGCGGCACGCGAAGCGGGTGTGCGGCGACGGGTGCGTCGAGCGTGGCCAGCACGGCGTGCTGCAGGGACACGGGCATGAGTTCCTCCGGAAAGGTGGGTGGACGGGGAAACGCGCCCAGCATGCGTACGGATCGGCGCCCTCGCCAGCGCCACTTCGTCGAGGTCGTAGGGACCATTCCCGGGCGGGTCGCTCCCGGGCCACCGGTCGAATGGCCCCAGGCATGGTCGACGAAATGGCACCGGGCCGGGGCCAATGCCGGGGTATGCTCGGCGCCATGACCTCCCTGCCGCAACGCACGGGCCGTTCGCTCGCCCGCGAAATCCGCATGGTCTCGCGCCCGGGTGACGACGGCGCTCCGCTCTACCGCCGGCTCTACCGCCAGCTCCGCGCGCACGTGCTGTCGGGCCAGCTCGCGCCCGGCACGCGGTTGCCGTCGGCGCGCACGCTCGCCTCCGACCTGCGCGTGTCGCGCAACACGGTGGAGGCGGCCATGGCGCAGCTCGTGGACGAGGGCTTCGTCGAGCGCCGGGTGGGCGCGGGCACCGTGGTGTCGGCGTCGGTGGGCGAGGCGGCGCCGTTCGCGCCGGCCGCGCGCGCCACCGTGTTCCCCGCGAGCGAGGCGCCGCCGCGCCGCGTGCGCCTGTCGCGGCGCGGCGAGTCGCTGCTCGCGCTCGGCCGCGTCGAGATCGACGGCGACACCACGACGGGGCTCTGCGCCACGAACCTGCAGCGCTTCCCGCTGCAGGCGTGGACGCGGCTGCTCGCCCGCCGCGCGCGGCGCGCGGGCACGTCGCTGCTCGTGCCGTCGGATCCGCTCGGCCTGCCCGAGCTGCGCCGCGAGATCGCGCACCACGCCTCGCTCACGCGCGGCCTGCGCTGCAGCGAACAACAGGTGCTCGTGGTGGGCAGCACGCAGGAGGCGATCGACCTCGCCGCGCGCGTGATGCTGGACCCGGGCGACACCGTGCTGATGGAGGACCCGGGGTATCGCAGCGCCCGCGCGGCGCTGCTCGGCGCGGGCGCGCGGGTGGCGCCCGTGCCCGTGGACGCGCACGGGCTCGTCACGTCGGCGCTGCCGCGGCGCGGGCGGGCGCGGCTCGTGTACGTGACGCCGTCGCACCAGTACCCGCTCGGCGTGGAGATGACGCTGGCCCGTCGGCTCGAGCTGCTGCGCTGGGCCGACGAGCGCGACGTGTGGGTGATCGAGGACGACTACGACAGCGAGTTCCGCCACGACGGCCGCCCGATCGCGGCGTTGCAGTCGCTGAGGCCGGACGGCCGCGTGCTGTACGTGGGCACGTACAACAAGGTGCTGTTCCCCGGCCTGCGCCTGGCGTACCTGATCCTGCCCGGCGACTGGACGCGCGCGTTCGCCGCCGCGCGGCGCGTGGCGAGCGGCTCGTGGTCGCCGCTGCCGCAGGCGGTGCTCGCGGAGTTCATCGCCAGCGGCCGCTTCGCGACGTTCCTGCGGCAGGCGCGCCAGTTCTACGCGCGCTCGCGCGACTGTCTCGTGGACGCGATCGCCGAGCACTGGGGCGACGCCGTGACGACGGGGCCCGCTTCCACCGGGCTGCACCTGGTCGCGGGTCTGCCCGAGCGCGCCGACGACGCGGCGCTGGCGCGGCGCGCGCGCACGTGCGGCCTGTCGGCGGCGGCGCTCTCGGGCTACTACCACGCGCTGAAGCCCCGGCGGGGGCTCGTGCTGTTCTACGGTGCCTCCACGCCCGACGCGCTCGCCGCCGGCGTGCGCGCGTTCGCGAAGCACCTGCGCTGAGCGCGGGATTGGCCCCGCGATCCGCGCGCGAGTGGCACCGGGCGCCGCGTGTGGCGTGGCTAGCATAATCGACGCACCGCACTTCACGTCATTCCCGGGAGCCGCGCCATGATCAAACCCGTCACGCGATTCGCGCCCTACGCGGCGCGCACGATCCGCTTCGTGGGTGTGTATCCCGCCCTCGGCGCCACGCTGAAGACCTACGCGATCACGCGGGACGGCGGCACGCCGTCGGAGGCGCTGCTCGCCGCGGCGCGCCACCTCGCGGATCGCTGGCTGCTCGAACCGATGCCCGGCTGCCGCGCGGGCGGCGTGGACTGGAGCGCGTGCAAGTCGCACGGGCTCGGCACGCTGATCGCGCACACGGGCCGCGAGGCGCACTTCGTGCTGGTGGACTGCTGGGTGGGCGAGAACATGCTGCGCCACCATGCGTGGGCGGCGCCGCTCGGCGAACTGGCGCGCTTCGAGTCGCTCGCGCCCACCGGCGTCACGATGTGCGTGTGGGAGATGGCCGTGCTGCAACACGAGCGCGACGCGTGGCTCCGCCACATGCTCACGCCGAGCGGCGACACCGACCCGGCGGCCTACCTCGCCGACGTGCTGCGGGTGCCGGCGTGACGCCCGCCGTGCACGTGCGCGATGCCGCGGCCGCCGACGTGCCCGCGCTGCACCGGCTGATGCAGGGGCTCGCGCGGTACGAGGGCTACGACGCGCTGTTCGCGGTGACGCCCGAGTACCTGCACGAGCAGGGCTTCGCGCGCGAGCCGCGCGGCTTCCACGCGCTGGTGGCCGAGCGCGCGCCGGGCGAGGTCGTGGGCATGCTCGTGTGGTACCTGGTGCCGTTCGCGTTCCGCGCGCGGCCCACGTTCTACATCAAGGAGCTGTTCGTGTCCGAGGAGGCTCGCGGCGCCGGCGCGGGTGAAGCGCTCATGCGCCGCGCCGCGGCGATGGCCGTGGAGCGCGGGTGCGCCATCGCCCGCTGGCAGGTGGCGCACTGGAACGAGGGCGCGTCGCGCTTCTACGTGCGACTGGGCGCGCGGCCCGATCCCGAGTGGGTGGACCACGTGCTCGGCGAGGACGCGCTGCGGGCGCTCGCCCGCGAATAGCGGTCCCGGACGTCGGTGACGCACGCGGTGCCTGCTCGGGATCGCACACGCCCTCTCGCTCGCGTGGGCCGTGCCTTGCACGCCGTTGACGCGCACGTCGCCCGGTGCGCTAAGGTGCGGACCTCCACCCGAACCCCACTCCGACCGCATCGGTGCGCTCGTGCTCCCCGGCGCTCCGCCGCATTTCAGCCGAGGAGGTTCCATGTTCCGCAAGACTCCGCGCGCCCTGCGCGCGACCACGTTCGCCATGCTCGCCGTGTTCGCACTGGGCGGCTGCGCAGCGATGAACGCCAAGACCAAGGGCGCCATCATCGGCGCCGGTGCCGGCGCGGGGGCCGGTGCCGTGATCGGCAACCAGACCGGCTCCACCACGCGCGGCGCCATCATCGGCGCGGTGATCGGCGGCGCGGCCGGCGCGATCATCGGGCACCAGATGGACATGCAGGCGAAGGAACTCGAGCAGAACATCCCCGGCGCCAGGGTGCAGCGCGTGGGCGAAGGCATCGCCGTGATGTTCGACTCGGGCCTGCTGTTCGACGTCGACTCCGACGTCATCAAGGGCGACGCCCGGTCGAACCTCGACGCGCTCGCCGCCAGCCTGGCGAAGTACCCGAAGTCCGACCTGATGATCGTGGGCCACACCGACGCCACGGGCACCGACTCGTACAACATGGGTCTGTCCAAGCGCCGCGCCGCCGCGGCCAGCAGCTACCTGCGCTCGAACGGCGTGAACCGCGGCATCAAGGCGCTCGGCCGCGGCGAGACCGAGCCGATCGCGAGCAACGAGACCGACGAGGGCCGGCAGAAGAACCGTCGCGTGGAGATCGCGATCTACGCGAGCGACAAGATGCGCGCGGACGCCGAGCGCGAAGCCGGCGCGCAGTAGCGAACCGCCGCGCCCGTGCGCGGAGCATCGACGAAGGCCCGGCGGCGCGAGCGGCCGGGCCTTCGTACCGCAACTACCGGCGCACCCAGCCGTCGCCGTCGAGCCAGATCGTCTTCGTGTCCGCCGGGTCGGCCACGATCAGCCGACGTTCCACGCGGCCCGAGTCGTAGCGGAGCGTGAGCGTGTAGCCCTCGATCGAGTACTGCCCGCTGCGGTCGGGCTGCGACGCGCCCGTGGTGACCCGCGTGTTGCCGTCGGGGCTCTCGGAACTCGAGCCCGCGCCACCGCCCGACGTGAACCGACCCGCGCGATCGAACGTGAGGTCCGACCACGCCGTGACGCTGGCCGTGCCGCCCATGGCGACGTTGCCCACGCCCGACAGCGAGCGCCAGCGGCCCTGCAGCCGGAAGCCCGCGGGCAGCCGGTCCATCGTGGTGGTGAACTCGAGCCTCTTCCACGCGCCGTCGTGAGACATCTCGATGTTCGCGCCGCTCCGCCGCCAGCGGCCCCAGTCGTCCGGGTTCTCGGCGCGATGGCCCGCGAGCCCGCCCGGGTGCGACAGCGCCTCGATGTCGGCCACCGCCTCGCCCGACTTGAACAGCACCACCGGGATCGGCACCGCCATGATCATGCCCCCCGCTCCCATGCGGGCGCGTGTGTCGAAGCCCACCGTGGCGATGGTGCTCTCCACGCCGAGCGCGGCACTGCGCGCTTCGGTGGCGGAGCGCGCGGCGGGCGGCGTGGCGCGCGGCGTGGCGGCGGGTGCGGGCGCCGCGGTGCGTGGCGCCGGGCGCGACGGCGCCGCGCTCGCGACGCGCGCGCGTTCGGTGCCGTCGGCGTCGGGCGGGTCGGGCACTTCGTCGCGCTTGATTGCGCGCCCGATCGCTGTGGCCGCGTCGCCCTGGCGCTGGCGGAACTTCACGCGGTCGTCGGGGAACGCCGCGCACATCACCATGTGCGTGCCCTCGGTGATCTGCAGCGCCGTCACCATTTCGTGCACCGCGCGGCGGCCGTGCATCGTGGCGCGCGTGGTCACGCTCACACCCGGCGCGTTCGTGGCGGGGGACGGGGCCTTGCCCGTGGCCGGGTGCGCCGCGAGCCACTCCGCCAGCACCGCCGCCGGCGTGCGATCGCCGCGCACGCGCGGGTACACGCGGATGGCCAGCTCCGGATCGCCCTCGCCGGCGGGGCGGAACAGCCAAGCGCCCGAGTCGGCCGCCACGGTGTAGCCATCGGGCGGCGACGGAAGGTCGGCCGCCAGGGCAACCGCACAGAAGACGAGCAAACCAGTGAATGCACCGGACGCGAGCGACGACCACTTCATGCGACGGGGCCTCCGAGGGCGATGCGACGAGGTCCAGGCACGCGCGTGGGGTGCGTGGGGCGGAGCGACGCGGGAGAAGAGCACGCGCGCGACGCGCGGAGCAAGGCCGCGCCGCGATGCGTGCGCCGCAACCTTGCGCGGGCCGGGGGGCCGCGCGCGTTGCGATGAAGCGTGGTGCTGCGACGCATCCGCCCCGGGGCGGATCGACGCGCGGCGAGTTGTCCACAGCCACTGGTTCCGGCACCCGCTCGCGTGACAATGCCCTGAACTGGCCGAGCGGCCAGTTGTCCCATCGGATGCGCGCGGATCGCGCGATGTGAGGGGGCCAGTTCGCAGTGGGCGTCGGCCGGGAGCCGATCCCGTGATGCGCTCGAACCCGCTCGGAGGCGAGCAGGCCCCCGCTTGAACCACGCGAGCCACGGCTCGCCGGGCGGGCGAGACGATGGTCGGTAGGGAACGCGATGGCCGTGCACTATCGTGCCGCCGTCGGCGGGGGAGCGCCTCGAGTACGACTCCGCCGTGCTCGATACGGGTGACGGGAGCGAACTCCGGACCGAAGGAGGACAGTCGTGGTGTCCAGCAAGCTCTTCCAGTGGAGCAGTGCTCTCGCGGCCGCCCTGGTCGCAGTTCTCGCCCTCGGCCCTGGCTGCGCCCGGCCGCGTTGGACTCGCTCGTGGCCATGGCCACCGCCGACACGATGCTGGTGGGCGCGGGGCGAGTGGGCGGCACGTTCGACGTGACCGTGCGAGACACGCCCACGAACGACCGTCGGCTGAGCGCCGAGGAAATCCAGTCGAGCGGCCGCGCGGCGTACGGGCGGCTGCTCGGCGCGGCGGGTGTGCCGAGCGTCTCGCGCATGCCCGATGGAGCGCGCATCGCGTTCACGTTGCGATCCGATCTCGAGTGGCGCGAAGGGCTCCTGTACACGCACGAGGCCATGGAGCCGCTCGTCGAGTCGCTCGATCGCCTGTCGAGCGCCCAGTCCCGCGCGCCCGCCTACGTGCAGCTCGCGCCGGGCTGGTACCTGTTCCGCGAGTCGAAGGACTGAGCGGGGCGGCGAGGCGCCGCATCATGGCTCCCCTGGTTCCCGAACCCGTGGAGCCGTGACGACGTCCTGAACGGGTCTCGATCCCCGTCGTCCCTTCGATGGAGGGCGGAGCGGGCGTTGTGATGACGCCCGTTCGCGCATGGGGCGCCGGCCCTCGGGATTCGGCGAGACCGCACGACGACTGCCGTACCTGCCCGCCGATGTCGTGACGTCGGCCCGCGCCGGGTTCGTGATGACGCTGTATCAGATCCAGCTCGGGTGTTGGCGCCCGCCCGATATGAAAGCGCCGCGCCAGGACGATACGAACGCGCCAAGTTTCCGTGCTCGGGTCATATCGAACGAATGCTAGCCTGCCGCCAGCGAGCTCCCGCACGATCCCATGGCGAACATCTTCGGAGGGAAGGCACTCGCCTGGCGAGTCGCATCGCCAGCCACGCTCGCCGGCAGCCTGCCGATCGAGCCATGCCGTAGAAGATCCACCTGTCCACCGAAGATGGGAGGATTCGCCATGTTCCTGCGCCGCCTCGTCTGGGATGTCGCAGCCGCCTCGCTGGCCATCGCGCTGATGTGTGCGTCTGCTCACGCGTACCCGCCCACGGACCTGAAGAAGATCAAGACCCACCACGGGTCCTCGACGCTGGGCGCACGCTACTGTCCGTTCGCGCATTGGCTCTGCCTGCCGACCATCGGGCCGGGTCCAGCCAACCTGGCCGAGCTCGCGTCGGGGTACGGAAACTCCAAGGGCGACATCACGAACGATCCATTGCGCCCGGGCGGACTCGCCCTGCACCTGAAGTTCGAGGACATGCCGGACTTCCCGGCGGACTCGAGCTACCAGGGGAACGACACCCTGCTCGCCGTGAGCGACACGGTGGCCGCCCTGTTGGGTGCCGAACATCTCGTCCTGGCGCCCGGGAGGTTTCCGTATTCGAGTGCGACCAGCCTCTACGGCGATCTCTACCTGAGTGCCCGAGTGACGCTCCCGCCGGCACCCTTCCAGTTCGGCCGACACGACTACGCCACCGGCCAGACACCCATCGCGGTGGTGGTGTCCGAGTTGAACCGGGACGGGATCCCCGACCTGGTGACGGCTGACGTCAACGGGAACACGGTGTCGGTGCTGCTCGGGAACGGCGATGACACGTTTGCCGCGCCACTTCACTTCGCGACCGCCAGCCGGCCCTACGGCGTCGCCGTGGCCGACCTGAATGCCGACGGCAAGCTCGACCTCGCCGTGGCGTGTGAGCTCGCACCCGGGGCCGTGTCGGTGCTGCTCGGGAACGGCGACGGCACCTTTGCGCCGCGCACGGACTTCGGCGCCGGGGGCAACGCGCACGCCATCGGTGTGGGCGACTTCACCGGTGACGGAAAGCCGGACCTGGTCGTGGCGCACTACTACGCCAGCACCATTTCGCTCCTGGCGGGCGATGGAACGGGTGTGTTCGGCGCGCCCACGGACTTCGCCGCCGGCGACGGAAGCGGGTCGTTGGCGGTTGCGGACGTCGATACCGACGGCATCTCGGACGTCGTCACCGCCAATGGCTCGGCCGGAACGTTCTCGGTGATGCTGTGCAACGGCGCGGGCGGGTTCTCCAGGACCGACATCCCGGCTGGTGCGAACCCCTATGGTCCGGCCATCGGCGACTTCAACGGAGACGGCTTCTTCGACCTGGCCACCCCGCACTACTACTCGGGAACGGTCTCGGTTCTGCTCGGCAATGGGAGCGGCGGATTCGCATCACCCGACGATTTCACGACGGCCGCCGGCCCGGGGGCGATCGCGGCGGGCGACCTGAACGGCGACGGCAAGTGCGACCTGGTCACGGCCAGCCAGGTCAGCGGTGGTCCGAACTTCGTTTCGGTCATCCTGGGCGACGGTACGGGAGGCTTCGGCGGCCACGTGGAATTTCCGGTGGGCGACTATCCCATCGCGCTGGCACTGGGCGACCTGACGGGTGACCTGCGACTCGAAGTCGTCACCGCGAGCCATCTCGAGAGCAAGGTGTCCGTCCTGCTGAACGGTGATGTCGTGGTGGGCGCACCGCCGGCCCCGAGCGCCCCGCGCTTCCGCCTCGAGTCCGTCGCCCCGAACCCCGGGCGCGGTTCCGTGCGCATCGCGTTCCACCTTCCCAGCAGCGAAGTCGTTCGCCTGAGCGTTCTGGACCCGCTCGGTAGAGTCGTTGCCACCCTTGCGAACGGCGAGTTCCCGGCAGGTCGAAGTGAGTTGACCTGGAACGCCATGGGCCGTGTGGGCGTGATGCCCGCCGGTGTCTACTGGGCGAGATGCGAAGTGGGCGGTAGAACGCTCTCTCGGCGATTCGTCGTCAGTCGTTAGGCAAGAGGCGGCCCTTCCCGCGGCCCCGAGCTGGGTCACTTCCGGCTCGGCCCAACCGCCGGTCGTCACCCGCCGCAAGGCCTCCGCGCCGAAGAGGAGAGTCGTCGAAGTGCCCCCTTCGCGCGGAGGTCTTCGCGTGTGAGCCCGGGGAGTGCCGGGTGTCGTCCCGGAGTTGCCCGGCGAGTCGACTCGAGGTCACGGTGGCTCGAGTCGCTGGACCGCCTGGCCCCTGGCCCATCCGGTGCACCCGCCTGTGTGAGCCTCGCCCGGAGTCGTATCTCTTCATCGAGCTCGAGGACTCCGCGGCGCGGGGGCAGCTCTCGGCCTCGCGCGCCCCAATCCCGCGCCCGGCAACGTGGTGTTCACGCTGACGCTGCCCGAAGCGGGCGAGTTCGACGCCGCGGTGAGCGACCCGAAGCGAATCAGTTCGCGGTTGAGGCTCGCCTCGTCATCCACCACGTGGTGAGCAGCACGGCGACCGTCCGCCAGGTACCGACGTTCGGCTCGAACATCAGGCGCAGCGCGCGAATCGAGCCCGCCTCGACGACGCTCGCGTGCAGGAGCCCGCACACGGCCGCGATGGCCACGGCGCCCGCCAGCGCGTAGGGCTGTGCGCCCGGAAAGCCTCGCGCGCGGCGGTCGAGCCACCATGTGAACACGATCGCCTGTGTCAGCGCGTTGACGTGAATCATCGGGCCCAGCCAATCCTGCACGCGTTCGAGTCGGGACAACCCGATCGCGCCGTCGAGCAGGCCGGGAACGAGCGCGACGGCCACGCCCAGGTAGGCGAGCAGAGGCAACAGGGCGAACGCCAGGGCCGGCGCGCGATGCGGCCAACGCCGTCCCACGCGCCGCGCCGCGTCGGCCAGTTCGTGCGGCGGGCCCAGTTCGGCCATCGCCACCTCCAGCGCACGGTCGGGGTGCATGCCGTGGCTGGTCAGCGCCTCGACGAGCGCAGGCATGGTCCACCAGTTCGGCGTGAAGTGCGCCGGCGTAGGCGCGCGGCGCGCCCGCCGTGAGTGCCGCCTCGCGTACGGCGCGATCGACCCCGAGCCTGCATCTCACGCCAGTGCCTGTTTCACCGCCCGCACGATGCGGCTCCAGTCCGCGCGCAGCGTGTCGAGTTGCCGCGTCCCCTTCGCCGTGAGGCGGTAGTAGACGCGCGGCCGGCCATCGACCACCGTGCGCCGCGAGGACAGCTTGCCGGAGGCGGCCAGTTCGTGGAGCAGCGGGTAGAGCAGGCCCTCGCGCATCTCGAGCACGCCTCCGGATCGCTCGAGGACCGCTTGCGCGAGCTGGTAACCGTACATCTCGCCGTCCGCGAGGCACCGGAGCACCAGCAGCTCCATGACTCCCGGTGTTCGTCCGGAACCCGACTTCAGCATGAGTCTCCCTCGCACTTCGTCGTGGACCATACATCCAGACCGAAGGTATGATGCCTCTCGAACAGAGGCATGTTGCCCGACGCGGCCGCGAATGGCAACGCCCCGATGACGAACGCGGAGCGGGTCCGACGCGTCACGCGACGCGCCCCCCGCAGGCGATGTCCGTGCACCCGGCCCCTGCGGGCGGCGGCCGGCTGCGATCCCGATGCTCCCCACGGCAGGAAGGAGACGACATGGTTCGGCGCGGATGGATCGTCCTGGGGTTGGGAGTCTTGATCGTGGTGGCTGCCGTTGCGGCCCGGCCGCGCGTCGTGGGGCCACCGGAGCGCTACTACCGCTGGTACGCCGCCCCCGCGGGAACGGCGCGCGGCTGGGCAATGCTGTTGCCGGGCGCCAACGGGACGAACGTGTTCGGCGACACGACGCACTACGCCTCGGTGGCCCGACGGCTCAACGACTGCGGATTCGACGCGTTGCTGGTGGACTACAAGCCCGCGTACTTCGCGTCCCCCGATGCTCCGCGCGTCCCGACCGGCGAAAAGATCGCCTGGGTCGCGAGGCGTGCGTTCGAGTCGATGGCCCGGACACATCCCGAAGTGCGATCGCGGCCCGGCTTCCTGGTGGGCTGGTCGCTGGGCGCCGAAGGCGTGTTGCCGCTGGTCGCGGACGAAGCGGCCACTCGCGACCTGCGGCTGGCGGGCGCCGTGATGTACTACCCCGCGAACCAGGAACGTCGGAAGCTCGCCTGTCTCGTGCCCGTGCTGGTGCTGACTGGCGAAGCGGACGACGTGGTGCGCGTCGGCGACGTGCGCGCGATGGTGGACACACGCGCGCCGGGTTCCGCCGCGGTGGAGCTGGTCACCTATCCGGGCGCCGCGCACGGCTTCGACATCGCCAGCCTCGGCAAGCGACGCGTCGTGCGCATGTTGCCGCTGATCGGTCCGCACGCGACGCTCCAGTACGAGCCGAAGGCCGCGCGGGACGCGTCGGCGCGGATGTGCGACTGGCTCGCAAGGACGGTGGGCGGCCGTTGACGGGCGCCGCGGGCGCGGCGCTTTCCCTGATCGGCGAGGAGCACGGACGGCCGGCGACCCGGTCGGGTGGCGGCCGTCCGCCGACATCGGGCTCGCACCATCGTGAAGGCGCCGCGCTCACCCACCCAGGAGCGCCCGTTCCACGAACCACCAGCCGCCCGCGGCCACCACGCCCCACGACGCGAACCGCAGTGCGCGTGTGGCCAGCACCGGCCGCTGACGCCGCAGCAGTGCGAGCAGCGGCAGCGCCGCCAGCACGATCGCGGCCTGCCCCAGCTCCACGCCCACGTTGAACGCGAACAGCGACGTTCCCAGCGCTCCCGCCGGCAGGCCGATCTCGCGCAGCACGCTGGCGAAGCCGAAGCCGTGCACCAGTCCGAACGCGAACGCGATCAGGCCGCGGCGGTCGGCCGCCGGCTCCCCGGCGCGCGCGCCGCGGCGCAGGTTGTCGACGCCCACGTAGACGATGCTCAACGCGATCGCGGACTCCACGAGGCGCGAGGGCGGCTGCACGAGGCCGAGGGTGGCGAGGGCCAGGGTGATGCTGTGCGCAAGGGTGAAGCCCGACGTGATCCGGAGGATCCGTCCCAGGCCCCCGCCGAACAGGATCAGCCCGATCACGAACAGGATGTGATCCGGGCCGATGAAGATGTGATGGATGCCGGCGCGCGCGAACTCGACGAACACCGCGCCGAGCCCGCGCCCGCCCGCGAGTTGGCACTCCAGCGCCGGGCGCTCCGCCGTGAGCACGCCCTGCCGCGCGAGCTTCTCCCGCTCGTACACGTTCGCGAACGTCTCGTGCAGCGCGTTGTCGGGGAAGACCCGCGCGTCGATCGCGACTCGCCCCGGCGGGTGCGGCAGCTCGATGCGGCCGAGCAGCGCCACGCCGCGGCGTTCGGCGCGCAGCGTCGCGCCGCGCCACGTGATCGGGCGTGCGACGCCGTCGGTGCGCACGACGAGCCGCGACTCGAACACGCGCATCAGCGCCGTCGCGTGCGTCGCGACGCCCGCCTCGGTGGCCAGCGACTCGGGCGCGATCATGCCGAGTGCTGCGGCGGCGTCCTTGCGGTGCACCGTGAGCCGCACGTCCGCACCCCGGGCGTCGAGCACGAGGTCCAGGTAGGAGTACGACACGTCGTGCGCGTGCGCCGCGGCCGTGCCGCCGGCCACCAGCGCGAGTGCGTACGCGGCCGCACGCAACATACGAACGAGACGCGCGCTCATCGCGTCACCGCCCGAGCCGGCGCGCGGCGCACGAACGTGAAGGAGGCCCAGGTGCTCTCCCAGTCGGCCACCGCGCGCTCGGCGCAGGCATCCATGTGCACGGCGCTCAGCAGCCACTCGCCGGGCGTGCCGGTGTCGAGCGTGGTCTCGCCCTGCGCGTTCGTGCGGCCCTGCCACGCCACCGCCACCGAGTCGCGCGACTCGGGATCGCGTGCCGCGCCGTCCGCGCCGAGCGGAGCGCGCCACGCCTTGATGAGCGCGCCCGCGAGCGGCCGACCCTGCCACAGCAGCCGCACGCGCAGCCTCGCCGAAGCGTCGGGCGCATCCATCGGCACGAACTCCAGCGGCAGTCCCACCGGCGCGGTCGCTCGCGCCGCGTCGCCACCGGCGAGCCACGCCTTCGCGCAGCGGCGATAGCGCTCGCGCCCGGCCACGGCGGCGCCCGCGCGACGAGCGGCGAGCGGCGCGTCGAGCCCTTCGGACGCCAGGTACGCGTCGAACTGCGGTGCGGGCAGCGTGATCGGCGTGAAGTCGGACTCGAACGCGAACAGCGAGCCGCCGGCATCGGACGGCGCGAAGCGCGCCCACGCGTAGTCGCCGTCGCGCGCCACGGCGGCCAGGTCGAGCATGCGCGACGTGCGCACG
>JBGAOB010000110.1:0-13529 GCA_044222045.1 Candidatus Eiseniibacteriota bacterium
GGGCGTGGTGGGCGTGGTGAGCGCGTTCAACTTCCCCGTCGCCGTATGGGCCTGGAACGCGGCGCTCGCGGCGGTGTGCGGCGACACGACCGTGTGGAAGCCCTCCAGCAAGGTGCCGCTGTGCGCGGTCGCGGTGCAGCGCATCTGCGACGAAGTCATGAAGGAGTACGACTGCCCGGGCGTGTTCAACCTGGTCGTGGGCCGCGGCTCCGACGTGGGCGACGTCATGCTGGCCGACCATCGCCTGCCGCTGATCTCGGCCACGGGCAGCACGCGCATGGGCCGGCGCATCGCCGAGGTCGTGGGGCCGCGTTTCGGCCGCACCATTCTCGAGCTGGGCGGCAACAACGCGATCGTGGTGATGGACGACGCCGACCTCGACCTGGTGGTGCGCGCCGCGACGTTCGCCGCGGTCGGCACGGCCGGCCAGCGTTGCACGTCGCTCCGCCGGCTCGTACTGCAGAAGGGCATCGCGCCCAGGGTGATCGAGCGGCTCAAGAAGGCGTACGCGTCGGTCAAGATCGGCGATCCGCTCGATCCCGGCACGCTCATGGGGCCGCTCGTGGACGAGGCGGCGATCGCCGACATGATGAAGGCGATCGACGCGGCGAAGGCCGAGGGCGGCGAAGTGCTCTACGGCGGAAAGCGGCTCGACCGGCCCGGCTTCTTCGTGGAGCCCACGCTCGTGCGTGCGCGCGCCGACATGAAGATCGTGCAGGAGGAGACGTTCGCGCCCGTGATGTACCTGATCGAGTTCGACACGCTCGACCAGGCGATCGCCATCAACAATGGCGTGCCGCAGGGCCTCTCGAGCGCGATCTTCACGCGCGACCTGCTGGCGGCGGAGAAGTTCCTGTCGGCCGCCGGCAGCGACTGCGGCATCGCGAACGTCAACATCGGCACGTCGGGCGCCGAGATCGGCGGCGCGTTCGGTGGCGAAAAGGAAACGGGCGGTGGCCGCGAGGCCGGCTCGGACTCGTGGAAGGTCTACATGCGCCGCCAGACCGTCACCGTGAACCACAGCGGCCAGCTGCCCCTGGCGCAGGGCGTGAAGTTCGACGTGTAGAACGGCATCACGAACGACCGCGGCCGGGCTTCCACACACGAAGCCCGGCCGTACGCTTTCGGGTGTGCTCGGAGTCTCGGGGGACCGCCGGGCCATGGCGCCCTGCATCCGTCGCCGTCGCCCTGCATCCGCCGCCGTCGCCGCGGGGCGTTGACGAAGCTGCCGGCGGAGCGCCCGGCTGTCCCGCGCGGCCTACCCCGCCCCGAACACGTCGCCGTACCGCCCGTCGCGCATCAGCGCGAGCGTGCGGCCGTCGTCGAGCACCAGGTCCACGCGCGCGGGCACGATGCGCGGCTGCAGGCCGGGCAGGTACACGCGGTCGATGTGCACCACCGCCTCGGGACGCGAGAAATCCGCCACGCCCACGCGGCCGCCGAAGTGGTCGCTGCGCCCGAACGCCACGTGCAGGCCGAGCTTTTCGTCGAGCAGGATCTCGCCCGTCGGCTGCACGCCGAGATCGGCGAGCACGCCCAGTCCGAGTTCGGCGATGTTGCCGTACGCAGGCTCGGCGGCGAGCGCGCGCGCCTCGGCCTCGCGTGCGGCGCCCTCGCCGGTGACGCTCCGCGCCACGTTGCGATCGATCGCGTAGCGCACCACGTCGGCGCCGAACTGAACGGGCAGCGTGCCGGCCGTGCGGCTGGGATCACCGTCGCGTTCGCCTTCGTACGGCACCACGTAGGCCTCGCCCGACGGCAGGTTCCCGGCCACGCCGGGCTGGTCGAGGATGCCGTCCGACGCGTGCGCGGTGCGGTGCCGCAGGTCCAGCACGAGCACGTCGCGATCGCGACCGTCGACCACGAACTCGAGTCGCGCCTCGGTGGCGCGGTCGAGCAGGTCCTTCAGCACGCGCACGCGGCGACGCACCTCGCCCCAGTCCAGCCGCAGTGCGGGGATCATGGCGGCGCTGAAACCGCCCATCGTGGCGGCGCGGAACGGGATCGTGCGCGCGAGCACCTTGAGCGGCGCCGTGGCGGAGAACTCGGTCGGCGCCATCACCAGCGTGTGCGTGGCGAGCAACTCCGTCACCGGTGTGGCCGCGAGCCCCGCGATCGCGGCCGCGTCGGCGGGCAGCGCGTCGGGCTCCACCACGCACATCGCGGCGGGCAGGTCGGCGTTGCCCTGGCCCACGTTCGCGTACGCGGCCAGCCGCACGTCGAGCCCGAGCGACGCGCGCTCGCCTCGCAGCGCGCGCACCCAGCCGGCGGCCATCGCGCGCCGCTCGCGCCAGTCGGCGTTGTCGGGCGTGCGCGCGTCGGGCAGATCCACCATCACGAGCAGGGCGCCGTCTCCGGGCCGCGGCGCGAACACACGGCGCACCAGCGCGGCCAGTTCCGCGCCGCTCAGCACTTCGGTCATCGCGTCCTCTTCCTGCGCGGCACGCGTCGGCGGCCGCGCGACGGGTTCAGCAGATGCGCGGCAACTGCTCGCCGCTCAGCATGTCCACCACGCGCCGGCCGCCGATGCGGCTCTTCAGGAACACCTTGCCCGGGTGCTCCACCACCACTTCTCCGATCACCGCCGCCCGCGCGCCCAGCGGGTGCGCACGCATCGCGGCGAGCGCGGCGTCCGCGTGCTCGCGCGCCACGATCGCGATCACCTTGCCCTCGTTCGCCACGTACAGCGGGTCCAATCCGAGAATCTCGCACGCGCCGCGCACGGGCTCACTGATCGGGATCGCCGCCTCGTCCAGCAGCATGCCGACACGCGCCGCCTGCGCGATCTCGTTCGTGGCGCTGCTCACGCCGCCGCGCGTGGGGTCGCGCAGCACGTGCACCGCGTCGCCGCACGCGTCGAGCACGCCGTGCACCAGCTCGTGCAGCGCGGCCGAGTCGCTGAGTACGGGGCTCTCGAACTCCAGCCCCTCGCGCACGCTCAGGATGGCCACGCCGTGCTCGGCGATGGGCCCGTTCAGCAGCACCACGTCGCCCGGCGCGGCGCGCCGCGGAGAGATCCGCACGCCGTCGCGCACGCGACCGATGCCCGTGGTGTTGATGAACAGCCCGTCGCCCTTGCCGCGGTCCACCACCTTGGTGTCGCCGGTCACCACCGACACGCCGGCCGCCGCGGCCGCCGCCTGCAGGCTCTGCACGATGCGCCAGAGTTCGTCCATCGCGAGCCCTTCCTCGATCACGAAGCCGGCGGTCAGCGCGAGCGGCCGCGCGCCGCACATGCACAGATCGTTCACCGTGCCGTGCACGGCCAGCGAACCGATGTCGCCGCCCGGGAAGAAGCGCGGGCTCACCACGAACGTGTCCGTGCTCACCGCGATGCGTTCGCCGTTCACGTCGAGCGTGGCGCCGTCGTGCATCTCGGCGAGCGCGGGGTTCGCGAACGTGCCGGCGAACATCCGCTCGATCAGCATCTGCGACAGCCGCCCGCCGCCGCCGTGCGCCATCAGTACCTGCGGGTAGTCGGTCAGCGGCACGGGGCAGGCGGCGTTCGTCAGGTCGGAAGCCTTGATCTCGGTCATCGTGCGGAGTCCGTGTGCTCGAGTGGGGGGGGCGACGCCGGAACGCTCAGCCTTCGCGCTTGTACTGCCAGTACGCCGCGCACGCGCCCTCGCTGCTCACCATGGGCGCGCCGAGCGGATGCTCCGGCGTGCACTGCACGCCGAACGCCGAGCACTGGTGCGGGCGCTTGAGGCCCCGCATGATCTCGCCCGAGATGCACAGCGGCGACTCCACGGCGGTCACGCCGCCGACGTCGAACTTGCGCTCGGCGTCGTACGCCGCGTACTTGGGCGCCAGGCGCCAGCCGCTCATCGGGATCACGCCGATGCCGCGCCACGCGCGGTCGCACGTCTCGAACACCTCGGCCACGAGCTTGCGCGCGGGCAGGTTGCCCTCGGGCGGCACGGCGCGCACGTACTGGTTCTCCACGCCCACGCGGCCTTCCTCGAGCGCGGCCACGGTCATGTACACGCCCTGCACCAGGTCCATGGGCTCGAATCCGGTCACCGTGATCGGCACGCCGTGCTTCGCGGCGATCGGGTGGTACTCCGACAGGCCCATCACCGTGCACACGTGCCCGGCGGCGAGGAAGCCCTGCACCTGGTTGTCCGGCGCGCCGAGCAACGCCTCCATGGCGGGCGGCACCAGCACGTGGGACACGAGCACGGAGTAGTTCTTCAGCCCGAGCTTCTCCGCCTGCCACACCGACATCGCGTTGGCGGGCGCGGTGGTCTCGAAGCCCACGGCGAAGAACACCACCTCGCGGTCGGGGTGCTTCTGCGCCAGCTTCACCGCGTCCAGCGGCGAGTACACCATCCGCACGTCGCCGCCGCGCGCCTTGACGGCGAGCAGATCGGTGCGCGAGCCGGGCACGCGCAGCATGTCGCCGAACGACGTGAAGATCACCTCGCGCCGTTCGGCGATCGCGATGGCGCGGTCGATCTGCTCGAGCGGCGTCACGCACACCGGGCAGCCCGGGCCGTGCACCAGCGTGATCTCGTCGGGCAGCAGGCGGTCGAGCCCGTACTTGATGATGGTGTGCGTCTGGCCGCCGCAGATCTCCATGAGCGTCCACGGCCGCGTGACCTTGCGACGGATCGCCTGGACGAACGCTTCGGTGCCGGCCTGGTCGCGGTACTCGTCCACGAACTTCATGCGCGGGTCCTCGCGGGGGCCGTCAGTCGGGCTGCGGAACGTCGAGCTCGGCGAGCTCGCCCATGTCCTTGAGCGTGCGGAACACCTGCTTCGCCTCTTCCTCCTCGATGCGACTGATCGCGAAACCCACGTGCACCACCACGTAGTCGCCGACCTGCACCTCGGGCACGTACGCCAGGCACACCTCCTTCGTGATGCCGGCGAAGTCCACCTTGCCCATGGTCATGCCCAGCTCGTTCGGCGCCACGTGCACCACGCGCCCCGGAACACCCAGACACATGCCCGCCTCCCCTAGCGGCCCAGCTCGCCCGTGCCGGGCGAGTCCAGCATCACGGTCATGCCCACCCCCGCGTGCGCCAGCACCGTGTCGCCGGGGCGCGCGTCGGGAAGCAGCGTCAGGTCCACCTGTGTGATGGCGCCCGCGACTCGAACGCGTCCCTTGCGAGCTTCGCCTTCCGTGTGAATGTCGACGATCGTACCCATGACGAAGTGCAACTCGGCTCCTCAGGGGGTCTGGGAAAGGCCGTTCACGCACTGCTCCGTCTCGCCACCGCCGCCTGGCCCAGGCTGACACCGCCGTCGTTCGGCGGGACCAGCCGGTGCAGCAGCACCTCGAAGCCGGCTTCGCGCAACCCGTGCGCCGCCGCCTCCGTGAGCCGGCGGTTCTGGAAACACCCGCCGCTCAGCACCACGCGCCGCTCGCCCACGCTTCGGGCGGTGGCCACGATCGAACCCGCGAGCGTGGCGTGGATGCGCGCGGCACGCCTTTCGCGAGATCCTCGAGCACCGCCGCCAGCAGCGGGCGCCAGTCCAGCTCCACGCCGGTACCGGCCGCGGAGGCGAGAGGATACGCGGTCGCGGGGCCGGCGTCCGCTGCGAACTCCAGCGCGATCGCCGCCTGGCCCTCGTAGCTCACCCGGCCGCCCAGCCCGAGCAGCGCCGCGAGCCCGTCGAACAGCCGCCCCGCGCTGGTCGTGACCGGCGCGTGCGCGCCCGTGACGAGCAACCTCGCGAGCACGGCGCGCTCGGCGGGCGGGAACGACGCCACCACCGCCAGGTCGTCGCGCTCGAACGCCGCATCGCCGAGCAGGCCGTGCAGCAGGGCCGCGGCCGTGCGACGCGGTTCGCGAACCGCCGCATCGCCGCCCGGCAGCCGGAACGGGGCAAGGTGCCCCACGCGCTCGAAGCCGCCCGCGTCGCCGAGCAGCCACTCGCCGCCCCAGATCGTGCCGTCCGGACCGTAGCCCGTGCCGTCCCACACCACGCCCAGCGCGCGGCCCGGCTCGCCGTGCTCGGCGAGGCACGCCGCGAGGTGCGCGTGGTGGTGCTGCACGCGCACCAGCCGCACGCCGCGCTCGGCGGCCGCGCGCTCGGCCCACTGCGTGGACAGGTAGTCCGGGTGCAGGTCGCACGCGATCACCGCCGGGTTCGCGTCGTAGAGCCGCGACAGGTCGGCGATCACGCGTTCGAACGCCGCGAGCGCCTCGGGCGTCTCGAGGTCGCCGATGTGCTGCGATAGGAACGCCTGCCGGCCGATCGCGAGCGCGACCGTGTTCTTGAGGTGCGGGCCCACCGCCAGCACCGGGGCGCCGTCGTTCGCGAGCTGCACCGGCAGCGGCGCGAAACCGCGCGCACGGCGCAACAGCGTGAAGCCGCCGTCCATCAGCCAGCCCACGCTGTCGTCGCAGTGCCGCTCGATCGGGCGGTCGTGCACCAGGAACAGGTCGGCGAATCCGCCGAGCCGCTCCAGCGCCTCGCGCTCGTCGAACGCGATCGGCTCGTCGCTGCGGTTGCCGCTCGTGGCCACCACGGGACCGGGCAGCGCCGCCATCAACAGGTGATGCAGCGGCGTCGCGGGCAGCATCACGCCGAGCGTGGCGAGCCCCGGCGCCACGAGCGGCGACACCGGCGCGTCGGCGCGGCGCGGAAGCAGCACGATCGGCGCGGCGGTCGAGCGCAGCGCCGCCTCCGCGGCGGCCGACATCTCGACCAGCGCGTCGGCCTGCTCGAGGTCGCGCACCATCACGGCGAACGGCTTCTCCACGCGCGCCTTGCGTTCGCGCAGGCGCGCCACCGCCTCGTCGTCGCCGGCGTCGCACACCAGGTGGAAGCCGCCGAGTCCCTTCACCGCCACGATCGCGCCGGCGGTGATCGCATCGGCCGCCGCGCGCAGCGCCGCGTCGCCGCGATCGCGCGCGACGCCGTCGGGCGACCACAGCTCGAGCGACGGGCCGCAGTCGGCGCACGCGATCGGTTGCGCGTGGAAGCGGCGATCGAGCGGCTCCTCGTACTCGGCGCGGCAGCGCGGGCACAGCGGGAACGCGGCCATGGTGGTGTTCGGCCGGTCGTAGGGCAGCGCGCGTACGATGGTGAAGCGCGGCCCGCAGTTCGTGCAGTTGGTGAACGGGTAGCGGTGCCGACGCTCGCGCGGGTCCAGCACCTCGTCGCGGCACTCGTCGCACGTGGCCACGTCGGGCAGCACGATCACCCGGCGCTCGCCCGCCGCGTCGCTCCGACGGATCTCGAAGCGACCGTATCCCGCCGGCTCCAGCCACTCGGCCGCGGACGACAGCACGCGCGCGAGCGGCGGGTATGCGTCGGGCAGCTCGTCCACGAACGCCTGCACGTCGCGACGCGGGCCCTCCACCTCCACGAACACGCCGCGCGTGTCGTTGAGCACCCAGCCCGCGAGGTCGTGCGCCACCGCGAGCCGGTACACGGACGGACGGAACCCGACGCCCTGCACCGCGCCGTGGATCTCGATGCGCGCACGGGCGCGCGCGCCTGCCGCCTCGCCGCTCGCACCGCCTGTTCGGGGATCGCTCATGGGGCGCGCATTGTGCGGAAGGCGGCGAGTCGCCGACAAGCGGCCGCGAAAGCCGGAGCGCCGGCCCCCGCGGCGATCCCCACCGCGAGCCCGGCGCTCCCGCCGCGCGTTCGGCGCGGCATGCGCTGCCCGGACGCGCGTTCGGCGCGCCGGGGCACTCCCTCAGCGGCCGATGCGGCGCTCCACGCCCAGCATCACGCGCGGCGACAGGCGCGGCTGGTGGATGGCCTTGTCGGCATCGACCCACGTGTAGTCGTCCACCTGGCTCACGATGACGCCGTTCGGCGAGTACGACGTGTCGTGGCCGCTCATCTTGGCGTTGAAGAACCAGTCGAGCCCCGCGCCGACCACGAAGTTCGTGCGCGGTCCCATCGGGTAGCCCGCCTCGAGCCCGGTGCCGAGCCCCCACTGCGTGCTGACGATCGTGAAGAACTCGTTGCCGCCCACGAAGTCGAACTCACCCGCGAAGCGCGACACGCGCGGCCCGAACACGAGCGCGAGGTTGCGCGCCGAACCCCAGCTCACCGGCACGATGGCGTCGAGGCGGTAGTCCCAGCGCCGCCCGTTCGAGGTGGGATCGCCGTTCGTGTTCGCGTTGATGAACACGGCGCGCGCCTGCCACGGATCCCCGGGGTCGGTGCCCGAGTAGCCGAGCCCGAACCGCAGGCTCACCGGCAGGTTCTGCGCGAAGTCGCTGTACTTGATCGCCAGGGACCCGCCGGGACCGCCGTTCCAGCCGCCACTCGCGAGCACGTCGGCATGGGCGCGCCCGGAGCCCGACGACTCGCCGTGCACGGGCACGGGCGGCGGCGAACTGTCCGAACGCGTCGCCGCGGACACGGTGGCCGCGGCGCAGAGCAGCAGTGCCGCGGTCAGCGCGGCGGGTGCGGAAGGACGAAACATGAGGCGGTACCTCCTGTGTACGGATTTCCCGGTCGTTGCGAGCGAGTCGGCAACCGCAGCCATCAATGGCCGTGCCACCGCGTTTCATACCACGCAGGACCCTTCTGCGGTCCGCTTTTCATGCTTTTTTCACGACTTCTGCCAGCCGGCGCCCGATCCAACGCCCCCAGCGGGGGAATCGGCGCAGGCCTCGGATTCTGCGAGTTGCATCCGTGCGCCTCGCGCCTGCCGATTCGCACGGGCCCGGCCCGCCGGCGCCCGCCACGCGTCAGAGCACGTCGGCCAGCGTGAGTTCCAACGTCTGCTCCACCAGCTCGCGCTCGATGGTCAGCTTCACCACCGTGCCCGCGGCGCCCGATTCGAGCACCTTCTCGAGGTCCTCCGGCTTCCAGCGCTCGATCCGCACGCCGTTCACCGCGCGCAGCCGGTCGCGCACCTTGAGCCCGGCCTCCTCGGCCGGCGACTTCTCCACCACGGCCGCCACCACGATCGCGCCCGACCACTGGCGCACCCACAGCCCGCTGCGGTTGAAGTAGTCCGGCTGCGCGTACTTCGCTCCGGGCTCCAGCCACAGCATGCCGTGCGCGTAGTCGAACGTGCACTTGAAGCGCTCCAGCACGCTCGTGCCGAGATTGCCCTGGATCTCCTGGCTCGCCACGATGCCGCGCGTGTGCAGCGTGAGCCCGGCCACCGGCTTCTCCCACGCGAACGGCCCGATGCGCACGCTGTCGAGCCGGCACACGGTCTCGGGGAACGCGCCGCCGATGCCGCCCACCCAGTGCCGCACGCGCTTGCCCACGCTCCAGCCGCCGAGCAGGCCACACTGCTCCACCTGCTTCGTGTGCACCGACATCACCGTGGCGTTGCCCACGTCCACGATGAACCGGCCCTTGCAGCGCGCGTTCAGCGTGACCTCGACCGTGGGGATGTTGCTGTAGAGCTGCATCGGCAGCCCCTGCCCGCCGCCGGCGTGCTGCCAGGTCGCCGGGTCGTACAGCGTCACCACCTGCCGGTCGAAGTCGAGCTCCACCACGAAGCGGCCGAGGAAGTCGTAGCCCAACAGCCCGGCGCTCTTGTACCAGTCCGCCGACGACAGGTCGTCCTGCAGCTCGAGCGCCACCACCTTGAGGTCGCGCACCTCCACGCCGTCGCCGTTGGCGCCGCTCACACGCACGGTGCGTGCGTGCGCGTAGCCGCCCGTGTCGTAGCCGCCCACGCCCTGCGTGGCGGTCTCGCCCTCCAGCGGGAGCCCCGCCTTGAGCGCCCACGACCGGTCGACCGCGCTCGCGGTGCAGCCGGTGTCGAGGATGAAGTCCGCGGCCGGCAGCCCGTTGATGCTCGCGCGCACCCACACATGCCCGCCGCGATAGCGGAACGGAAAGCTCGCCACGCCTCGCGTCTTGAGCCACGTCATCGGGCCCAGCTGCGAGCCCGGCGGCGCGAAGCCGCCCGCGGGCGCCTGCGCGATCACCGAGTCCACGAGTTCGCGCCGGAACGACGCCACGAAGTGCGAGTCGCCGCTCGTGGCCACGGTCCAGCGCTTGCGGCCCGCGAACGTCTTCCAGGCGCCGAAGTCCTCGGTCCACGTGAACTGGTCCCGGAAGTGCGTGATGCGCGCGAGCAGGCCGGTCTTGTCGTCGAACCACAGCCGCTTCTTGAGCCCCGAAGGCGCCGTGGCCTCGACGGACTCCAGCGAGCGCCCCGCGTGGAACGCGCTCGGCCCCGCCACGATCGAGGCGCCGTCCCCGCCACGCGCCCACTGCTCGGAGGCGAACCACGCTTCGCCGCGCAGCGCCGCCAGGTCGGCGCCCTCCATGGGCGCGATCTGCCGGCTCGTGAGGTCCGAACGCCAGCCGGCCTCGCCGTCGAGCCCCACGCGCATGCGGATCGTGCCCGCGCGCTCGGCCTGCAGCAGGCGGTCGGGCGCGTGCCACCAGCGGTCGAACGTGCCGTCCAGCCCATCGCTGCGCAGCTTGCCCTTCACGTGCACGAGCGTGTCGGCGTCGAGCGCCGCGCGGCCGCCCGTGGCTTCCACGTAGCGGTCGATGAGCACCTGCGCCTTGGGCGCGACGAAGGCGCTTGCCCGCGACGTGTGGAGCACGCCCACGAGCAGGGCCAGCGCGCCCATGGCGCGGGCGAGTGACGGTGCGGCGGCCATTCCGGGTCCTCCCTGACCCACCGGCCCGGAGCCGGCGGTGCGAATCGGATATCGGCCCATGGCGTCGCCGACCTGAGTTCCGCGGAAGGCGTTCCGCTGTAAAGCCCGCACGACACTTTTTCGGAAACCGCGCCGGGGATCGCGAGCCAGCGCCGGAGGCGACACGGCGGTAAGTGACTCCGAGTACGCGCGATCGGCGAGCCCGTGCCCGCGTGGTCCGAATCGTGCGGTGCTGGCCGCCGAGTGAAGGAACACTCGCTGCTTCCCCCTCCGGAGTCCCAGACCATGCACCGCCGATTTCGCCTGCCCGCCGGGGCGACCCTGTCGTGGGTGCTGCTGACCCTCGCGCTGTCCGCCGCGCCGTCCCGCGCGGGCGACACGCCCGCGGCCCCCATCGAAGTGCGGCCGTTCACGCCGCTCCGGGCGGCGCTCGAACAGATCGCGCACGATCGCGGCGTGCCGCTGGCGGAGGTGCTCGCCGATCCCGCGCGCTGGCTCGTGGGCGACGTCGGCACGGCGGGGTCCGGCGACGTCGAGCACGTCGGCCGCCAGCCGGCCGTGGCGACCGTCGGCGAGGACCTGCCGATCCGCTTCGCGATGCCGCGCCTGCTCGGCGAGCAACTGCGCAACCCGGTCGTCGGCGACGTCGACGGAAACGGCATCGTGGACGCGGCGGCGCAGGCGAACCCCTCGGGCATCGTGCACGTGTGGGAGGGCGACGCGACGCATCCGCTGGTGACGACACACGACGTGGTGCTCGATGCCGGTGACGAGTTGCAGGCGATGGCCGACGTCGACCGCGACGGCCGCGCCGACCTTGTGGCCGCTCGCAGCGCCGACGGATCGGTGGCGATCTATCGCGCGCTCGCCGCGTGGACGTTCGCGCCCGCCGTGCGGCACGGCGTCGGCTTCGAGATGCTGCGCGTGTTCGCCGCCGACGTGACGGGAGACGGCTGGCCCGAACTGGTGGCCGCGGGCCCCATGGTGGTGCGCACGCTGGTGAACGACGGCGCGGGCGCGTTCACCCCGTGGGTGGCCACGGCGATCGCGAACTACTCGGGCCCCGCGACGTTCGGCGACTTCGACGGAGACGGGCGCGCGGACGCGGCGTTGAGGAGTTCCGACGGTGCGAGCGCCACCGCGTCCCTCACGCTGCTGCACGGCACGCCGGACGGCACGCTGGCCGCGTGGTCGATCCTGCCGACGCCGGGGGACGACGCCGTCACGGACGTGCGCGCCGGCGATCTCGACGGCGACGGGATCGCGGACCTGGTGACCGGCGGCAACTACGCCGTCCGTGTCTGGATCGGAAACGGAGCCGGGTCATTCGCCGGCGGCGCGCCGCACACCCTGGCGCTGCACAACGCGGACTTCCGTTTCCAGCTCGGCGACTTCGACCGGGACGGTCGGCGCGACGTCGTGGCCGCCGCCCGCATGGACGGTTGTTTCGCACCGAATGGAAGCGTGTTGCTGCTTCGCGGCGAGGCCTCCGGCGCCCTGGGCTCGACCGGCGAGTGGATGGCGACGGATCCGAACAGCTTCGGCGGGGTGCCGACCGACCTCGTGCAGGGCGACTTCGACGCCGACGGGGCGCTGGACGTCTTCGCGTTGTTCGGCGCAGCGAGCGGCAATCTCGGAGTCCACATGGTCAACGACGGTCGCGGCGGTTTCCTCGCACCGGCCATCCAACCGTTCGGACAGTACCCCGCTCCCGGCGCCTGGCGCGTCGACGCGGTGCGTGTCGCCACGGGTCAGCCCCCGGCGGTCGCGTTGTGGGACGGAAGCGAGACATGGCTCGGCCGTGGTACGGGCCCGAGCGGCTTCACTCGTGTCGAGCGATTCGCCCCGGGCGAGATGGTCTGCGCCGTGGACCTGAACGCCGACGGGCTCGACGACCCGATCGTCGCGCGATCGGACACCACGAAGGTCTACCTCAACCTGGGAGGCGAATCGTTCGCGCCGCCGATCGTGTCGGTCGGGGATACCTGGCTCGCCTGCGCCGACTTCGACGGTGCGAACGGCCCCGACCTGGCCGTCGCCGACGCCGACGGCCACGTGCGCGTCCGCGCGAACGACGGAACGGGTCATTTCGGCGCTCCGATGGACTGGGGAGTGGTGCTCGAACCGGAAGTGTCGTCCGTCTCCGGGGCGGATCTCGATCGCGATGGCCGCGCCGAACTGCTGGTGGGCCGGAACTACTTCTCGACCGACGACTCCGTCACCATCCACTGGAGCACGGGCAGTCACTTCGAGAGCGGCGACTCCCATCGCTGCGGAATGATCTTCGACATCGGCGGGCCCCCTCACAACGCGACGCACCCGGCCACGATGGCCAGCGGCGACTTCGACGGGAACGGCTGGCCCGATCTGTACGTCGTGAACGCGACGCGCGGGGACAATCCCGGGAGCATCTCGATCATTCTCGGCATGGGAGGACACGCCTTCCTGCCCGCGAGGGACCGTGAGGTCGGCCCCGACCCGTGGATGGGCGTTGTGGCCGACTTCGACCGCGACGGTCTCGACGACGTCGCCGTCGTGTGCGATCGCGACAACATCAACGGCTCGGTCTTCGTCTTCCGCGCCGACTTCGGCGGCGTCCTCCAGCCGATGGACCAGTCGCCTTACGGCGGCGTCCCCGCGCAGCACTACCCCACGTCGATGGCGCTCGGCGACTGGGACATGGACGGACGCCGCGACTTCGTGGTGGGCAACGTGCAGGGCCGCACCGTGGGCTTCTATCGCAACCAGAGCCCTCTCGGTTTGCCCACCGCCACACTGACGTCGCTCGTGTCGGCTTCGGCCGGCGCGGACGGCGTGCGGCTCGAGTGGTTCGCCTCGGACGCGGGCTTCGACGCCACGCGCGAGCGCGCGCCCGAGCCGGGAGCATGGGAGCCGCTCGCGCGCGTGTCCGCCGACGGCACCGGACGCGTGACCGGCCGCGATGCCGACGCGCCGCCCGGCGCGCACGTG
>JBGAOB010000111.1:0-13315 GCA_044222045.1 Candidatus Eiseniibacteriota bacterium
ACCACGTCGTTCCCTGCACCCGCCAGGCGAAGCGCGGTCGCGTCGAGCACGCAGGCCATGGCGCCGAGCCACGACTGGTTCACGTGCTGCGACCGGTAGTAGGCGAGCAGCGGGTAGGAGACGTGCGTCTCGAGGATCTGCGACGACCAGCGTTCCCAGTCGCCCAGCCGGCTCGCGAGCAGCGCGCCGCCCTCCGCGCCGCGCGAGCGCAGCAGCAGCTTCGCCGCCGACGGCGGCGAACCCGCGCGCTGGTCGAGCAGCGAGATCTCGACCTCGCGCTGCGAGAACGCGGAGTAGATCGTGGGCAGGTAGCCGATCACCGTGCCGAAGAAGCCGAATCCCATGCCGGCCTCGATCACGGACAGCCAGCGGCCGGCCATCGACCCCGGCGTGACGTCGCCGTAGCCGAGCGTGAAGAACGTCTCGCCGCTCATGTACAGCCACATCCACGGCGTCATCGCGCGGCCGCCCGGCAGCGTCGACACGGCGCACTGCAGCAGCGCGAACCCCGAGATCATGGCCACCGCCCACACCACGAGCAGCACGATCAGCGACAGCGGCGCGTAGTAGCCGAGAAAGCCCTCGCGCCGGGACGCGTTCGGGATGCCCCGGGCGAACCATCGCCACGTGCGCCACGTGTGCACGTAGAACTGCGTCGTCAGGCGCAGGCGACGGCCCACGCGCCGCGGCACCAGGATGGTGAGGAACGCGTCGTGCAGCACCACGGCCACGAGCGCGAAGCCCGCGGCGGCGCACAGCAGCGCTCCGATCAGGGAAGGTCCGGACATGGGACGCACTCTAGCCCGGTCCGTTCGGGCACCGCGAGTGGGGAGTGCGGGCCACGTCTTGCCCCGCCTCCGGGTGTGTGCTGGACTCCCGCGGTCCCGCCGTTTCCAACACCGAGGTGATGCCATGAAGCGCCTTGCCGCCGCCGTGTGCCTGTTGCTCGCCCTCCTGCCGCTTCGTGCCCACGCCGACGATCGCGCCGTGCACCTGGCGATCGGAGATCCCGCCCGCAGGGACCGCGAGGTGCCCGTGGTGCTGGACGGCGTCACCGACGCCGCGCGCGGCGACACGATCGGCCCCGCCGAACTGGCGGCGCGGCTCGACGGCGTGAAGCTGCTGTTCGTGGGCGAGAGCCACACCGACATGGAGTTCCACCGCGTGCAGCTGAAGGTGCTGCAGGAGCTGCAGGCGCGCGGTCGCACGGTGATGGTCGGCCTCGAGATGTACCCGGTGCCCGAGCAGCCGTGGCTCGATCGCTGGTGGTCGGACCGCAAGATGACCGAGGAGCAGTTCCTGGCCGAGTCGCACTGGTACAAGAACTGGGGCTACAACTGGAACTACTACCGCGACATCTTCCTGTTCGCCCGCGACAACCACGTGCGCATGTTCGCGGTGAACCTGCCTCGGGGCATGGTCGGCACGATCCGCTCCAAGGGCTTCGACTCGCTCACGACCGAGCAGCGCGCGATGCTGCCGCCGAAGGTGGACGTGGAAGACGCTGAGCACCAGAAGTTGTTCCGTGCGTTCTTCGGCGACGCCGACGCGCTGCACGGCAACATGCCCGACGACATGTTCCGGGGCATGTTCCGCGCGCAGTGCGCGTGGGACGCCGCGATGGGCTGGAACGCCGTGAAGGCGCTGCAGAAGTACGGCGACGACAAGACCATCATGGTGGTGCTGATCGGATCGGGGCACGTGGCGTACGGCCTCGGGGCCGAGCGACAGGTGAAGCCGTGGTTCACCGGTCGCGTGGCCAGCGTGCTGCCGCTGCCGATCGCCGACAGCCCGGGGGAGAAGCCGTTCGGCCGCGTGCAGGCGTCGTACGCGAACTTCCTGTGGGGCGTGCCGCCGCAGACGGATCCCATCTACCCGTCCACCGGCATCTCGACTCCGGAATCCAAGAGCGGCGCGCACTACAGGGTGATCGCCGTGCCCGACGATACCCCGGCCGGGCTCGCGGGGATCGCCGTGGGCGACGAACTGCTGTCGATGGACGGCATCGAGATCGTGGACAAGGAGGTGAGCAACCGTCACCTGTCCACGAAGCGCTGGGGCGACACGGTGGTCTACCGCCTGCTGCGCGACGGCAAGGAGCTGACGATCCCCGTGGCGCTGCGCCGGCAGCCGCACGTGCTGGCCGCGGCCGACTCGACCGCGCCGGCCGCGCCGGCGATGCCGCCGGCCGGCATGCCGTCCCATCCGGGCATGCCGCCGAAGGCCCCGGGAGGAACGGGCAAGTGAGCGCGGCGCGGCAGGTGATCGGGGCCGTCGCGCTGCTGGCGATGTTCGCGGCGGCCGGCCCCGCGCGCGCCGCGACGTCGGCCGCTCCCGCCGTGCGCGTGCACCACGCGCTGGAGGTGACGCTCGATCCGCAGCGCGGCTGGCTCACCGTCACGGACACGCTGACGATTCCGGCCGGGCTCGTGCGCGGCGGCGAAGCGCAATTCCTGCTGAACGGCGGGCTCGCGCTTCGCTCGTCCGATCCGCCGGTCACCGAGATGCCGCTGCACGCCGCGGGCGCGCCGGGCCGCGACGACGCGGCGCGCTTCTTCGGCATCAACGCTTCGAGCGCCGATCTCGACTCCGCGGGTGCGCTCAAGCGCTGGCGCGTCGCGCTCCCCTCGCAGGGCGGCCGCGTGGTGCTCGCGTACGACGGGCATTTCGATTTCGGTCTGTCGGACGAACAGGAGCAGTACACGCGCGGCTTCCGGCAGACGGCCGGCGTGATCTCGAAGGACGGCGTGTACCTGTCGGGCGACGGGTTCTGGTACCCGCACCTGGGCCGCGATCTCGTCGAGTACACCCTCGCCGTGAGCGAGCCGGCCGACTGGCACGTGATCAGCCCCGGCAACGGCACGTCGCGAGGCGCCGACGGCCGCGCGCGCTGGGACTCGCACGGGGCGGTGGACGAGATCAGCGTGGTGGGCGGCCCGCTGACGCTGTACCGCGGCGCCGCGTCGAAGGTGGACGCGCTCGTCTACCTGCGTACGAAGGACGACGCGCTGGCGGCGAAGTACCTGGAGGCCACCGCGCAGTACATCCAGATGTACGAGGACCTGGTCGGCCCGTACCCCTACGGCAAGTTCGCGATGGTCGAGAACTTCTGGGAGACGGGCTACGGCATGCCCAGCTACACGCTGCTCGGTTCCCAGATCATCCGCTTCCCGTTCATCCTCACGTCCTCGTATCCGCACGAGATCCTGCACAACTGGTGGGGCAACTCGGTGTTCGTGGACTACGAGAGCGGCAACTGGTGCGAGGGGCTCACGGCCTACATGGCCGACCACCTGATCCAGGAACAGCGGGGGCGCGGCGAGGAGTACCGGCGAGACGCGCTGCAGAAGTACCGCAACTATGTGCGCGAGGGGCGCGACTTCCCGCTCACGCAGTTCCGATCGCGCCACAGCGCCGCGACCGAGGCGGTGGGCTACGGCAAGACGCTGATGCTGTTCCACATGATCCGCCAGCGCATCGGCGACGACGCGTTCCGCCGCTGGGTGGCGCGTTTCTACCGCGAATACCGCGGCCGGCAGGCGTCGTTCGCCGACGTGCGCGCGTCGCTCGAGGCGGAGTCCGGGCAGGACCTGTCGCGGTTGTTCGCGGATCACGTGACGCGCGCGGGCGCGGCGTCGCTCGCGGTGAGCGTCACGGGCGTGCGGCCGGTGGCCGGCGGGTTCGAGGTGGCCGGCGTGCTGAAGCAGGTGCAGAAGGGCGCGCCGCTGCTGCTCGACGTGCCGATCGCCGTGCAGACCGCCGCGGGCACCGTGCTCGACACGCTGCGCTGCACCTCGGCGGCCACGCCGTTCGTGGTGCGCACGGCGGCGAAGCCGCTCGCGCTCCAGGTCGACCCTTCATACGACGTGTTCCGGCTGCTCGATCCGCGCGAGACGCCCGCCTCGATCGGGCAGGTCTTCGGCGCGCCGCACGTGCTGGCCGTGCTGCCCGCGAAGGCGACCGACGCGCAGCGGGCGGCCTACCGCGCGCTCGTCGAAGGCTGGCGCAGCGACGCGCACCAGCCCGAGTTCACGACCGACGCCGATCTGCGCGAGCTGCCCACGGACCGCCCGGTGTGGCTGCTCGGCCGCGACAACGCGCTGGCCGCGCGGCTGTTCGCACCGGGCGCGGACTACGCGATGGACGCCACGAAGCTGACGGTGGATCGCGAGTCGATGCCGTTGGCCGGGCACTGCGCCGTGATCGTGCGGCGGCATCCCGCCGCGCCCGAGAAGGCGGTGGGCTGGATCTTCGCCGACGGTGTGGCGGCGCTGCCGGGGCTGGGTCGCAAGCTGCCGCACTACGGCAAGTACTCCTACCTGGGCTTCGACGGCGACGAGCCGACGAACGTACTGAAGGGCCAGTGGTCCGCCACCGACTCGCCGCTGCGCGTGGATCTGCGCCCGGCGTCGGAGCGCGGCGCCGCGATTGCGGCGCTCGCGCTGCCCGCACGGCACGCGCTCGCCGAGTTGCCGCCGGTGTTCTCGGCGCAGGCGATGCTGGATCGCATCGCGTGGCTGGCGGCGCCCGAGCGCGAGGGGCGCGGCGTGGGCACGAAGGGGCTCGACGCTTCGGCCGAGTGGATCGCCGCCGAGTTCGCGAAGCTGGGGCTCGAGCCGGGCGGCGATCAGCACTCGTGGTTCCAGTCGTTCACCAGCACGCGCACGCCCGACGGCAAGCCGGCGACGCTGCGCAACGTGGTCGCGGTGTTGCGCGGCACGAACGCCGCGTGGGCCGGCCAGTCGGCGCTGCTCACCGCGCACTACGACCACCTGGGGCTCGGCTGGCCCGACGTGCACAAGGGCGACGAGGGCAAGGTGCACCCGGGCGCCGACGACAACGCGAGCGGCGTGTCCGTGATGCTGGAGCTGGCGAAGTCGCTCGCCGCCGGCGACAAGCCCCAGCGCACGATCGTGTTCGTGGCGTTCACGGGCGAGGAGTCGGGCCTGCAGGGTTCGAAGTGGTGGGTGGACCATCCGCTGTTCCCGCTCGACAAGACGATCGGCGTGATCAACCTGGACACGGTGGGCCGGCTGTTCGACAGGAAGGTGTCGGTGCTCGCCACCGGCACCGCGAACGAGTGGCAGCACATCTTCCGCGGCGCGGGCTTCGTCACCGGCGTCGAACCGCGGCTGATTCCCGAGTCGCTGGAGTCGAGCGATCAGAAGAGCTTCATCGATCGCGGCGTGCCGGCCGTGCAGATCTTCACCGAGCCGCACGTGGACTATCACCGCCCCGGCGACACCGCCGACAAGGTCGACGGCGCGGGCCTCGTGAAGGTGGCGGCGTTCGTGCGCGAGGGCATCCAGTACCTGGGCGAGCGGGCCGAGATGCTCACGAACACGATCGGCCCGGCGAAGGGCGCGCCCGCGGGCAGCGTCGCCCCGCCCGCGGCGGGCGCGCCGGCCGGCGGCCAGGGCCGCCGCGTCACCATCGGCACGTTTCCCGACTTCGCGTTCGCGGGGCCGGGCGTGAAGGTGGCCGGCGTCACGCCGGGTTCGCCCGCGGAGAAGGCGGGTCTCCGGGAGGGCGACCTGCTGATGAAGCTGAACGGACAGGACATCCCGGACCTGAAGACCTACTCGGCCATGCTGCGCACGCTCACGGCCGGGCAGTCCGTGAAGCTGGTGATCCGTCGCGGCGACGCCGAGCAGGCGGTGGACGTGACCGTGGTGGAGAGGTAGCGCCAGCCCGCCGGCGAAAACGCGGCGGCCACCTTCGAACCCGAAGGTGGCCGCTCGCGTCCGCAGTGGACTCCGATGCGCCGCGCGCGTCGCGCCTACCGGTACCGCACCTTCAGCTGCCCCCACGTGCCCTGTCGCGTGGGCGTGGTGCACGTTCCGGGCTGCGGTGCGATGCGCGTGGTGCGCGACACGATCACCTCGCAAGAGTCCGGCTGGAAGATGCACATCGGCGGGTTGTACGAGGTGGTCATGGTGGTCGTCGACACCGCCGTGTCGGCGGTGCGCGTGCCGTCGATCACCGAGGTGAACGTGACCGTGCAACCCTCGAACGAGAACGAGCCCGTGCAGGTGAGGTGCACTTCGGTGTCCGTGACGGTGCCCGTGCACTGGTAGTTGAAGCCGCCCGTGGTGTCGGGCTCGAACGACTGGCCCGCGCAGAGCGTGTCCTGGTAGGTGCTGGCGTCGGTGAGCACGCGCGGGGTGCACGTGTACGTGGAGTCGGTCGAGGTCCAGATGCCCGACCAGCTCGCGGGAATCGTGTAGCCGGTTCCGGCTCGGACGGCGTCGATCATCGACGGCGGGTGGAACTCGGCGGCACGGGACACGGTCGGCGTGAGCAGCGCGGCCAGGAACAACACGGCAACCAGGGAAGCCTTGGACATGGGGACCCCGAGGGGTTGGAGTGGAATCGGGCGGCGGGGGGCCGGCGGGTGCGCAGCGGCGGTGCGCAGAGGTGTACCTGCACTTCTTGGAACGCGCCATACGGATTCCCGTCACATCCGGGTTTCACCCGGGGGGAACCCCGGCCGCCGGGTTGAGAAAGTGCGCTCCGGCCTATAGTTTCACCCGCCCCGCGCGGTGCCCGCGCGCCGCCGGGGCCCGCCGGGCGGCCCGGCGTCTCCATCGCGACGGGACAACCACCTGCCCGGGGCGACTTTGGGGCGGAGTGCGGGCCCCCGACTGCCGATGTTGCGGGAGCATCCGTCGCCTTCCCGATCCCCCGCGACCGGCCCCGGGCATTCCGGCGGACCGGCGCTTCCCGCACACGACCTTCCACCCCGAGAGGACCCCGCATGAGCCGTCGCCGCATCCTCATCACGGGTCCGGGTCTTCGGGACGAAGGCGGCGTCGCGAACTACTACAACGCCGTGCTGCAGGGGCTGCGGGCCGACGAGCGCTTCGAGATCGAGTACTTCGAACTCGGCAGCACGCACCGCGCCGCCGGGCCGCTCTACCCGGTGGCCGACCAGACCGGTTTCCGGAAGTTGCTCCGGGGCTTCCGGCCCGACCTCGTGCACGTGAACCCGTCGCTGACGGTGAAGAGCTTCGTGCGCGACGGGCTGCTGATCCACCAGGCGCGACGCCGCGACCTGCCGGTGGTGGTGTTCTTCCGCGGCTGGTCGATGCTCACCGAGGCGCGCATCGACCGCGAGGTGGGCTGGCTGTTCCGCCGCACGTTCGCCCCGGCGAACGCGTTCATCGTGCTGGGCGAACGCTTCCGGCAGAAGCTGCTCGACTGGGGCATCACGTCGCCGATCCTGCTGGAAACGACCACCGTGCCGGACAGCGTGATGGAGGGCTTCTCGCTCGAACGCAAGGTGGCCGCGATCCGCGACGACGCCACGATCAAGGTGCTGTTCCTGGCGCGGCTCGAGCCCGAGAAGGGGCCGATGGCCACGCTCGAAGCCGTGGCGAGCCTCGTGAAACGCGGCGTGCCGGTGACGCTCACGATCGCCGGCGACGGCCCGGCGATGGGCGACATCCGTGCGTACCTCTCGCAGCACGCGTGGCTCGAGGGCAAGGTCACGCTGGCCGGCTACGTGCGCGGCGCGGTGAAGCGCGAACTGTTCAACGCGCACCACGTGTACTGCTTCCCCTCCGAGTACGGCGAGGGCATGCCGAACTCGGTGCTCGAGGCGATGGCGCTCGGTCTGCCGATCGTGACCACCACCGTGGGCGGACTCGCCGACTTCTTCGAGGACGGCCGCATGGGGCACCTCGTGCCCGGGCGCGACGCGGGCGCGATCGCCGACAAGCTCGGCCGGCTCGTGGCCGACCGGGCCGCGTCCGCCGCGATCGCGGCCTACAACCACGAGTACGCCACCCGGCGGTTCCTGTCGTCCGACGTCGCGCGCCGGCTCGCCGGGATCTACCTCGACACGCTCCAGCGGGCGGGCCGAGGGGAGTCTTGCCCGAGTGCCTAGACTGCGTCAGACTGAAGCGGACTTTCCGGGCCGCGACCGTCCCGAATTCCCCCGCGGCTGTAAGCCGTTGCGACGAGGGTTTCCATGTCCCCCAGCCCTGTGACCGGCCCCGCGCCGGAGTTCCGCGTGGTCGGCGTGAAGGTGCACGCCGTCCAGACGCCACAGGCGGTCCGCATCCTGACCGACTGGCTCGCCGAGAACCCGCGCCGCTACCGGTACGTCTCCTCCACGAACCTGCACAACATCGCGCGCGCCGGCGAGACGAAGCTCTACGAGACGGTCATGGAGCAGTGCGACCTGTCGTTGCCCGACGGCGTGCCGCTGTTGTGGATCGGGCGCCGCCGCGGCTTCGACCACCTGCGCGATCGGTGCGGAATCGAAGAGGTGATGGTGGCGTTGTTCGACCTCTCGAACCAGGGCAAGGATTACCGGCACTACTTCTACGGCAACACCGACGAGGTGCTGGCCACGCTGGAGAAGGAGCTGAAGCGCAAGTGGCCGAAGCTCTCGATCGCCGGCATGCACTCGCCGCCGTTCCGCAAGCTGACGCCCGAGGAGGAGGCCGCCGACATGGCGCGCATCCGCGACTCGAAGGCGGATTTCCTCTGGGTGAGCCTGGGCTGCCCGCGCCAGGAGACGTGGCTCTACGAGCACCGCGAGCAGCTCGGCGGCGTGATCGGTGGCGGCGCGGGAGCGGTGTTCGACTTTCTTGCCGGCATGAAGCCCAAAGCGCCACGGATCGTGCAAAACGCAGGGTTGGAGTGGCTGCTGAGGCTCGCGTCGGAGCCAAAACGCTTGTGGCAGCGTTACATGGTCCTTTACCCTCGTTACCTCTTTCGCATGCTGGGTGAGGAGATAACGGGCCCACGGAACAGGGTCTGAACGGTCGGGAGTCCCGAATGAAGCGCGCGCTGGTCTGTGGGGCAGGTGGGTTCATCGGCAGTCATCTCGTGAAGCGACTCAAGAACGAGGGCTACTGGGTCCGCGGCGTGGACCTGAAGATGCCCGAGTTCTCGCCCACGGCGGCGGACGACTTCGTGGTCGGCGACCTGCGCGACCCGGTGCTCGTGGAGAAGGTCGTCGCCCCGGCGTTCGACGAGATCTACCAGCTGGCCGCCGACATGGGTGGCGCCGGCTACCTGTTCACGGGCGACAACGACGCGGACGTGATGCACAACTCCGCCGCGATCAACCTGAACGTGCTGCACTCCTGCATCCGTCACAAGCCGCAGCGCATCTTCTTCTCGTCGTCGGCGTGCGTGTATCCCGAGCACAACCAGATGGACGCCAAGGCGCCCACCACCGCCGAGCACACGGTGTACCCGGCCGCGCCCGACAGCGAGTACGGCTGGGAGAAGCTGTTCAGCGAACGCATGTTCCTGGCGTTCCGCCGCAACTACGGCATCGAGTCCCGGATCGGGCGCTTCCACAACATCTTCGGCCCCGAGGGCACCTGGACCGGCGGCAAGGAGAAGGTGCCCGCCGCGATGTGCCGCAAGATCGCCGAGCAGCCCGACGGCGGCGAGATCGAGGTGTGGGGCGACGGCGAGCAGACGCGTTCGTTCCTGTTCGTGGAGGAGGCCCTCGAAGGCGTGCGCCGCCTGACCGCCTCCGACGTGACGGAGCCCGTCAACATCGGCTCCGACGAGATGATCTCGATCAACGGTCTCGCGGAGATGGTCATGCGCATCTCCGGCAAGAACGTGAAGCTCAAGCACCTGCCCGGCCCGCTGGGCGTGCGCGGCCGCAACTCGGACAACAACCTGATCAAGAAGGTGCTCGGGTGGGCGCCGAACTACCCGCTCGAGAAGGGCATGAAGCAGACGTTCGCCTGGATCGACGCGCAGGTGAAGGCCCGCCAGACCGCAGGTCGCTGATCGCGGCTGCGCGCCGAACGCACGAACCGGCAACGGTCTCGACCGGGGCGGTTTCGTTCGCGGCGTGCCGCGGTCAGTCCACGAGCACCACGCGCAGCGTGGCCATCTCGCGGCCCGAGCGGGCCCGCACGAAGTACACGCCCGGCCGATGTGCGCCGCGATCCCAGGCGAGGTCGCGGCTCGCGCCCGCCGCCAGCGCCCACTGGCGCAGCACGCGGCCCTGCACGTCGAGCACGTCCACCTGCGTGGGCGCGTCGCTCGCCGCCGTGACCGCGAAGCGCAGCGTGCCGCGTCCCGGGTTCGCCGACCGCGCGTGCAGTGCCAGCCCACTGGCGGCCACTCCCGGCGCATCCAGCGGCGAGAACGGCAGCAGCTTCACGAACACGCTGTCCGCGTAGCCGTCGTTGTACGAGCCGGCGGCGCGCGTGAACAACAGCGTGGCGCGGATGTGGCGCGTGGTCGCGGGCGGCGTCACGGTGACCTCGCGGTAGAGCAGCTCCGTGACGCTGGCGCGCGTCGCCGCCAGCACGGGCGGCGTGCTCGAACCGCCGAGCGTGGTGCCGGCGCTGTCGAGGAACGCGACCTCGAGTTCGACGTGATCGTCCTGGCTCGCGAACCCTCCGAACCAGCCGCCGAACCGGGCCCTCGTCTGGCCGGCGAGCGTGCTGGCCGAGGCCCACGACACGTCCACGGTCTGCGAGAACGTCGACACGGCCGCGTTGCTGCCGCCCGAGAAGAAGTTCGGCCCGCGCACCGCGGGGCCGGGATCGGTCACGACCGGGAAGCCGCCGCCCACCGCCCAGCGGGCGACGGTGGCGGTGCCCGTGAAGTCCCACCGGGGCGCGCGGCACGCGGCGAAGTTGTCGGTCGAACCCGTGCTGTCGTCGGCGCTGGCGTTCGCGAGCAGGTTCGCGCCCCACTGGGCGTGGGCGAGCGTCGGCCAGAGCAGGAGCGCGAGCAGGAGCAGCGGGCGAGGAGAGTGGCGCATGCGATGGGTCTCGAAGGGTCACGTGGGACGGCGGACCGAAGCCCGCGGGAGTACGGGAAATCGTACCGTGCGGGCCCCGGGCCACGGCAGACCATTCTGGCTGCGACTCCGGATTCCGATGCGGCGGGCCACCGTCGCGTGCATTTCGCACGATGCGCGCGGGGCCGGCGGCTCGTGCGCATTCGCCGGCGGGCACATCGTCACTCCCGGGGCGTGACATCGGCGGGCTACCATCGTTCCACCCCAAGAAGCCTTCGTGCGTGCCGGGCGTTCGCCCCGGCCCGGCCCATCACCCGAACTCGTGCTCCACGTCATGACCCGGTTCCGCCGCCAGGAGTTCCCCATGCGTGCCCATCGCGTCGCCGCTTCCCTGATCGTCGCACTCGCCGCGCTCGTCGCGCTCACCGCACGCCCCGCCGGAGCCCGTGTCGTGAACATCCCCGCCGTCTTCCGCGTGGGCCCGGCGCGCACCGATGCGGGCACCGGGCTGCGCGTGCGATTCAAGGACGTCGCGAGTGGCTGCACGATGGAGCTCTGTCGCACGGCCACCGACACGGTGACGGTGCAGACCACCACCATGGCGAACGTGAACTTCCTGCTGAACCAGGGCACGACGTTCGGGCCGTTCAATCACGGCGGCGGCTGGTTCGAGACGCGCTGGGACACGTACCTGAGCATTCACGTCCCGGGCGACTACGTGTTCGCGATGCAGGTGGACGACCAGGCGTCGGTCGCGATCGGCGACAGCACGATCCTGTACCTGGAAGGGGGCAACTGGTTTCAGCCCGTGCGCTCCGACACCGTCCGCTTCGCCGAGGCGGGCACCTACCCGTTGCGGGCGTACTACGCCGACTGCCAGCCGTGCTGCCGTGGCTTCCGGCTGGGCGGCATGGGCCCCGCCGGCTCGGGCCTGATCGCGTTCAACGCCGGCTTCGATTTCAACGCCGACCTCGGGCCGTGCTGCACGTTCGGGACGAACGGGCCCGGGCTCTCGGTGGTGCCGCCCGCGCTGTTTCACCTGACGCCCCCGACCGTCAGCGTGGAGAACCTCGGTCCGCCGGAGACGCCCGGCGCGATCGTCGCGTGCTCGGCCGGGCCGAATCCGTGCCGCGGCGTCACGATGCTGGCGATCGAGCTCGCGCGCGAGCAGCACGTGTGGGCCGAGGTCTTCGACGCCGGCGGTCGCCGCGTGGCCATGCTGGCCGACGGCGAGCGCCTGCCGCGTGGCGTGACGCGGCTGCCGTGGGTGGTCGGCGCGGGCTCGGCGCGCGCGACGGGCACGTACTGGTATCGCGTGCGCACCGACGGCGGCGAACGTGCGAGCGGCTCCGTGGTGGTGATCCGCTGACGCCGGGGGCGTCCCGGCGGCGATCCCGCCGGGACGCGCCTAGGCGTGCGCGCCGTCCACCTGCACGCGCGTCAGTTCGCCCGCGAGCTTGAAGCGCACGCGCAGCACGAGGAACGACGCCACCGCCACCAGCCCCGCGACGAATCCCCACCACAACCCGACCACGCCCATCCCGGCGCCGAAGCCGAGGCCGAGGCTCACCGGGATGCCGACGAGCCAGAAGCCGACCAGGTTCGAGATGAGCGAGGCGCGCGTGTCGCCCGCGCCGCGCAGCACGCCCGCCGCCACGACCTGGAGCCCGTCGAACACCTGGAAGATCCCCGAGATCGGAATCAGCGTGACCGCCACCGCCACCACGCCGGGCACCGACGTGTAGGCGTGCGCGATCACGCCGGGAATCGCGAACATCATCACCGCGCACAGCGCCATGAAGCTCGCGCCCACGAGCAGCGCGCTCGCGGCCACGCGCCGCGCGTGCGCCGAGTCGCCCTCGCCGATCGCGTGCCCCACCAGCACCGACGCCGCGCTGCCCGTGCCGGCCGGCACCATGAACGTGAGCGAGCAGAAGTTGATCGCCACCTGGTGCCCGCCGATCGCTTCGGCGCCGAACCAGCCCGCGAGCACGGTGATCGCCGCGAACGTGGAGAACTCGACCGAGGCCTGCACGCCGATCGGCAGGCCGATGCGCAGCATGCCGAGCAGCGAGCGCGGTGCGAACGACTCGCGGCGCGGCGGCCACACGATGTGCCCGATCTCGCGGTGCGACAGCGCGAACAGCAGCGCCAGCATCGCCCAGCGCCCGAGCGAGCTCGACAGCGCCGAGCCCGGCGCGCCCATCGCCGGCAGCCCGAAGCGCCCGAACACGAAGACCAGGTTGAACAGCAGGTTCAGCACGTTGCCGACCAGGATCGTGACCACGATCGCGCGCGTCTTCTTCATGGCCTGCAGGCTCTGGCGCATCGTCACGAACAGCATCAGCGCCAGCATGCCCGGAGCCGACCAGTGCACGAACCCGGCGGCGCGCGGCACCACTTCGGCCGGCTGGCGCAGCAGCCGGAACACGGGCTCGGCCGGCAGGCACAGCAGCGTCATCAGCACGCCGAGCACCGTGGCCATCGCCAGCCCACGCTGCACGCCGAGCGCGGCTGCGTCGTGGTCGCGCGCGCCCATCGCCTGCGACACGATCGGGTCGAGCGCCCACAGCGTGCCCATGC
>JBGAOB010000112.1:0-13133 GCA_044222045.1 Candidatus Eiseniibacteriota bacterium
GACGGCGCGCCGCGCGTGTCAGCGCGTCGTGAGACGTCCGCCCGACAGCTTCGCCGCGTTCGCCGCCGCGATGCGCGGCAGCACGGTCACTTCGACCAGCCCGATCGTCGCGTAGTAGCCGGCGCCCATCGCCATCACGCGCCACGGCTCGTCGATCCACAGGCCGCCGCCTTCCAGGTGCAGCGACGCCACGACCTCGGGCGTGAAGCCCATGCGCGGCACCGGCGGCATCGCGGTGCCGAACACCCAGCCGAGGTACGCCATCGCGGTGAAACCCCAGTTCGCCATGATCAGCGTGGTCTTCTCCGGGCGCGGCCGCGGGTCGAGCAGCACCACGAGCATGCGATTCGCCATCAACGCCCAGAACGACGCGAACGGCCACCACGTGTGGAAGCTCGCCGAGAACGCCGCCGCGAAGATCGAGTAGAACAGCGCGAGCCCGCCCATCATGCCGAGTCGCGACTTCACGCCGTCGCCGGCCGCGTACGCGCCGCCCATCATGGCGCCCGAGTGCATCACGATGAACTCGAGCAGCATCGACACCAGCAGCAGCCGGATCTTGTCGGGCGGCAGCAGTTCGGGGCGCACCCACGCCACCGCGAACAGAGCGGCCAGCGCGAAGTCGGGCATCGCGCCGAGCCACGCCGCCGCCGGGCCGCCTTCGAGGATGCGCGGGGAGCCGAAGCCGGGGGAGGACATGCTCCGAATATCGGCCAGCGCCCGCGTGGATGTCACGCCGACGTCGGGCGAGCGCGGCGGCCACGAGGCGGCGCGCTCCGCCTCGTGGCCCCGGCGTCACGGGTCCTTGCGCTTCGCGCCCGTGCCGCCGAGCGGACGCGCGGCGGTCGTGTGGTCCACCCACAGCAGCGCGTCGTACTCGTCGATCACCGCGGTGGGCGCGAACTGGATGTCCTGGGCGAGCGCGCCGATCGATCGCATCGTCAGGCCCCGGCGCAGCGCCGCTGCCACCGCCGTGTCCCGGCGCGCCGTGCCCAGGTCGACCACGAAGCGTGGCAGGCCGGTGTCGTGCGCGTACCACTCGATGCTGCCGGGAGGGCTCGGCACCAGCGCGTTCGACCGGAGTGCACCGTCCTTCATGGCTCCGAACTCGCCGTCGTGCGTGGCGAAACCGACGTTCACCACCTGGTCGCCGTAGTGCTTCGTCAGCCAGTCGCCCATCCAGCCGGCGCGCCGCGAGACGTGGCCGTTGTGCGCCCAGACGACGACCTTCGCGCCCTTGCGCGCCTCGTCGGCGATCCACTCCAGGTTCGCGGCCATGCTGGAATCCCGCAGGTCGGGGCGACGCTTGCCTTCCAGCAGGGAATGCTGCAGCAGCACGTGCGCGTTGCGCGCGATCCAGTCCGCCTGCGCCGCCGTCGTGCCGGGCGGCGGATTCCGCCGTTCCGCCTCGAGGTGTTCGACCAGGCGACGCGCGGCGGTGAGCGCCCGGACCCGCAAGACGTCACCGAGCGTATCCGGGGTCGCGGGCCCCGCCGCGAGGCGCAGGCTGCGCTTGCCGCTGGTGGCCACCTGTTCGTCCATGGCGATCGAGTACCGGGGCGTGACCGTCTGCCGGCCGAGTCCGATCGGGCCCGCGGCATCCTCGAGCGCGAGGTCGATCGTGGAGGAGGACCACGGCTTGCCGTCCACTTCGATCGCCAGCGAGTCGAACCACGCCCGCCCGGTGCCGACCATCAGGACACCGAACAGGAGGGCGTTGCTCTGCGGCGGAATGTCGAGCGTGAACTCCCAGCGCTTCCAGTCCATGGTTCCGCGCAGGTGCTGATCGGCCATGTTGTCGAACGCGACGCTGCTCTTCTCGGGTGAATCGGCGCGCATCCACAGCCCGGCCATGCCGCTCACGTTCTCGGTGCGCACGTAGCCCGAATAGCGCACGCGATGGCCCGCGAACTCGGCGACGGGCAAACCTCCGGTGCTGGTCACGAACCCCGGGTCCCGGGTGGCGGTCGCTTTTCGGATCGCCTTCAGGCTGTCCACCCACGCGGTGTCGTGCACCGCGAGCCACCGCCGCACGATGGCCGCCGCGGTGTCGGGCACCTGCATGTCGAACCCCGTGAACTCGATGCGGCCGCGGCCCGATGCGTTGAAGCGGCGCATCCACTCCACCATCGCCAGCACTTCCTCGGTGTCCCACGTCCAGAAGTACATCCCGGCGATCAGCTCCTTGGGGTTCCCCGGACCGCCGAGCACGTAGTCGTTCAGCTTCCACGCCTCCGGCAGGTTGGCCTCGATCGCGAACACGGTGAAGCCCATCTGGGAGGCGAGGTACTGCGTGATGCGGTGCTTCATCTGGAAGAACTCGCGCGTGCCGTGCGTGCCTTCGCCGAGCGCGACGATGCGCGCGTTGCCGACGATCGCGCGGAGCGCCTTCAGGTCGTCGGTGCGGTCGCCGGGCTCGCAGGTGGCGAACGGCTTCGCGTGCGACTTCAACCAGAGGCCGACGAGCGGGTCGGGCGTCCAGTCGGCGAGCGCCAGGCCCGCGGACGTGCCCAGGACGATCACGAGCGCGGCGACGAGCGGGCGGAGTCGGGGCTGCATGCGACCTCCTGCGTCGCGGTCGGGGGCCCGCGGGTCTCGAGTGTGGGTCTCGTGCCGGCGAAACCACGGGCGACGGGGGGTCACGCTTCGCCGTGCGATCACCGACGTGCAACGGAGCCGGCGACGGCATCGTATCGGGCCGGCGCGCGAACGCGGCGTTTCCCGGCCACCGGCGGGAGAGCGCCGGTCCCGCCTCAGCTCCGGTCGAGGATCCCCGCCCGCCGTTGCAGCGACCGCTTCGCTTCGCGGAACACGTTCGCGTGCGCCTCGACGCTCGTCTCGAGCGGACGGCCGTAGCCGCCGCCCATCGTCACCACCACGGGCAGCCCGCGCGCCTCGAGCCACGCGAACACGCGCGCGTCGCGCGCCGCGAGCCCGGCGTGCGTGAGCCTCAGCCGGCCGAAGCGGTCCGTGTGCAGCGGATCCACGCCCGACTGGTAGAGCACGAAGTCCGGTGCGTGCGCATCGAGCGCGGCCGGCACGTGCTGGTCGAGCAACGCGAGGTAGTCCTCGTCGCCGACGCCGTCCTCCAGTTCCACGTCGAGCGAGCTGCGCTCCTTCTGCGCCGGGTAGTTCGTGCGCCCGTGCATGCTGAACGTGAACACGCTCGCATCATCGGCGTAGATCGCGGCGGTGCCGTTGCCCTGGTGCACGTCGAGGTCGATCACGAACGGGCGCGCCGCCGCGCCGCGGGACCGCAGGTCGGCGATCGCCACCGCGTGGTCGTTGAACAGGCAGTAGCCCTCGCCGCGGTCGCGGAACGCGTGGTGCGTGCCGCCGGCGAGGTTGGCCGCGACGCCGTGCACGAGCGCGGCGCGCGCCGCCATCACGGTGCCGTACGCCGCCGCACGCGCCCGCGCGGCGAGCGCTTCGGACCACGGCAGGCCGACGCGCCGGATTTCGTGCGGTTCGAGCTCGCCGTTCAGCACGCGCGCCACCCAGCGCGGGTCGTGCGCCGCGTGCAGCCACGCGAGCGGCGCGGGCTCGGAACGCGCCATGTGCTCGGGCGCCAGCGTGCCGTCGGCGAGGAGCGCTTCGCGCACCGCGCGGTACTTGGCCATCGGGAACGGGTGCCCCTCGGGCAACGGCACGTCGAAGTGATCGCTGGACCAGGCGAGCAGCGGGAGCATGACGCGGGACTGTGGCCGATCGGCCCGGCAGCGGTCCAGCGGCGCGATCGTTCGCCCGGCCGCACTCGGACGTATCGGAGGAGGAGCCGCATCCGGCACGGTCGCCACCGCGCCGCGTGATCCACGGTCCCCCGAAGGAGTGCTGCATGTCGAAGCGAGAGTGGTTCGTCGCGCGCGCGACGGGAGTCGCGCTGGCGGTCGTGGTGTTCGCGGGCGCCGCTCGCGCCGACGCCGTCACCGAGGCCAACCGCCGGGCCGCGGAGGTCGCCGCGAAGCTCGGACCCGCGCCGCAGGCCGCGCGCGCGCTGGCGATCGTGCAGGTGTCGGTGTACGAGGCGGTGGCCGCGATCACCGGGCGCTACCCCGCGTTCCGCGCGCACCTGGAGCCGGCCGCCGGCGCGTCGGTGGACGCGGCGGTGGCGGCCGCCACGCACGCCGCGCTCGCGGCGCTCGTCCCCGCGCAGCAGGCGGCGATCGACGCCGACTACCAGGCCGCGCTCGCGGCGCTGCCCGAAGGCGACGCGCGCACGCGCGGCATCGCCTTGGGCGAGGCGGCCGCGAAGGCGATCCTGGCGCTGCGCGCGGCCGACGGCGCCGGCGCGGGCGAGACCTATCGCCCGCGCACGAGGCCGGGCGTGTACGTGCCCACCACGCTGCCCGCGGTGGCGCAGTGGCCGGGGCGGCAGCCGTGGCTGATGACGAGCGGCGCGCAGTTCCGGCCCGGCCCGCCGCCCGACCTGAAGAGCGCGCTCTGGGCGCGCGACGTCAACGAGGTGCGCGAATACGGCGCTCGCACGGGATCGAAGCGCAGCGAGGAGCAGACCGCGGTCGCGCGCTTCTGGGAAGTCACGCAGCCCGCCGTGTACTGGCCGATCGCCCGCTGCGTGGCGGCCATGCCGGGGCGCGACCCGGCCGACAACGCGCGGCTGTTCGCGATCGCCGCCGTGGCGATGGACGACGCGTTCGTGGCCGTGTTCGACGCCAAGTACGCGTACGGTTTCTGGCGTCCCATCACCGCCATTCGCAACGGCGACCAGGACGGCAACGACGCCACGCCGCGCGACGCGGGCTGGACGCCGTTCATCGAGACCCCCATGCACCCCGAGTACCCGTGCGCGCACTGCATCATCTCGAGCACGCTCGGCGCCGTGCTGCAGGCCGAACTGGCCGGTGCACCGTGCCCCGAGCTGCGCACGTCGAGCCCCACGGCCGGCGGCGCGGAACGCTCGTGGCGCAGCCTCGACGACTTCGTGTCGGAGGTGTCGAACGCGCGCATCTGGGACGGTGTGCACTACCGCAACTCCACCGAGGTCGGTGCCGCGATGGGTCGCAAGGTGGGTGCCCTGGCGGTCCGCGCGTTCCCCGCGCGCGGGCGCTGACCGGCCGCCGGGGCCGCCCGCGGGGTGGTGAGCCGGGCCGTGCACGCCGATAACCCGCGGGCCGGGTTTCGGCGCACACGGAGGGCTCGATGAACACACCCCGCACGACCACCGCCGCGCTCCTCGCGCTGCTGATCACCACCACCGCGCACGCCGACCTGCTCGACCGCGGCCCGTGGGGCCCCGAGCAGGCGGTGTACGCCAGCGTCGTGTCGGGCGACACGCTGTTCCTGGGCGGCGACTTCACGTGGCTCGGCCCGCGCACCGGCGGCGCCGCGGCGATCGACGCCGCGGGGCAGCTCGTGGCGGGCTGGCCCATGGTCGACGGCGTCGTGCGCGCGATCGCGCCGGACGGTGCGGGCGGTTGGTACCTGGGCGGATCGTTCGGCCGCATCGGCGACGCGGCACGCTCCAACGTGGCGCACGTGGACGCGGGTGGCGGCGTGACCGCGTGGGATCCGGCCGCCGACGGCGAGGTGTACGCGCTCGCCGTGAGCGGGGGGGTCGTGTACGTGGGCGGGCGCTTCGCCACGTGCGGCGGCGCGGCGCGCGACTACCTGGCGGCCGTCGACGCCACCACGGGCATGGCGACCGCGTGGAACCCGATGCCGAACGACGCGGTGCGCGTGCTCGTGGCGCGGCCGGGCCGCGTGTGGGCGGGCGGCGACTTCACGGCCGTCGGCGCGTCGCCGCGCTACGCCGTGGCCGCGGTGGACTCCGCGACGGGTGACGCGCTGCCGTGGGACGCGCACATCGCGCCCGGCGCGCCGCAGGTGTTCGCGCTCGCGGTGGACGGCGGGCGCGTGTACCTGGGCGGCGTGTTCCTGCAGGTGGGCGGCCTCGGCCGGCACTTCGCGGCCGCGGTGACCGAGGCGACGGGCGCGCTGGTGCCGTGGGTGGTCGACACCGACGGTCCGGTGCGTGCGCTGGCCGTGTCGGGCGACGTGCTGTACGCGGCCGGCGACTTCACGCAGGTGAACAACGACCCGCGCCCGCACGCGGTGGCGATGACGTCGGAGGCGCCGGTGCTGCTGCCGTGGGCGCCCGCGCCCGACGGCCCCGTGCACGCGCTGCTCGTGCGCGGCGCGAACGTGCTGTTGGCCGGTGCGTTCGCGCACGCGGGGGGCGCCACGCGGCGCAACCTCGCGCGCGTGGACGCCACGACCGGCGCAGCCGACGCGTGGGATCCCGGCGCGTCGCGCGTGGCCTGGACGCTCGCGAACGACGGCGCGATCACCGCGGCGGGAGGCGCGTTCGGCAGCGCGTGCGGCGTGACGCGCTCGCGGCTGGGCGCGCTCGACCTGCGCACCGGGCGCGCGCTGCCGTGGGCGCCGCGCGCGAACGGTTCGGTGTGGGCGCTCGCTCGCCGCGCGGGGGTGCTGGTGGCCGGCGGCGAGTTCGACCAGGTGAACGACGTCGCGCGCACCGGGCTCGTGGCGCTGCGCGCGGACTCCGGCACGGTGACGGCGTGGAACCCCGCGCCCGACTCGCCCGTCAACGCCCTGGCGGTGGCCGGCGACACGGTGTACGCGGGCGGCACGTTCACGACGATCGGCGGCGCCTCGCGCAGCCACGTGGCGGCACTCGACGGCACGACGGGGCTCGCGACCGCGTGGAATCCCGCCGCGAACAGCGTGGTGCTGGCGCTCGCCGTGGGCGCGGACGTCGTGTGGTGCGGCGGCCACTTCACGCAGGCCGGCGGCCAGCCGCGCGCGCGGCTCGCCGCCCTCGATCGCGCCACCGGCGCCGCGACCGCGTGGAACCCGGCGCCCGACGCCGGCGTGTTCGCGCTGCTCGCGGACGGCGGCACCGTGTGGGCGGGCGGTGCGTTCTCGGCCGTAGCGGGTCAGCCGCACGCCGGGCTCGTGGCGCTGAACGCCGCGAGCGGAGCGCCGGCGGCGTGGAACCCGGCGCTCGACGGCGCCGTGTTCGCGATCGCGCGCCGCGGCGGCGAGGTGCTCGCGGGCGGCGCGTTCGCGGCCGCGGGCGAAACGCCGCGCGCCACGCTGGCGGCGTTCGACGCCGCGACGGGCGCGCTGTCGGAGTGGGCGCCGACCGCGAACGGCAGCGTGTCGACGCTGGCCGTGGCCGACGCGCGGGTGTTCGCGGGCGGCGCGTTCGATCGCGCGGAGGGCTGGCCGTCGCCGGGGCTCGCCGCGCTGTGGGGCGGCAGCCCGCTCGCGGCGCCGCCGGTCGCCCACGCGGCAACGATGCTCGCCGCACCCTCGCCGAATCCCGCGCGCGGCGCGGTGCACGTGCGCTTCACGCTGGCCTCCGCGGGCGACGTGCGGCTGGACGTGCTCGACGTGCAGGGCCGCCGCGTGGCGGCGCTGGCGGACGGTGCTCGCGACGCGGGCGCGCACGAAGCCACGATCGACGCGGCCACGCTGCGGCCGGGCGTCTACGTGGTGCGACTCGCCGCGGCCGGGCGCAGGGAAGCGCGGCGGATCGCGGTGGTGCGTTAGGGGTGGGGCGGACGCGCCCCTCCGGCCCGGCCGCGGGGGGGTGCGTGTCGGCGTCGCCCGCCCGCCCGCATGGTCCTTTGGTTCCTCTGGAACGGCCGAGCGCAGCAGGTCTAGACTCCGCGCGCATTTTCCCGTCGCCGCCGTCCCGCCGGAGGTTCCCATGTCGCAAGACCTCTACGACGTCAAGCCGCAGATCCGCGAACGCGCCCACATCAACTCGATGGAGGAGTACCAGCGCCTGTACCGGCTGTCGCTCGACAACCCCGAGTGGTTCTGGGCGGAGCAGGCGAAGGCGCTGGACTGGTTCCACCCGTGGCACGCGGTGTTCGACGCGGACTACGAAGAGGTGGACTTCGCGTGGTTCTCGGGCGGGCGGCTGAACGCCTGTCACAACTGCGTCGACCGCCACCTGCCCACGCGCGGCGACAAGACGGCCATCATCTGGGCGCAGGACGAACCCGGCGCGTACAAGCACATCAGTTACCGCGAGATGAAGCACAACGTGTGTCGGCTCGCGAACGTGCTGCTGCAGCACGGCGTGCGCAAGGGCGACCGCGTCTGCATCTACATGCCGATGATGCCCGAGACGGTGTACGCGATGCTCGCGTGCGCGCGCATCGGCGCGGTGCACTCGGTGGTGTTCGGCGGCTTCTCGGCCGAAGCGCTGCGCGACCGCATCCTGGACGCCGGCTGCAAGGTGGTGATCACGGCGAACGAGGGCCTGCGCGGCGGGCGCAAGATCGCGCTCAAGGCGATCACGGACCGCGCGATCGAGGGCCTGAGCATGGTCAACACCGTGCTCGTGGCGCGCCGCACCGACCACGACGTGCCGATGGTGCACGGCCGCGACTACTGGCTCGACGAGGAGATGAAGCGCCAGCGCTCCACCTGTTCGGTGGCGTGGATGGGCGCCGAGGATCCGCTGTTCATCCTCTACACGTCGGGCAGCACCGGGAAGCCCAAGGGCGTGCTGCACACCACGGGCGGCTACATGGTGTACGCCGCGATGACGCACAAGCTGGTGTTCGACTACCACCCGGGCGACGTCTACTGCTGCGCGGCCGACGTGGGCTGGATCACCGGGCACAGCTACATCGTGTACGGGCCGCTCGCGAACGGCGCGACCACGGTGATGTTCGAGAGCACGCCGACGTACCCCGACCCGGGCCGCTACTGGCGCATGGTCGACGACCTCGGCATCAACATCTTCTACACGGCGCCCACCGCGCTGCGCGCGATCGCGCAGGCCGGCGACGAGCACGTGAAGCGCTACCAGCGTTCGAGCCTGCGCATCCTCGGCTCGGTGGGCGAGCCCATCAATCCCGAGATCTGGCGCTGGTACCACGACGTGGTCGGGGACAAGCGCTGCGCGGTGGTCGACACGTGGTGGCAGACCGAAACGGGCGGCATCCTGATCACGCCGCTGCCGGGCGTGACGCCGGCCAAGCCGGGCTCGGCGACGCTGCCGTTCTTCGGCGTGAAGCCGCTGGTGCTCGACCCCGAGAAGGGCAGCATCCTCGACGGCAACGGCGTGTCGGGTGCGCTGTGCCTGGCGTCGCCGTGGCCGGGGCAGGCGCGCACGGTGTGGGGCGACCACCAGCGCTTCAAGGAGACGTACTTCACGCAGTACAAGGGCCACTACTTCACGGGCGACGGCTGCCGGCGCGACGAAGACGGCTACTACTGGATCACCGGCCGCATCGACGACGTGCTGAACGTGTCGGGGCACCGCCTGGGCACGGCCGAGGTCGAGAGCGCGCTCGTGGCGCACGACGCGGTGGCCGAGGCGGCCGTGGTGGGCTTCCCGCACGCGATCAAGGGCCAGGGCATCTACGCGTACGTGCTGCTCACGTCCGAGTTCGCGAACCAGCCCGAGGAGCAGCTCGAGGGCGCGCTCAAGGAACAGGTGCGCCACGCGATCGGCGGCTTCGCGATGCCGGACGTGATCCACATCGCGCCGGGGCTGCCCAAGACGCGCAGCGGAAAGATCATGCGCCGCATCCTGCGCAAGATCGCGGCCGCCGAGTACGACGGCATGGGCGACGTGACCACGCTGGCCGAGCCGGAGGTGGTGGAAAAGCTCATCACGCAGCACAAGACGCGGTCGGTGGGCTGATGCGTCTTCGACTCGCCGGACTCGCCGCCGCCGCGCTCCTGTGCGCGGCGGTGTGCGTTCGGGCGGCGGAGCCCGCCGCCGCGCCGTCGCAGCCGACCGCCGGCATGTTCGCGCCGGACCTCGGCGACCCGGTGCGCCCGGGCCTGTGGGTGCGCATGATCGCCGAGGGCGTGTGGCTGTTCACGGCCGAGGACGACCCCGAGGGGGAGGAGCCGATCGCGGCGAACGGCCTGGTGGTGCGCGCCGGCTCGCAGCTGGTGATGGTGGACACGGGTTGGAACGACGCGCAGGCGCAGGCGCTGGTCGAGTGGTTCGATCGCGTGGAATCGGCGCCGGTGCGCGCGGCCGTGGTCACGCACTCGCATGCCGACCGCGCGGGCGGCGTGCGCTGGCTGCTCGCGAACGGCGTGAGCGTGGAGATGCTCGACTCGACCGCGGCGAAGCTCGGCCTGCTCGGCACCGAAGCCGTGGAGACGTTTCACGGCAGTGACACGCTGCGCGTGGGCGGTCGGCGCATGGAGCTGTACTTCCCGGGCGGGGGGCACACGCGCGACAACATCGTGGTGTGGCTGCCCGACGCGCAGATCCTGTACGGCGGATGCCTGGTCAAGGCGGCGGGCGCGAAGACGCTCGGCTTCATCGAGGACGCCGACCTCGGGCGCTGGCCCACGAGCGTGAAGGGCCTGCAGCGTCGCTATCCCGACGCACTGTTCGTGGTGCCGGGCCACGGCGCGCCGGGGGGAACGACGTTGCTCGATCACACGCTCGCGCTGCTGCGGGCGCGCCGGCGCTGACGCGCCGAGCCGCGCCGACGTTCCGCGCCGGGTCGCCTCCGCGATCCGGCGTTTTCGTTCCGGCGACGCGCGCGGATGGTCCCAACGGCCCATGCCCCGGCCGCGGGCGCGCGCCCTATCCTGCCGCCGGCATGACGACCTTTCGGATGTTCGCGCGCGGCGCGGTGACGGCGCTCGCGCTCGCGGGGCACGTGGTGACGGCGCGGGCCGGCGACGCGCGCACGCCGAACGCTTTCCTCGAAGGCGCCACGCCCACGTTCGTGGTGGGCACGGCGGGCGACGCGCGCAGCGACCGCGCGATCGTGGCGCAGGCGCGTCTGATGCGCGAACTGCGTTTCCCGGTCTCGCCCGTCGTGGGCGACACGGCGGTGGCGGTCGACCGCGGGCCCGCGGCATGGCCCGCGCACCCGGTGCTGTACGGCGGACGCGACGTGAACGCGGTGGTGCGTGCGCTGTCGGCGTGGCTGCCGTTCACGGTGGACGCGGGCCGGCTCGACATCGCCGGGCACCGCTTCGAGGGCGACGAGTACCGCCTGCTCGCGTTCGTCCCCGGCCGCGCCGCGACTTCCGACGCGCCGGGCTGGCCGGACTTCCTGCTCTACGCCGGCACGGGCTCGCCGGGCATCGCCGAGATCAACGCCATCCGCCACGGGGGCGACGGCTTCCTGGTGGCGGATCGCTTCGGGCCGCTGCTGCGCGGCGAGTGGGTGGACTCCGCGGGCGTGCCCCTGCCGCGCGTCACCGCGAACGCGCGGCGCGTGGACTGGGTCGCCGCTCCGTTGCCGGGCACGCGCGCGATCCTGCACCGCGTGCGCGGCCTGGCGACGGGCGAGCGCGAGGTCGCGCAGGACTCCGCCGTCGCGTGGGGCGTGGCGCGCGCGGAGTCGGCGCTGGCGACGCCGTTCGCGAAGGAACTGCGCGTGTACGTGTATCCCGATCGCGGGAGCAAGCGCCTGCTCACGGGGGACGGCGGTGACGGCCGCGCCGACGTGGCCACGCGCTCGCTGCACGTGGCGCCGGCGGACTCGGGCTTGCGCGAACTCGTCACGCACGAAGCGGTGCACGTGCTGGCCAGCGACGTGGCGGGGCCCGCGGGCAGTTCGGCGATGGGCGAGGGGCTCGCGGTGTGGGCGGCGGACCGCTACGGTGGCTACACGCTCAGGGCGTGGAGCGCGCGGCTGCAGCCGCCGCCGGGTGGCGGGCTTGGGCTGATGGGGCGCGAGTTCGGACGCATGTCGCCGGACGCGGCGTATCCGCTCGCGGGCTTGTTCGTGAAGGGCGCGATCGAGACCGTGGGATTGCGCGCGTTCCTCGCGCACCTCTACGGCGCCGACTCGCGCGAGTGGGCAGCGGCCTGCCGCGCCGCCGACACCACGCCCGCGGCGCTCGACGAGGCTTTCCGCCGCCAGTTCTGGTCGCACCGCTCGTTCGGCCGCTAGGCGGCACGACGACGGGCGCGGCCGCGTGCGCTCAGCGCGCGGTGTCGGCGATCACCGGCAGCGTCTTGCCGTCCACCGGCTGCGGCGGCACGAGCCCGAGTCGTTCGCACAGCACCGCGAACGTGTCCTGCAGGTCCACCGGCACGTCGGATTCCGACGTGATGTCGAAGCCGCGACGCACGCCCGGACCGGCGGCGATCCACGGCACGGTGTGCGAGCGCGGATCGTCCATGCCGTGATTGCGGCTCACGCCGCCGTGGTCGGCGGTGATCACGATGAGCGTGGAGTCCGCGAGCCCGGTCTGGTCGAGCGCTCGCAGGATGCGGCCGAGCGCCCGGTCCACGCGCTCGGCCACGGCGACCTGCCGCGCCGAACCCCAGCCCACGGCGTGGCCGGCGAGGTCCAGCGAGGGCAGGTGCACGAACAGGAACTGCGGCCTGGGGCCCACGAGCCAGCGCACGACCGTGTCGGCCACGGCCAGGTCCATCAGGCTGTCGGCCACCGCCGGCAGCGCGCGGAACTCGGCGGTGCCCGGCGCCGCGAGCGCGGTGAGCTTCACCTTGCCCACCGCGATGCCGGTGGTGAGCCCGGCCCGGTGCGCGAGCGTGAACACGGTCGGCCACGCCACCTGCTCGACCTCGGCGTGGCGCTTGTCGTCGTTCCACGTGATGCCGTGCTTCGCGGGCGGTACGCCGGTGAGCATGGTGGTGTGCGACGGCAGCGTGATCGACATGGGCGACGTGCGAGCCCACATCGTCCAGCTGCCGCGCGCCATCACGCTGCGCAGCGCCGGCATGTTCGCGCGCAGCGCCACGTCGGGCCGCAGCCCGTCCAGGCTCACGAGCATCGCGCGCCGGGGAAGCGGGCCCGCCGCGCGGGCCGGTGCGATACACGCGGCGAGCGTCACCAGCGAAATCAGAACGATCCGACCGGCGCGCGCCGCGCCGGGAATCCGTCGAAGAGTGGAGTGGAGCATCGGGGGTCCCATGGTTCGAACGAGCCGATCGACCGCGGCCATCGGCGCTCGATGATGCCATGCGCCGCGTCGCGTCGTTGTTGCCATGCGGTGAAAACGACCGCGGTGCCGACCGTCCGTCGGCCCGGTGCACGATCGCGTGATCGGAAGCCTCAGCCCTTCAGCTTCGCGATCGCGCGGTCGAGCAGCGTCGCCGGGAACACGCCGCCCGCCTCGAGCGCGGCGCGGTGCTTCGCGAGCGCCTCGCCGACCTCCGCGAACGTGCGCGGCACCGG
>JBGAOB010000113.1:0-13262 GCA_044222045.1 Candidatus Eiseniibacteriota bacterium
GCCCGCCCGCGCACCCGCCACCGCCACGGCGCGGCGGACGCGCGACGACTTCGCCCCGGAGGACGGACCTTGAGCGTGTTGCACCATCCGCGCGTGCAGGCCACGGCGGCGCGCCACCTGCTGTGCCGCGTGGAGCACGCCTACGGCCGGTTCGCGCTCACGTTCGACGACGGGCCGAGCGCCACCTGGACGCCGCGCGTGCTCGACGTGCTCGCCGCGTTCGGTGCGCGCGCGACGTTCTTCCAGCTCGGCATGAACGTGCGCCGTCACCCCGCGCTGTCGCGGCGCGTGCGCGACGAGGGCCACGAGCTGGCCGTGCACGGCATGATCCACCTGCCCCCGCCCGTGCTGCCGCGGCTCGTGCTGGGCTGGGAGGTGGACCGCGGGCTCGCGGCCCTGCACGAGGCGACGGGCGAACGCGTGGAGCACTACCGTCCGCCGTTCGGACTGATGCGCCCGAAGCAGGCGCAGCGCATGCGCGGGCGAGGGCTCACGCCCGTGCTGGGCGACATCTACCCGCGCGACGTGGAGCGGCCGGGCGCGGAGCGCATCACCCGGCGCGTGCTGGACCGGCTGCAGGCCGGATCCATCGTCATCCTGCACGACGCGAGCGGCATCGGGGACGTGGACCGCAGCCAGACCGTGGAGGCGCTGCGAAGCGTCCTGGAGGCGGCGCGCGGCTGGGGGCTCGAGGCCGTGAGCGTGCGCGAGCTGCGCGCGACCGGGGCGCGGGGCGCGGCCGCGAGCGCGCCGGGGCCGAACGGCGCCGGCTGAGCGCTCGGGCGCGCACGTGAAGGGGGCCGCCCCGAAGGGCAGCCCTGTGCGTCGTTTCGCCGGCCTGGTTCAGCCGGGAGTAGCGCTCGCCGGACGGGATGCGCTCGGCTGGGCCGGACGCTGCTTCGAGCCTGCATCCGAAGGGAACGGCTGCGAGTTCGGCGCCGGAGCCGCCACCGGCTGCGCGGTCGTCGGCGTGTTGCGGGTCAGCCGAGTCCCACGGGATGGCCAGGGCCGCCACCGCCACGAACAGCGCCACGTAGAGCGGGATGCGGTTTCCGGAGGGTGCGCTGGGTGCGGGGGACTGGGCCACGGCTCAGATCTCCTTCCATGAGAGGGTGCGCGCGATGGGACGGTCGGCGTTGAAGCGGTTCGTCGTCGGGTAGTACGGCGGGATCAGGCCGCGCTTGTCGTAGTGGAAGTCACGGGCGAATCCCGTCTGCAGCACGCCGGACGTGTTGAACGTGAAGAAGGCGCCGTAGTACTGCGTCACCATGCCGCCGCGCAGGTGGAACGTGCCGCGCGGGCTGCCGGTGTTGTAGCTGTCGACACAGAACTGGCCCGTGGCGCCGGTCGCCATGATGTAGGCGTCCAGGTTGCAGTCGTTCGGAGCGCCGGTGCCCACGCGCACGGAACCACCCGACGAGTAGATGCCGAGCACGTTCGTCTTGCGGTCGTAGCTGTCGCACGTGATGTCGCGCTGCACCACGATGTCGCCCGTGGCGCACACCAGCAGCTGCGTGCCCTCGGCGATCGCCGGCCGCACCACGCCCGAGGCCCGGTCCGGCCCGCGCAGGTCGGAGATGCCCGACGTGCAGAACAGCGCGCCGCGCGGGACGCCGTTGTACGTGACCGCGCCACCGCTCGGCGGGTCGTACGTGGTCTGGCCGGTGGCCCGGTTCACGGTGATGTCCCACGTCGACGTGCCCTGGGTGACGCTGTAGTACTGGATGTTCGTGGTGGTGTCGGCCCACATCTTGACCTGGTTCGCCGCGCCCTGGATGTAGATGCCGCCGGTGACGACGCCACCGCTGGTCGGCACGTACACGCCGTTCGGCGGCGCGGTCGTGCCGGCGCTCAGGCCGAGCCAGCCGCGAATGTCGGAGTTCGTGGGCGTGGTCGTCGGCGAGGTCGGGGCGCCCGCCGCCATCGCCTGCTGGTTGATCGTGTTCGTGGGCAGGGTGACGACCGACTCACCGCGGTTGAAGTGACCGCCGTACACCGGGTAGTCGTACGGGGCGTAGTTGCTGGCGTTCGCCTGGCGCGGGTTGTTGTTGTTGTAGAACCACGCCTGCGAGTTGACGCTCGTCACCAGGTCGTCGAAGCGCGGCTGGTAGGCGAAGCGGAACTGGCCGTTCGTGTGCACGCGGCCGTCGAAGCGAACGCTCGACGTGAACCACACCGCGCTGCCGTCGGCCATGGAGTGCGTGTTCGTGAACAGCAGGTAGTCCGCGAACGAGCCGCGTTCGGCGCTCACGCGCAGCAGGCCCTGGGCCTGCACGCGGCGCAGGCCGGTCGCGCGGGTGTTGCCGGTGGACTGGATCGTGAAGAAGTAGTTGTAGACCTGCGACGTGTCCGTGACGCTGCTGTCCTGGAACGAGATCACGCCCGTGGCCGAGAACGGAGGATTCGTGGCGGTCGTCGAGATGCCGCCCATCGGGAACAGCGCCGTCGGGGCGGTGATGATCTTCGAGTTCGGCAACGCGCCCGCGTTCGTCCAGGCCGTGAGGCAGCTGTCCAGCTTCGTCTGGGCGATGTTCGCCAGGAACTGCTCGTTCACGCGGATGCCGGCGTCGGCGGCGTAGAGCGAGATCTTGGCCGTCTGCACGTTGGACGAGATCGAGCGTTCACCCGTGCTCGTGCTCATGAACGTGGCGACCATCACGGTGGACAGCAGCACGATCAGCACGGCCGCGACCAGCGCGATGCCCTTCTCACGGCGAGGTTCGTTGTCGTTACGGATGGGGAGCATGGCGTCCTCTCAGAAGGTCCGCGGTCGGACGACCGCCCACGTGGAATCGATCGTCGTCGGCAGTCGCGAGTCGGCGACACTCAACCCGACCACGGGCGCGATCTTGTCCACGAAGTCCAGATCGTTGGGACTGCGCGTCCATGTGCCATCCTGCATCAGGTACCACACACGGAAGGCATCGGCGTCGTAGGCCACCACCTGCGGCGCCTGGCCGAACTCGCGCCGCATCAGCGCCGGGCGGCGGTACGTCGTCCGGTTCATGTAGTAGGTCGTGACGGTGGCCTTGTAGACACGCGTGGTGCTCGCCGGGTAGCCGCCGCTCGGCGGCCAGCTCGGATGCGACACGCCGGCCACGTACACGTTGTAGAGCGACGTGGCCGCGTGCGCGAGCGTGTTGCCGGAGATGCCCGTCACCTGGAACAGGTGCGCGCGCTGTCCGTTCGTCAGGATGATGAGGTCGTTCACCGCGAAGCCCGAGGCGTCGGTCACGGTCAGCGCCGACGTCGGCAGCGCCATCGCCGCCGACAGCGTGGTGTTCGCCTGCCACGCGCCGACCAGGCGCAGCGAGTCGGACGTGCTCGCCGTGGTCGAGTCCGGGCCCGGCGTGATCGACTCCAGCGACGACGCCGTGCCGTTGTTGCTGAACTCGACCGTGAGCCGGCCCCAGCCCGATCCGGCCATGCGCGTCTCGCGCTCGATCAGCTGGATCGCCGCGCGCGCCTGCTGCCGCTTCTCGGCGATGCTGGTGACGCGCGCGGTCTGGTTCTGCGAGCGGAAGAACGAGCCGTAGATGCCGGCGACGACCATGCCCAGCACCACGAGCGTGATCATCAGCTCGATCAGCGAGAAGCCGCGGGAGCCCCGCATGCGGTCACCGCGCATCACATGCCTCCCGATTCCGGCACCACGATGACCACCTGGGCCTCGGAAGCGCCGCTCGTGCTGTTGCGGCTGACGCGGACGGTGACGCGCTTGCAACCGGTCAGCGGCGCGTCCTCTTCGACGTCCCACTGCACGTAGTACGCGCCGTCGTACGGGTTGCTCGCGTCCACGTGGTTGCCGGCGTCGAGGTTGGAGCCGTCGTACACGGTCGTGAGCAGCTGCTCGGCGCGCATGGCCGCGATCTGCGAGGCACGGGTCTGCTGGCCGGCGCGGCCGACGCGGTTCGAGCCGGCGGGGATCACCATCGCCAGTCCGAGCACGCCCACGGCGAACACGACCATGGCGATCAGCACCTCGATGAGCGAGAAGCCTGCCGCGCGGCGGGCGCGGGAACGGGTGTTTCGGGCGCGAGCGTTCATCGGCGGTAGGTCAGTCCCGCGGCCGACACCCAGAGAGTGTCCCGCTTGTTCTTGTCGTTCTTCATGATCAGCTGCCCACCCTGCTGTCCCGGCCACAGGATGCCGCTGATGTCGAAGGTCACCGTGTCGACCGGGGTCAGCGCCACCGACGCCAGCTTCGTCTTCGAAGGCAGCGTCCGGCGGATGACCGTTTCGGTGGACTGGATGACGCGGTCGTTGTTCGAATCCACGTGCATCTGGTACGTGGTCACGTCGGTGGTCGTCGTCCCGTTCGCAAAGCGCACGTACACCGGAGCCCGGCGGGTCACGGCCAGCTGCCGGGCCCCGCGCAGATCGTTCGACAGCTGCGCGCGGGCCTGGCGAAGGGCCAGGGTCTGGCGGAAGCTGGCGGTCGATGGGATCGCGATCGCGAGCACCACGCCCGCGACCACCACCACGATCATCAACTCGATGAGTGTGAATCCTCGCTGATTCATGTCGTCGTCCTTTGGAACGGTTTCCCCCGCAGGGCACAGCGCAAGACAGATGCCACGCGCTCGCGCGGAGGCGGTGCACACTCCTGCAACGAGTTCTCGGCCAAAACCCCCGTCACATGAGCGGCTTGCCCCGTGAATCCTGCACGGCGCCGGCGTGCAGATCGCGCGTCGCCGGGCGGCGCTGGCGCAGACAGGTCCGCGCCGCGACCACGTGCTCGCGCTGCCGCTGCGGCGGCCAGTGCCGCGCGCGCGTCCGGCCCCGGGCGCGCCGGCGGGAGCGCGGCCGACCGCGGCGTGCTCGCCGACGGTCCCACGGGGCGTGACGGCTGCCGCGGGACCGCCGCGCGACGCCGGCCCGCCTGCACCTCGGTTCCGCCGGGCCGTCCTCGCGACTCCCCGACGGCTCGCCCGTCGACCCGGCGGGCCGCCGCCGCGGCGGATTCCCCGTCGAGCCAGCCGCCACGCGGCCGGTGTAGCCGACGTTCTCCGGCCGGGTACACGCGCGAGTTGAGCCCTGCGAGTGCCCGACCTTCGTGCTAACCTGCCGCGCCGAATCCGCCCCCTCGACCGCCACCTCCGGACCCACGATCTGTGCGCCCTCGTGCTCGCAGGTCCTTGTGCCGCTTGAGGACCCCATGCCCGGCCGTCCCGACTTCGCGAACCGAGCCAATGCCGAGAGCATCGAGCAGTTGTACGCACACTGGCGGGAGAACCCCGACTCGGTCCCCGAGAGCTGGCGACTCTTCTTCAGCGGAGTGGAGTTCGGCGAGCGTCGCGACCCGTCGACCCCGGCCGGCTCGGGTGGCGTCTACGGCCTGGTGCAGGCGTACCGGGAGTTCGGCCACCTGGTCGCGAACCTCGACCCGCTCGGCGAGAACAACTTCGATCACCCGTTCCTGGACCTGGCGAACTTCGGGCTCGGCGACGGGGACCTCGACCGGGACGCGGAGCCGGGGCCGTTCCGGGGCGAGTTCCGCGGCACGCTGCGCCAGTTGGTGAGCCGGCTGCGCCAGATCTACGGCGACACGCTGGCCGCCGAGTTCGTGGACATCTCCGACAAGGTCGAGCGCGACTGGATCGAGGAGCAGCTCGAGGGCGCCCGCCCGTCGCTGTCGGCGTCCGACCGCATCCGCATCCTGCGTGGTCTGCTGACGGCCGACGCGTTCGAGCAGTTCCTGCATGCGCGCTACACGGGGCACAAGCGCTTCTCGCTCGAGGGTGGCGCCACGCTGATCCCGATGTTCGAGCACCTGATCGCCGAAGCGGGCGGGCTCGGCGTGACGCGGCTCACGATCGGCATGCCGCATCGCGGGCGGCTGAACTTCCTCGCGAACATCATGAAGAAGCCGCTGGAGATGATCTTCAGCGAGTTCGAGGCCAGCGCGGCGCCAGCCGAGGTGCAGGGCCACGGCGACGTGAAGTACCACCTGGGCTACACCAGTTCGCATCCGCTCGCCGACGGCCGCACGATCCAGCTGAACCTGCACTACAACCCGAGCCACCTGGAGTTCGTGAACCCGGTCGTGCTGGGCTCGATGCGCGCGCTGCAGGACGTGATGCAGGACGCCGCGCGCGACCGCGGCATCCCGGTGCTGCTGCACGGCGACGCGGCGTTCGCGGGCGAGGGCATCGTGCCCGAGACGCTCGCGATGGCGCAGCTGCCGGCGCACGAGACCGGCGGCACGATCCACGTGATCGTGAACAACCAGGTGGGCTTCACCACGTCGCCGCACGACTCGCGCGCCACGCGCTATCCCACCGCCATCGCGCGCACGGTGGACGCGCCGGTGCTGCACGTGAACGGGGACGACCCCGAGGCGGCGATCCGCGCGATGTCGATCGCGCTCGCGTACCGCATGCGCTTCAAGAAGGACGTGTTCATCGACCTCGTGTGCTACCGCAAGCACGGCCACAACGAGATGGACGATCCCACGTTCACGCAGCCCGTGATGTACGCGAAGATCGCGAAGCACGTGCCGGCCGCGCGCCGCTACGCCGAGCGGCTCGTGGGCGAGCAGGTGCTGGACGCGGCGGCGCTCGAGAAGGTGGAGAAGGAGATCGAGACCACGCTGCGCGCCGCGCACGCGCGCGCCTCGGCCGCACCGCACACGCAGCCGTTGCGCGACACGCCGCGCGGACTGTGGCGCGGCCTCGACTGGGCCGGGCGCGACTGGACCTCCGACACCCGGGTGCCGCGCGCCACGCTGGAGCTGGCCCTGCACGGCATCACGAAGCTGCCCGAGGGCTTCCACGCGCATCGCAAGATCGCCGCGCTCGTGGCCGAGCGGCGGAAGATGTTCCTGGAGGACCGCATCGACTGGGGGCTCGGCGAGGCGCTCGCGTTCGGCACGCTGCTGCTGGAGGGCCGCGGCGTGCGGTTGACCGGGCAGGACGCCGGGCGCGGCACGTTCACGCACCGGCACGCCGCGGTGTACGACACCGAGAACGGTCGCCGCCACGTGGCGCTGCAGCACCTGGCGCCCGAGCAGGGGCGCTTCGAGGTGGTCGACACCATGCTCAGCGAGGCGGCGGTGCTCGGCTTCGAGTACGGCTACAGCACCACCGATCCGCACACGCTCGTGATCTGGGAAGCGCAGTTCGGCGATTTCGCGAACGTGGCGCAGGTGTACATGGACCAGTTCATCGCGAGCGGCGAGTCCAAGTGGGGCCGCATGTCGGGCATCACGCTGCTGCTGCCGCACGGCTACGAGGGGCAGGGCCCCGAACACTCCAGCGCGCGCCTCGAGCGGTTCCTGGAGCTGTGCGCCGACGACAACATGCAGGTGTGCAACCTGACCACCCCCGCGCAGCTGTTCCACGCCCTGCGCCGCCAGCTCCACCGCACGTTCCGCAAGCCGCTCGTCGTGATGAGCCCGAAGAGCCTGCTGCGCCACAAGGCGGCGATCTCGCCGGTGTCGGAGTTCGAGACCGGTACGTTCCAGCCCGTGCTGGACGACGCCACGGTGCGCGACCCGGGCGCGGTGCGTTCGGTGCTGATCGTGTCGGGCCGCTTCTCCTACACGCTGCTCGAAGCGCGCGCGGCCGTCCACCGCGAGGACGTGGCGATCGTGCGGCTGGAGCAGATGTACCCGTTCCCGGGCGAGGCCCTCGCGGCCGTGTTCGCGCGCTTCCCGAAGCTCGAGCGCGTGCGCTGGGTGCAGGAGGAGCCGTCCAACATGGGCGCCTGGCGCCAGCTGCGTCACCGACTCGAAGCGGTGCTGCCCGCGGGCGCGCCGCTGGAGCTGGTCGCGCGTCGTTCGTCGCCGACGCCCGCCAGCGGTTTCTACGCCATGCACGTGCAGCAGGAGCAGTCGCTGCTGGCGCGCGCGTTCAGCGAAGGAGCGCTGCCGGCCCCCGAAGCCGAAGAGCGCGCCGCGGAAGGAGTCCGCCGATGAGCGTCACCGACATCCTGGTTCCCCGGCTCGCCGAGTCCATTTCGGAGGCCACGCTCGTGGAGTGGCTCAAGGCCGACGGCGCGAACGTCGCCACGGACGAACCCACGTCGCCCGAGATCGACAAGGCCGCCGTCGAGATCGTCGCCGATCAGCGGCGGGGTGCTGCGCGCGTACCGGCCGGAAGCCCGGCGAGACCGTACTCGTGGGCGACGTGCTCGGACGCGGACGGAGGGGCCGGCGTCCCGCCGGCGCCCGGCTGCCGTGTCCGCCGCGGGGCCGCCATCCGCCGCCCACGCTCCGGCCGCTGCCACCGCCGCGCCCGGCACGCCGCCGGCCCCGACGTGCCGGTCCGCTCTCGCCCGCCGTGCGACGGCCTCGTCGAGGAGCACCAACTCCAGCCGAACTGATCGCCGCGACGGGGAAGGGCGGGCGTCTGCTCAAGGAGGACGTGCTCCGCACCCGAGCGCTCCGGCCGCCCCGAGCCCGACGCCGGCGCCTGCAGCGACGAGCCCGGGTCGGCCCCTCGCTCGCCGCCGCACCCGCGGTCGCGGCGAGCGCGTGGTGCCATGAACCGCATCCGGCTGCGCATCGCGGAGCGCCTCGTGCGCGCCCAGCAGACGGCGGCGATCCTCACCACGTTCAACGAAGTCGACATGTCGCGTGTGATGGAGACGCGGGCCCGCTTCAAGGACGCCTTCGAGAAGAAGCACGGCGTGCGCCTCGGCTTCATGAGCTTCTTCGCGCGGGCGTGCGTGCTCGCGATGCACGACGTGCCGGAGGTGAATGCGGAGATCCGCGGAACCGACATCGTGTACCACGAGCACATGTACCTGGGGATCGGCGGCGAGCACCGAGCGCGGCCTGGTGGTGCCGGTCGTGCGCAACGCCGACCTGCTGGACTTCGCCGCATCGAGCGCGAGATCGCCCGGCTCGCCGATCGTGGCGCGAGCTGGCATGCATCACGCCCGACGACCTCACGGGCGGCACGTCTACGATCACGAACGGCGGCGTCTTCGATCGCTGCTGAGCACGCCGATCCCGGAATCCTCCGCAGCGCGATCCTCGGCATGCACAAGATCGAGAAGCGTGCGGTGGTCGTCGACGACCAGGTCGTCGTCCGCCCGATGATGTACCTGGCGCTCTCGTACGATCACCGCCTCATCGACGGCGAGCAGGCCGTGACGTTCCTCGTGCGCGTGAAGGAGCGCCTCGAGGATCCCGAACGACTGCTGCTCGCGGTTCGACGGCGGCGCGCATGAGCGACACACCCTTCGATCTCGTCGTCATCGGCCTCGGCCCCGGCGGGTACGTGGCCGCGATCCGCGCCGCGCAGCTCGGGCTGAAGGTCGCGTGCGTCGAGAAGTACCCCTCGTGGGGCGGCACGTGCCTGAACGTCGGGTGCATCCCGAGCAAGGCGCTGCTGGATTCGAGCGAGCACTACGAGTTCGCGCGCCACGCGCTTGCGCTGCACGGCGTGAAGGCGTCGGACGTGGAACTGGACCTGCCGACGATGCTCGCGCGCAAGACCGCGGTGCGCGACCACACGCGGCGTCGACGGTCTGTTCCAGAAGAACAGGTCACCGGCGTGCACGGCACGGCGCGCATCGTGTCGGCGGGAGAGGTCGAGTGGGGAGGGCGGCTGCGCGGCTGCGCACGCACCGCATCCTGATCGCCACCGGCAGCAAGCCCGCGAAGCTGCCCGGCATCGCGTTCGACGACCGGCGCATCGTGCACAGCACCGCCGCGCTGTCGCTTCCCGAGGTGCCGAAGCGCCTGGTCGTGATCGGCGCCGGGGCGATCGGCCTGGAACTGGGCTCGGTGTGGCGGCGGCTCGGCGCCGAAGTGCTCGTGCTGGAGTTCATGGATCGCATCGTGCCCGGCATGGACGCGGGCAGCGGCAAGCTGCTGCAGCGCGCGCTCGAGCGCCAGGGCATGAAGTTCCGCTTCGGCTGCTCGGCGAAGTCGGCGCGCGTCGAGGGCGACACCGTGCACGTGGAGGTCGTCCAGGGCGAAGCCACGAGCACGGAAACCTGCGACGTGCTGCTGGTGGCGGTCGGCCGCCGCCCGTACACCGAAGGGCTCGGCGCCGCCGAGGCGGGCGTGAAGCTCGACGCGCGCGGCCGCATCGAGGTGGACGCGCACGGGCGGACGAACGTGGACGGCATCTGGGCGATCGGCGACGTGATCGCCGGCCCGATGCTCGCGCACAAGGCCGAGGAAGAGGGCGTCGCGGTGGTCGAGCGCATGGCCGGCGTCGCCGGCCACGTGAACTACGACGCGATCCCGAACGTGGTCTACACGTGGCCGGAGCTGGCCTCGGTGGGGCTGTCCGAGGAGGACGCGGGGCGCGGGCTCGAGATGGCGGTGGCGTATTTCCGTTCCTCGCGAACGGCCGGGCGAAGGCGATGGGCGAGAAGGACGGCCAGGTGAAGCTCGTGGCCGACGCGAAGACCGACCGCCTGCTCGGCGCGCACATCGTGGGCCGCACGCGAGCGCGCTGATCGCCGAACTGGTGCTGGCGCTCGAGTACGGCGCGAGCGCCGAAGACGTGGCGCGCACGATCCACGCGCATCCGACGCTGCCCGAGGCGGTGAAGGAAGCCGCTCTCGCCGTGTCGAAGCGCGCCCTCCACATCTAGCGGCGGGCCGCGCGGGCGGGGCCGGCCCTCGTCCGGGCCGTGCGAGGCGGCCCGTCGGGCGGGCGATTTCACCCGGTCCGGACGCGCTTCCGTTGCCCGCAGGGGGCGCCCCGCGTTCCGGATCGCCAGCTCGGTCATTCCCGATGGGCCACGCCTCGTGGGGCGTGGGGAAAATAGTCCTGCCGGGCCTGCAGGACGCCTGCTGGACTCTATTCCACGTCAGTCGGGTCAATGTAGAGAACATCAGTCGCGCCAGCGCCTCCCCATCCCCCCTTTGCGGGAGGACGACCGGCGGCGGCTGCCCCGGCCACCCACACAGACAGCTTGCGCTGCACCGAGGAGAATCTTTTCATGAGGTGGATACTGCTGCGTCGTTCCGCGACCATGACGCTCGCCGCGCCGATGACGGTGGCTCACGCCGTCTCGCCGGTGAACGTCGTGTTCGGCAACACCTGGGACCCGCCGTCGACCCGGCTCCAGAACATCGTGGACTCGTACATCGGCGTCCCGGGTGCCATCACCGTGACCACCGACTACGTCGGCGCCCACGCGGGCGATCTCGACCTCGTGGTTCTGGGTCGACAACAAGGTCTCCGCGCTGCTCGTCTCCGAGGTCGCCGGCGCCGCGAACAACCAGCTCGGCTGGTACATCGAGGGCGCGGCCGAATCCTCACCGTGATCGACGTGGACGACGGCCTGATCTTCGACGGACCCAACGGCCCCGGCAGTTCGGTCGTCGTGGTGTTCCCGAACGGCGCGAAGAAGTTCGGCTTCTGGCTGAACCCGAACGGCCCGTACTCCTCGCTGAACGCGCCGGAGCCCGAGAAGTTCTTCACGAACCGCACGTACAACGACCTCGGCGCCAGCGGCGTCGGCGCGCTGCACGCTCCGTTCGACGGCGACGTGCAGGCGCTGGTGTTCGACGTGTCGCAGTGGAAGGGCCTGCGAACACGTGGCTCGTCTGCTTCGAGGACATCGACAGCGGCGCGCCGGTGACGCCCTGCTGCTCGGGCACCGACAACGATTTCAACGACATGGTCTTCGAGGTCAAGGCGCTCGGCGCCACGCCCACGCAGACACTCACCTTCGGTCAGATCAAGAGCATCTACCGCAACTGATCACGCTCCCCAGCGGGCGCCCGGCCCCCGGTACGGGGCGCCTGGCGTTCCGGCCTCGCGGCGCGCGTCGCGCCGCCGACCGCCGTCGCTCGGCGATCCTGCCGCCCGGCCATCTTGCCCACCATGACCCTTGACCCATCCTCGGTGACTGGACGCTCCACACGACGGCGGCGATGACCGGCTACCTGTGGCTGGACGGGGGCGCCATGATGTTCGGTCGGTGCCGAAGCCGCTCTGGAGCCGCACGAACCCGCCCGACGAGCGCAACCGCATCCGGCTGGCCATGCGCTGCCTGCTCGTGGAGGGCCACGGCCGCGTCGTGCTGGTGGACGTGGGGCTCGGCGAGAAGAACGACGCGAGTTCCGCGACATCTTCCGCGTGGAGGAGGGGCATTCTGCTGGAAGCCGCGCTCGCCGCGGCAGGCCGCTCGCTCGCGGACGTGACCGACGTGGTGCTCACGCACCTGCACTTCGACCACGCGGGCGGCGCGACGCGGCGCGACGGTGACCGGCTCGTGCCCACGGTGCCGCACGCGACGCACTGGGTGCAGCGCCGCAACCTCGAGAACGCGCGCCAGCCGAACGCGCGCGAGCGTGCATCGTACCTGCCGGAGAACTTCGAGCCGCTCGCGGAGGCGGGCGTGCTCGGCCTGTGGGACGGCGTCACCGAACCCTGGCCCGGCTTCGAGGTGGTGCCCGTGCACGGGCACACGCGCGGCCAGCAGGTGGTGCGCGTCACGGGCGGAGGCCGCGCCGCGTGGTTCCTCACCGACGTCGTGCCGACCGCCGCGCACGTGCGCGTGCCCTACGTGATGGGCTACGACGTCGCGGCCATCGAGACGATGACCGAGAAGCGCGAGCTCCTCGCGCGCGCCGCATCCGAGCGCGCGTGGGTGGTGCTCGAACACGATCCCGATGTCGCGCTGGCGCGCCCGGAGGCGGTCGGCGACGACTTCGCGTGGCCGAGCGCGTCGACGCCTCGTCCACCGCGGAGGTCACCCCGAGGAGTGTTCCACCAGTTCTTCGCGACCTGGATGCAGCTCACGCTCGACTGGGGCTACGCCGGCGTGTTCCTGATGATGGCCGTCGAGTCCACGGTCTTCCCGCTGCCGAGCGAGGTGATCGTGCCGCCCGCGGCGTACTGGGCGCAGCAGGGGCACCTGTCGTTCTGGGGCGTGGTGCTGGCGTCCACGTTCGGCTCGTGGTTCGGTTCGTCGCTCTCGTACGCGTTCGCGGCCTGGGTCGGGCGGCCGGTGATCCTGAAATACGGCAAGTTCTTCTTCGTGCCCGAGAAGAAGTGGCTGCTCGCCGAGGGCTGGATCCTGCGCTACTCGGCCGTCGGCGTGTTCTTCGCCCGCCTGCTGCCCGTGGTGCGCCACCTCGTGTCGCTGCCGGCCGGCGCCGCGAAGATGAACTACCGCACGTTCTCGCTCATGACGCTGCTCGGCTCGTTCGTGTGGTCGGTCGTGCTCGCGTGGTTCGGCGCCAAGGTGCTCGGCGGCGAGCCGCGCCTGATGCAGGACCCGGACGCGCTCGTGCACGTGCTCAAGGCCAAGCTCCTCTGGATCGTGGCCGCGGCGGCGCTGATG
>JBGAOB010000114.1:0-13293 GCA_044222045.1 Candidatus Eiseniibacteriota bacterium
CGTGGCCATGTGCGGATGGATCATGCCGGCGCCCTTGGCGAAGCCGGCCACGCGCACGCGGCCCCCGCCGGTCGCCGCGTCGGCCTCGGCGATCTTCGGCCGCGTGTCGGTGGTGGTGATCGCGCGCGCCGCGCCGCCGGCGGTGCGGTCGGCGGCGGCGGACGCCAGCACCGACACGCCGCGCTGGAGCTTGTCCATGTCCAGGAAGACGCCGATCACGCCGGTGGACAGCACCAGCACCTGCTCCGCGCTCGCGCCGATCGCCGCGGCGCCCAGCGCCTGCATCCGGCGCGCGTCGGCGAGTCCGCGATCTCCCGTCACCGCGTTCGCGCAGCCCGCGTTCGCGAGCACGGCGCGGATACCGGCGGCGTGCTCGGCGAGTACGTCGCGATCCACGCGCACCGGTGCGGCCTGCACGCGGTTGGTGGTGAACACGCCGGCGGCCGAACACGGCGCGTCGCTCCACACCATCAGCAGGTCGCTCGCGCCGCTCGTCTTGAGGCCGCAGGCGGTGGAGGCGGTGTGGAAGCCGGAAGCGAGCGTGAAGCGCGCGAGTTGTTCGTCGGTGGGCAGCAGCGACATGGCGGGGACTCCTCGGGAGGCCGATCGGCGGAACGCCGCGCAGGTTAGGCGCTGGGCCGTGGAGGCGCCAGAACCCGGCGCCCGCTAGGATGCGGCCCCATGCTCGACACACCTCGTACGATCGACGCATTGCTCGCGCGCGTGGCGTGTGACCCGCCGCTCGCCGCGCTGCTCGGCGAAGCCCGCGCGCGCGACGACGGCAGCGACCCCACGCACGACGTGGCGCACGCGCTGCGCGTGGCGCTGTGGACGATTCGCCTGGGCGGCGCCGACGTGGATGCGCGTGAAGCCATCGCGGCGGCGCTGCTGCACGACGCCGTGAACCCGCCCAAGGACTCGCCCGAGCGTGCGCTCGCCAGTGAGAAGAGCGCGGCGCTCGCGAGTGGCCGGCTGCCTGCCGCGGGCTTCGCGCCCGACGCGGTGACGCGCATCGCGGACGCGATCCGCGATCACAGCTTCAGTCGCGGCGCGGTTCCCGACTCGGCACTCGGCCGCGCGCTGCAGGACGCCGACCGGCTGGAGGCGCTGGGCGCGATCGGCCTGCTGCGCTGCGTGTCGACGGGCGTGCGCATGGGGGGCGCGTGGTTCGACGCCGACGATCCGTTCGCCGAGTCGCGCCCGCTCGACGATGCGCGCTTCAGCGTCGATCACTTCTGGGCGAAGCTGCTGAAGCTGCCCGCGACCATGCGGACCGAGGCCGGCCGTGCCGAAGCCGAGCGCCGCGCGGCGTTCCTGCGTGCGTTCCTGGCGCAACTGGGCGACGAGCTGGGGAGGAGCGCGCCGGAGCGGTGAACGCGGCGCGGCGGCGAAGCGGCTACAGCCGTTTCCCGCTTTCCGACGCCGCGATCAGCGCCGCGAGCCGTCGCTCACGCGTCTCGGGCTTCTTCGCGCTGATCACGACCCACAGCATGCGCTTGCGCCAGCCGGCCGGCTGCTGCTCGAAGAACGCCCACGCCGCGCGGTGCGCGCGGAAGCGCTTCTCCTCGGCGGGCGCGAGCGCCACGGGCGCGTCCTGTTCGTACGACGCCCGCCGGGAGCGGTCCTCGGTGCGCTTCGCGAACGCGGCGAGGCCCGCCGGCCGCATGCGGCCCTCCTCGGTGAGCACGCGCACGCGCTCGATGTTCACCGCGCTCCACTGCGAGCTCGCCTTTCGCGGCGTGAAGCGGATCTGGTAGCTCGTGTCGTCGATGCGCCTGCGCACGCCGTCGATCCAGCCCTCGCACAGCGCCTCGTCCACCGACTGCGGCCACGTCAGGCTGGGCCGGCCGCTTCCCACCTTGTGGAAGCCCACCACGAGCTCGGTCGCGGTCGCCCCGTGGCGGCGCAGCCACGTGCGGAACTCCGCGGGCGTGGCGAAGAACACCGGCGCCGCGGAGGCCGATTTCGCAGCGCCGGGCTTCGGCTTCGCGGCGCGGGGCGTCATACGTGCGTGATCCACGCGCGCAGGATGCGCGTCAGCGCGGCCTTGCGCGCCGCCAACTCCCGCGAGTCGTGCACGGTGACGACGGCGCGGTCGACGCCTTTCCAGTCGAGCAGCCCGTCGGGGTCGGGCACGCCGCGCTTCGGGTTCGCGCCCGGGCGCGGCTTCGCGCCCAGGTGCAGCACCAGCTGCACGCCGTCCTTCGCGCGCAGGTGGAACGTGGCGAAGTGTTCGGTGGTGTGGAAGCTCGGAGCGTTCCACTTGATGCCTTCGCCGACCGCGGGGTCGACCGCGAGCACGAGCTCGCGGATCGCCAGGACGAGGGACTTGTGCGGGTGTTCGAGCGCGGCGAGGAATGCCGCGACGTCGATGCCGGCAGCCTTCGCGGCGCGGGGTTTCGGTTTCGGAGTGCGTGCGGCCATCGGGGCGCGTTCCTGGGTCTCGAGCGGGCTGTGCGAACGGCGCGTTCGGTTCGGCGCGCCACCCGGGCGGCGCGGGTGGGGACCGTAGCCGTTCGCTTCCGGGCCGCTCAACGGGAATTCCGCCGTGCGCTCGTGGAGCGGGGCCCGGCGTTCGGCGGCCCGGGCACGACGGGTGTTGCTCCGGCGGCCCGCGGCGTGGCAGTGTCGTGCCGCGCCATGTCCACCACGCCCCTTCGTCATCGGCTCCTGCCTCGCGCGCTCGGCGCGACGCTGCTGCTGGCCGCCCTGTTGCTGGGCGCGCTCGCGCACGGCTGGCACCATTTCGCCGATCACGACTGCGGCAAGCCGGGGTCGCATCACGCGGACGCGTGCGCCGTGTGCTCCACGCTGCACGCGGCGCCCATGCCCGAGCTGGCGGCGGCCCCCGCGCTGCCGACCGTGGACGACCTGCGGCCGCTGCACGCGGCGGCGGCCCTCGCGCCGCGCGCCCGCGCGCGCGCCACCGCGCCGGCGCGCGCCCCACCGATCGCCTGACGAACGCCGGCTCGCGCCGGCGACATGCACTCCGATCTTCCGCGGCGCGATCGCGCGCGCGGCACGATTTCCTTTTCCGGAGGCTTCGTCATGCGATTCCACATTCCGGTCGCGGGCTTCGTCCTGCTCGCCGCGCTCGCATGCGCGGCGGCGGCTCGAGCCGGCGTGACCAATCCCGACATCTCGGTGATCGGGCAGCCGTTCCTGCGTTGGACCGATGCGGCGGGCGATCCGTCCGCGAAGCGCGTCGGCTTCGATCCCGGCGAGACCGAGATGGTGCTCGACGCGCCGTTGAATCCCTACGCGCGCGGCTCGTTCGTGCTCACGTACGCCGAGGACGAAGTGGGCGTGGAGGAGGGGTTCTTCCTGCTGGAGCGCGGACTGCCGCTGGGCCTGCAGCTGAAGGGCGGCAAGTACCGCGTGGGCTTCGGCAAGCTGAACGCCGCGCACCCGCACACCTATCCGTTCGCCGAACGCTTCGGCGTGCTCGCCGCCTACCTGCCGGGCGAGGAGGCGTTCAACGAGACCGGCGTGCAGGTGTCGGGGCGCCTGGCCGCGCCGCACGACGTGGCGATCACGGCGTCGCTCGATGCGTTGAAGGGCGATTCGTTCCGGTTGCCGCGCGAGTCGTCGGGGGCGACGAACGACCCGCTCGAAGCGGATCCCGAGAACGGCGATCGCGCGCTGGAGCCGCGCGCGGCGCTGCTCGGGCGCGTGTCGGCGTTCGTGCCGGCCGGCGACCGCTCGGGCGTGGAGCTGGGCGTGTCCGCCACGCAGGGCACGAACAACGTCGCGGCGGCCACGCGCACCACGGTGGTCGGCGCGGACGCGAAGGCCAAGCTCTGGGCGGGGCCGAACGCGTACCTGCTGTTGCAGGGCGAGGTGCTGAACCACCGCCGGGACGACGCCGCGTGGGACGAGGCCGCGAGCGCGTACGCCACGTCGAGCACGAAGGGCACCGGCGGCTACCTGTTCGCGGACTGGAACTGGGCCACGCGATACGACGTGGGCGCCTCGTTCTCCCAGTGGCAGGAGCTGGATGCCGCCCGGGACTGGAACCGCTCGTTCGGACTGTTCGCGGGCCTCGCGTTGATGGAGGAGACCACCGCGTTCCGGCTCGACTGGAACCGGCTCCAGCCCGCTCGACCCGCGGGTGCGCCCGAGGATCCCGAACCCGTCCAGCAGCTCACGCTTCGCGTCGTCTTCTCGATGGGCCCGCACAAGGCCCACCAGTTCTAGGAGGTCGTCCATGATCCGCATCCGGAACTTCTGCGCGGCGTGGGTGACCCGCCGCCACTTCGCCGCGCCGGCCGCGGCCGCCCTCGGGCTGGTCGCGGCGCTGACGGCCGCGTCACCGGCGTTCGCGATCGTGCGCGTGGCCGCGTCCACCAACGATCTCGCGTCGATCGCGGCCACCGTGGGCGGGCCACAGGTGGAAGTGTTCGCCATCGCGCGCGCGAATGCCGACCCGCACCGCGTCGAGGCGCTGCCGTCGTACATGGTGAAGGTGGCGCGGGCGCAGGTGTACCTGTCGGTCGGCCTCGGGCTCGATCAGTGGGCCGATGCGATCGTGTCGGGCTCGCGCAATTCGAGCGTCACGAAGGTGGACTGTTCGCGCGGCGTGACCGTGTTGGAGAAGCCCACGGGCAAGGTGGACGCCTCGATGGGCGACGTGCATCCCGACGGCAATCCGCACTACTGGCTCGATCCGCGCAACGGCGCCGTGGTGGCGCGCAACGTCGCCGACGCGCTCGCGCGCGTGGATCCGGCGAACGCCGCGCAGTATCGCAACCGCGCCGAGGCTTTCGGCAGGGACGCGCAGGCCGCGTGGGAGCGCGGCAAGGCTGCCGCCGCGGCGCTGCCGTCGCGAAGCGTGTTCACGTACCACCGCTCGTGGTCGTACTTCGCGGATGCGTTCGGCCTCGAAGTGGCGGCCACGGTGGAGCCGGTGCCGGGCATCCCGCCCACGGCGAAGCACCTGGCCGAACTGGTGTCGATCGCGAAGGCGCGCAAGGTCGGCGTGCTGGTGCAGGAGCCGTACTTCTCCGCGGAGGGCGGCAAGTTCCTCGCGCGCCAGGCGGGTGTGCACACGGTGGTCGCGTCGGCGTCGTGCGACGACGGCACGGCCGGCAGCTACCTGGCGCACTTCGACGTGATCCTGCGGGCACTGGCGGGAGCGAAGTGATGGACGCGCTCGCGTTGCCCTTCTTTCAGACCGCCGCGATCGCCGCGCTCGTGCTGGCGGGCATCCACGCCTACCTGGGTTTCCACATCGTGCGCCGTGGCGTGCTGTTCGTGGACCTGGCGCTCGCGCAGATGGCCGCGCTCGGCGTGGCGCTGGGCGTGGTGCTCGGCCGCGAGCACGACGAGGCGGGTTCGTACCTGCTGGCGCTGGGCATGACGTTCGTGGGGGCCGCGCTGTTCGCGTGGCTGCGCGGGCGCTCGAAGCAGGTGCCGCTCGAGGCGTTCATCGGCATCGTGTTCGCCACCGCGCAGGCGGCGGTGTTCCTGGTGCTGGAGAAGTCGCCGTCGGGCCCGGAGCACCTCAAGGAGACACTCGTCGGATCGCTGTTCACGGTGGACCCGGGCCATATCGCCCGGGTCGCCGTGCTCTACGCCGTGGTGGGCGCGGTGCACGTCGCGCTGCGCAAACCGTTCTTCGAGATCACGAACGACGTGGCGGCGGCGCGAGCGCGCGGCCGCCGCGTGTTCCTGTGGGACTTCCTGTTCTACGCCACCTTCGGCTTCGTGGTGACGTCGTCGGTGCAGATCGCGGGGGTGCTGCTGGTGTTCGGCTTCCTGGTGATCCCCGCGGTGGCCGGGCTCATGGCCACGGGGCGCACCGGACTGGCGCTGGCGATCGGCTGGGTGTTCGGCTTCACGGGCAGCGTGGCCGGGCTGCTCGCGTCGGTGAAATGGGACCTGCCGGCCGCGCCCAGCATCCTGGTCACGCTGACCGTGCTGCTGGTGGTGCACGGCGGGATCGTGGCCGTGACGCGGCGGGGGCGAGGCGCCGCGACGGAGACCGCGGCGACGTCGGGGCACTGAGCGGGGTGCGTGGCGCCGCGCTCGCGCCGCCGCACGCTCGCGTTGTGGAGAACTCCGCGCGCGCTTGGCGCTCAACGCGCTAGCCGCGCGCGTCGCGAAATTCGCGGCAATCGCGCCGTCAAGAGCGTTCGCGCGTTCGTGCGCTTCGCGTTGCCGCGATGGTGCGCGAGCGGTCGCGTATGGTGCGCGCCTTCCCGACACACACGAAGGTCTTTTCGCGCGCGGCGGACACGGCTGTTCGTCGCGAGGGGGTGGCGTCGTGTCCCGGCCCGAGACCCTGCCCACGCCGCAGCAGATGGTGGCGCACCTGGATCGCTTCGTCCGCGGCCAGACCCGCGCCAAGCGCGACCTCGCGCTCGCGTTCCACGACCACTACCTGGGGCTGGCCGCGGCGGAGCGGCCGGAGCTGTGCGGCGCGCACGCGCGCACGCGCCAGCACGTGCTCGTGCTCGGCCCCACCGGCAGCGGCAAGACGCTGCTCGTGCGCACGCTGTGCGACTGGCTCGGCGTGCCGGTGGCGTTCTGGAGCGCCACGGCGATCACCGAGACGGGTTACGTGGGTGACGACGTGGACGAGCCGCTCAAGCACCTGTGGCGTGACGCGAAAGGCGACGTGAGCCGCGTGCACCGGGGCGTGGTGGTGCTCGACGAGATCGACAAGATCCGCATCGTGCGCGATCACGGCCGCGACGTGTCGGGCGAGGGCGTGCAGAACGGGCTGCTCACGCTGCTCGACGGGCGCACCGTGCACCTGCGCGACAAGCAGGACGCGCTCGGCACGGTGGACACGTCGAAGCTGCTGTTCGTGTGCATGGGCGCGTTCGTGGAGCTGCCGAAGCTGGTGCGCCAGCGCCGGCGCGGCGAAGCGGCGCTGGGTTTCGCGGAGTCCCCCGCGGCGCGCGAACCGCGCCTGTCCGACGACGACGCGATCGCGGCGGCCAGCACGGACGACCTCGTGCGCTACGGGCTGCTGCCGGAGTTCGTGGGGCGGTTCCCCAACCTGACGGCGGTGCGCGCGCTGTCGGAGGACGACCTGGTGGCGCTGCTGCGCGAGTCGGAGGGTTCGCCGCTCGAGCGCGAGCGCCAGCTGTGGGCGCTGCACGGCGTGGAGCTGGACGTGGAGGAGGACGCGCTCCGCGCGCTCGCGGAGCAGGCGCGCACGCGCGGCACCGGCGCGCGCGGGCTGGCGTTCGCGCTCCGGCGCTCGCTCGCGCCGCTCGCGTGGGAGCGCGACGGGTGGGCGGAGGGCGGCGTGGAGCGCGTGACGCTGGACCGCGCTGCGCTGCTGCACGGCGGCCCTCCGCGGCTGCAGCGCACCGGACGCGCTGCGCGACGCGAGCGTGGTCGAGGTGCTGCGCGAGGTGGCGCTGGGTCGCGAAGGACGCCGCTCGCGCGTGGCGACCCCGTCCGCGCCGGTGCGCCCGCGCCGCCGCCGCGCGGACGAGCAGCAGACGCGCCTGGGCCTGCCGGGCGAGCCGGTGGAGGCGGAGGCCGCGCCGTCGCCGGAGGCGCCGCCGCCCGCGGGCGCGAAGCGGCTCGCACACCTGCGACTGCACGTACTGCGCTGGGGGCAGGCCAGGGCGCCCGCGCGCGAGTGGTGGCTGCGTTTCGAGGAGCGGCGGCCGCTCGAGGTGGTGCTGCAGGTGGCGGAGGATCTCGCGACGCGCAAGGCCACGATCCAGGAGTTCTGGGAGACGTGCCGCGACTCGGGCACCGTGGGTATCCGCGCGAACCTGCGCTGGCTCGACTTCGTGCGCGAGCGCCGGGCGTTCCAGCACGCGTGCGAACTGCGCGGATTGCTGGAGACGCGCGACCGGCGCGACGCGCGCGAGAGCGGCGAACGCCCGCCCGAGCCGGTGCTCGCGGCGATCGACGCGGAGAGCTTCCCGGAGCCGGCGCAGGACCCCGCCGCCTGACGAGATGGCGGAACGGCTCCGATCGGGGGGCCGCTTCGGCGCACCCGCGGGGGGCCGCCGCGCGAAGCGTGCGTGTTGCAACGCGCGAGAGGGCAATTATCCCGGCAACGGGAGCGCATTCCGTGTGGACGCGGACAAGTCGCCCCCATAACCTACCGATACCCACGTTCGTGTTTTGCGCAGGCGTCCAATCCCCTTGGGCCGTCTTCGCCCGATTCCACGTCGTGGCCCCGCCCGGTCACGCTGCTCCCGAGGTTCGACTTGCGCCGCTTCCTTGGTGGTGGGCTCGCGCCGTTCGCGCGGGCCGCCCGGATCGCAGTGATCGCAGGCACGTTCGCGCTGGCCTTCGCGCCGGCGTCGTGGGCCGCGCGTCCCGCCGTGCAGAACCCGCATGGGGACTTCCGCGAGGAGTGCGGCCTGTGCCACGGCGCCCAGGGCTGGAAGCCGGCGAAGGTGGCCACGCGTTTCGACCACGGCAAGTATGGTTTCGTGCTCGAGGGCGCGCACGCCGCGTCCGGCTGCATGAGCTGTCACACGACGCTGCAGTTCGCGCAGTCGAAGACGCAGTGCCAGTCGTGCCACGAGGACCCGCACCGCGGCGAGATGGGCCTCGAGTGCGCGCGCTGTCACGGGGCCAAGAGCTTCACCGACCGCGCCCCGATGGTGCGGGCGCACCAGCTCACGCGCTTCCCGCTGTCGGGCGGCCACGCGTCGGTCGACTGCGAGTCGTGCCACAAGCCGCAGGCGCAGGGGCGCATGCAGTTCGTGAACACGCGCACCGACTGCCAGTCGTGCCACATGGACCGCTATCGCGCCACGCGCGACCCGGACCACGCGTCTTCGGGCTTTCCGGTGACCTGCCAGGGCTGTCATTCCACCGAGTCGTGGAACACGGCGAAGTTCGACCACGACCGCACCACGTTCCCGCTCACCGGCCGGCACCGCAGCACCACGTGCACGTCGTGCCACACGAACGGCCAGTTCGCGAGCACGTCCACGGCGTGCCAGTCGTGCCACCAGGCGCAGTACGACGCGGCGCAGCCGCCGCACGCTTCGGCGGGCTTCGCGGCCACGGCGTGCGCGAGCTGCCACAACACGAACTCGTTCGCGGGCGCGGCGTTCAACCACAACAGCACGTCGTTCCCCCTGACCGGCGCGCACACGACGGCGTCGTGCGCGAGCTGCCACTCGAGCGGCGTCTACAACGGCCTCGCGACCACCTGCCAGTCGTGCCATGCCACCGACTACGGCGCGGCGCCCATCAACCACTCGGCGGCCGGCTTCTCGGCCGGCGCGTGCGCGACGTGTCACAACACGGCGCGCTGGAACGGCGCCACGTACGACCACGCGTCCACGTCGTTCCCGCTGACGGGCTCGCACACGAGCGCGACGTGCCAGAGCTGCCACACGGGCACGGTGTTCAACAACCTGGCAAGCACGTGCCAGTCGTGCCACATGGTCCAGTACAACGCGGCCACGCCGCCCCACGCGTCGTCGGGCTTCGCGGCGAGCGCGTGTGCGACGTGTCACAATACGACGTCGTTCAGCGGGGCCACGTTCAACCACGGCAACACGTCGTTCCCCCTGACCGGAGCCCACCAGGCCGCTTCGTGCACCAGCTGCCACTCGAGCGGCGTGTACGACGGGCTCAACACGGCCTGCCAGTCGTGCCATGCGAGCGACTACAGCACGGCGCCCATCAACCACTCGGCGGCTGGCTTCTCGGCCGGCGCGTGCGCGACCTGTCACAACACGTCCCGCTGGAGCGGCGCCACTTACAACCATGCCGCCACGTCGTTCCCGCTGACGGGCTCGCACACCAGCGCCACGTGCCAGAGCTGCCACACGGGCACGGTGTTCAACAACCTGGCGAGCACGTGCCAGTCGTGCCACATGGTGGAGTACAACGCGGCGACCCCGCCGCACGCGTCGTCGGGCTTCGCGGCGAGCGCGTGCGCGACGTGTCACAACACGACGTCGTTCGCGGGCGCCACGTTCAATCACAACAACACGTCGTTCCCGCTCACGGGCGCCCACCTGGCGCAGTCGTGCGCGCGCTGCCATTCGAGCGGCGTGTACGACGGGCTGAATACGGCCTGCCAGAGCTGTCACGCCACGGACTACAGCGCCGCGCCGTTCAGCCACACGGCGGCCGGTTTCACCGCCAGCGCGTGCGCCACGTGCCACAACACCACGGCATGGCTCGAGGCCACGTACAACCACAACGCCACGTCGTTCCCGCTGACCGGTTCGCACACGACCGCGGCGTGCCAGAGCTGCCACACGGGCACGGTGTTCAACAACCTGGCCATGGACTGCGCGTCGTGCCACATGGTGCAGTACAACGCGGCCACGCCGCCGCACGCCTCGTCGGGCTTCGCCGCCAGCGCATGCGCGACCTGCCACAACACGACGTCGTTCTCGGGCGCCACGTTCAACCACTCGAACACGTCGTTCCCGCTGACCGGCGCGCACCAGGCGGCGGCGTGCAACACGTGCCACTCGGGCGGCGTGTACGACGGGCTCAACACCGCGTGCCAGTCGTGCCACGCCACCGACTACAGCACGGCGCCCATCAACCACACCGCGGCCGGCTTCGCGGCCAGCGCGTGCGCGACCTGCCATTCGACCACGTCGTGGAACGGCGCCACCTACAACCACGGCGCCACGTCGTTCCCGCTGACGGGCTCGCACACGACCGCGGCGTGCCAGAGCTGCCACACGGGCACGGTGTTCAACAACCTCGCCACGGACTGCGCGTCGTGCCACATGGTGCAGTACAACGCCGCCACGCCGCCGCACGCCTCGTCGGGCTTCGCCGCCAGCGCGTGCGCGACCTGCCACAACACGACGTCGTTCTCGGGCGCCACGTTCAACCACTCGAACACGTCGTTCCCGCTGACCGGCGCGCACCAGGCGGCGGCGTGCAACACGTGCCACTCGGGCGGCGTGTACGACGGGCTCAACACCGCCTGCCAGTCGTGCCACCAGGCCGACTACACCGGTGCGACGCTCAACCACACCGCGGCGGGCTTCGCGGCGAGCGCGTGCGCGACCTGCCACACCACCACGCAGTGGGCGGGCGGCACGTACAACCACGCCACCACGTCGTTCCCGCTGACGGGTTCGCACACCACCGTGGCCTGCCGCAGCTGCCACACGGGCACGGTGTTCAACAACCTGCCGGCCACCTGCCAGTCGTGCCACATGACGGACTACAACAGCGCGGTGCCGAATCACGTTTCGGCGGGCTTCTCGGCCGGCGCGTGCGCGACGTGTCACACCACGACGCGATGGGCCGGCGCCACGTTCAACCACGACGCGAGCTTCTTCCCGATCTACTCGGGCAACCACCGCTCGGTGTGGGGCACCAACTGCGCGACCTGCCACACGAACGCCACGAACTACACGGTCTTCACGTGCATCGACTGCCACGAGCACAACCAGACCGACATGAATCGCAAGCACCAGGGCCGCAGCGGCTACAGCTGGACGAGCGCGGCCTGCTATCGCTGCCATCCGCGCGGCAACGGTGGATGACGCGCCCGTCCGCAGCACGCTCGAACCGCCCGGGAGCCCTGGCCCCGGGCGGTTCGTTCTTTCGTGACTCCGGCGCGTCGCGGCGTCGTGCGGCGTTCTCCGACGGAAGCTAGGCGCCCTTCACCCAGCGCAGGTTGAACGGCGCACTGCCGAACTTGCCCCACGCGCGCAGCCAGAGCGGCATGATGGCTTCCGGTCCGCGCGCGGTGGTGACGTCGCCGAGGTCGAGGATGCTCGCGTCCGGCCAGCCGAACTCGTGCAGCAGCCGGCGCACGGCGGCCTTGGCCCCGGCGTCGTTGCCGGACACGAACACGTGGTGCTCGCCCGGCACCAGCGACGGCTCCACCATGACGCGGCAGTTCATGGTGTTCAGGCTCTTGACCACCTTCGCGTCGGGGAACGTGCGCTGGATCTCCTCCGCGAGGCTGTCTCCGTCCACGAACAGCGACACCGGCGGTTTGCCGGGTTCGAAGCGCAGCCGGTTGCCGAGGTCCAGCAGCGGCTTGCCCGCGAGGTTCTCGGCGCCGGCCATGGTGAGCGCCTCGATCGCGGCCTCACCGTTGACGGCGCAGATCACGAGCTCGGCGAACGCCGCGGCGCCGGCGAACGTTCCGTGCGAGGCGCGGTCGCCGGCGCGCATCGCCCACGCGGTGGCCTTGGGATGGTTCGCGTCGCGCGAGCCCATGCGGACGTCGTGGCCCAGCGAAACGAGCTTCGTGGCCAGCGTCTCGCCCACGACTCCGGTACCGAGGACGGCGATCTTCAAGCGGATGTTCCTTTCGAGAGGGGGGCGGCGGCATGCGAGAGGCCCCGCAGGCGGCGGGGCCTCCGATCGCGACCGGTCAGCCGAGGTGCGACTCGACGAACCAGAGGTCCTTGTCCACGGCGCGCGAGATCTGCGTGGCCAGGTCGGCGCTGTCGGCGTCTCCGTGCGTGTCGAACTCGTCGATGGCCGCGCGCACGTACGAGCCGAACGTGGCCAGCGAGTGGGCCAGCCGTTCGACGTGCCCCTTCTCGGCCACCAGGTCGAGCGGGTAGGGCTCCAGTCGCGTGTTCTTGGCGGCCGCCTGCAGGGTGCCCTGCGCCTGTCCGCCCAGCTGGGCCACGCGCTCGGCCAGCTCGTCGGCCCATTCGCCGGCGTGCTCGTGGACCTCGTCGAACAGCCTGTGCAGCGCGATGAACGTGGGGCCCTTCACGGCCCAGTGCGCCTGCTTGGCCTGCATCGCCAGGTCGGACACGTCGGCCAGCAGCTGGTTCAGGCCGTTCGCGACCTGCTGGCGCACCTTTTCGGGAAGATCGTTGCGCGTGGGATGCATGCATGCCTCCGGGGACGGGAGGGCGCAATGCCCTCGTGAGTGTCGCCCCGGGTTGGACGCGACAGCCGACGGCGGGATTCGAACGGCATGTCGGAGCGTCGTCGTCGGGCAAGGCCTCCGGCCCGCGAGGCAGCGTCGGGGCGCGGCCCCGGGCGGCCGCGGCGTGTTCGCCCGCGGGGATTCGGGCGTACGAGGGGTACACCCCAGCCTCGGAGGTCCCTGTGCCCTTGCCCCGTCTCCTGCCCACCCGCGCCCGCGCGATCGTCGCGGTCGCCGCTCTCGTCATGGCGTTGGCCACGGCCGTTCCGGCCGGCGCGGTCGTGCGCAACTGGAACAACGCCGCCGGCGGTTCGGCCGGCACGGCCACGAACTGGACGCCGAACGGCGTGCCCGGCGCGGCGGACAACCTGCTGTTCAGCGTCTCCGGCACCTACACCATCGATTTCCCGGCCACCGTGCCGCTGGTGATCTCGCACGCGTACAACACCGGCACGGTCACGCTCACCACGAGCGCG
>JBGAOB010000115.1:0-12885 GCA_044222045.1 Candidatus Eiseniibacteriota bacterium
GCGCGTCGGGCTGCGCTCGTTCCGCGTGGGTCGCGTGGAGGCCACGCTGTGGCGCATCCCGCCGGCGCGGTTGCTCGACGCGAAGCGCGACGTGCGCGCGTTGGCCGACACGCCCGGCGACACGACGGGCCTGGAGCGTGTGAAGCGCTGGTCGCACACCACGCAGGACGGGCCGGCGTACGCGTGGCGCGAGGAAGAGATGCGGCTGCCCGACGACCTCGGGCCGGGCGTGTACCTGCTGCAGGGCCGCGCGGGCCGGCTCGAGCGTCGCGTGGTGTTCTTCGTCAGCGACCTGTCGGTGGTGGTGAAGCGGTCGGGCAGCCAGGCGCTCGTGTGGGCGGGCTCCATGAAGACGGGCGTGCCGCTTCCGAACGTGGCCGTGTTCGCGGTGGGTCTCGACGGTGCGGGCAGCCGCGTGGGGGCGGGCATGGACTGGCTCGCGGCGGTCGCCGAGGCACGCGTGCAGAAGCGCGTGACCGACGCCGACGGCCTGCTGCGCATGCCGGTGTCGCCGGGCACGTCGCGGCTGCGCGTGGTGGCGGTGAGCGACGCGAACGGGCTCGCGGTGGCCGAGTCGCCGCTCGCGGCGGTCGCGCAGCCGGGCGCGGGCGAGATGTTCACGTTCACCGAGCGGCCGATCTACCGCCCGGGGCAGACCGTGTACTGGAAGGCCGTGGCGCGCACCGAGCGCGCGCAGGCGTGGGTGCTGCCCGATCGCACGGACGTGTCGGTGTCGGTGTCGGGCCCCGACGGGGCGTCGGTCGAGGCACAGGGCGCGGCGCTGTCGGCGCACGGTTCGGCCGACGGCTCGTTCACGCTGCCCGACGACGCGCCGCTCGGCGACTGGACCGTGTCCACCGAGGCCGGCGCCACCTCGGGCTCGGCCACGTTCGCGGTGCAGGAGTATCGCAAGCCCGAGTACAAGGTGGACGTGAGCGCCGAGCGCGACGTGATCGTGAACGGCGACGAACTGCGCTTTCGCGTGGCGGCCGACTACTTCTTCGGAGCGCCGGTGCAGGGCGCGCAGGTGCGCTACAACCTGTTCGAGACGCGCCTCGACGCGTCCGCCGGCGAGGAGGGCGAGTCCTCCGACGAGGGCGACGGCGGTTACGGCCGCCTGTTGCGCACCGGCGAGACCCGCACCGACGCCGACGGCCGCGTGTCGCTCACGTTCGCGCCCGAGCGCGCGTCGTACGACCGGCGGCTCACGCTCGAGGTGGAGGTGGTGGACGGCGCGCAGCGCATGGTGAGCAGCCGCGGCTCGGCCGTGGTCGGGCGCGGCCTGTTCACGATCGACCTGCAGCCCGTGTCGCGCATGAGCGTGAAGGGCTCACCGGTGCTCGTGGACGTGATCACGCGCGACCACAAGGGCCAGCCGGTGAGCGCGGCCGTGACGGTGGTGCTCGACCAGGACGTGTGGAACCCGCTCGAGCGCCGCTGGACGCGCAGCAGCCGCCCGCTCGCCACGGTGCAGGCCACCACGAGCGCGTCGCAGGGCCGCGCGCGCGTCACGATTCCGCCGGCCACCGCGAAGTCGGGCTACCTCACGCTGCGTGCACGGTCGGAAGACGCGCGCGGCAACAAGTTGTCGGCCGAGACCTCGTTCTGGGTGTACGACCCGCAGGTGTGGGAGTACCCGTACCGCTGGCCGTCGCTCGAGGTGCTGCCCGACAAGCCGTCGTACGCGCCGGGCGACACCGCGAAGCTGCTGGTGAACACCGACCAGCGCGACGCGGCGATCCTCGCCACGCTCGAAGGGCGCGAGCTGCACGAAGCGAAGGTCGTGCACCTGTTCGGCAACAGCGCTCTCGTGACGTTCCCGATCCGCGCCGTGCACGCGCCGAACGTGTTCGTGGCGATCCACGTGCGCCGCGGCCGCGAGGTGCACTCGCGCGTGGTGGAGCTCACGGTGAACGCGGGCCGGCACGACCTGCAGATCGCCGTGACGCCGGACCGCGCGCAGTACCGGCCGCGCGACGAGGCGAAGCTGGTCATCGAGACGCGGGACGCGGCTGGCCGGCCTGCGCCGGCCGAAGTGGCGGTGGGCGTGGTCGACGAGTCCATCTACCAGCTGCGCCCCGACGGCACTCCCGACCCGCACGACGTGTTCTACGGCCGGCGCGCGAACGCGGTGACCACGGTGGTGTCGTTCCCCACGCTGTACTACGGCGGTGCCGACAAGGGCGGCCGCGACGAGGTGCGCAAGGACTTCCGCGACGTCGCGTTCTGGGCGCCGGCGGTGCAGACCGGCGCCGACGGTCGCGCGTCCGTGTCGTTCCGCTGGCCCGACAACCTCACCACGTGGCGCGCCACCGCGCGCGGCGCCACCGACGCCACGCTCGTGGGCGACACGCTCGTGAAGATGCTCGTCACGAAGGAGCTCGTGTCGCGCCTCGCGGTGCCGCGCCGGTTCGTGGCCGGCGACGAGGCCGTGCTCGTGTCGGTGCTGAACAACCGCGGCGCGCAGCCGCTGACCGGCGTCACCGAGACCATCGCCGTGGAGGGCGCGCTCCGGTCGAGCGGCGCCACCTCCGCCACCGCGAACCTGGCCGCCGGCGGCGAGGACCGCCAGCGGTGGTCGCTCGCGGCCGCCGCGGAGTCGCCGAAGGACGGCAGCGACGCGAAGGGCGTGCTGACGTTCCGCGCCGTGTCCAGGGTGGATCGCGACGCGGTGGAACAGACCGTGCCGGTGACGCCGCGCGCGGTGCCGCTGCGCTCGGCCGGCGCGGGGCTGCTCGACGCGACGTCCGCCACGCTCGAGGTGCCGCTGCCCGCCGACCTGGTGCGCACCGGCAGCCGCGTGGACCTGTCGCTGAGTGGTTCGCTGGCCGGCCTCGCGCTGGACGCGAACGAGTACCTGACCGCGTACCCGTGGGGCTGCACCGAGCAGACGGCGAACGCGATCCTGCCCGCGGCCACGCTGCTGCGCGCGGCGAAGGCGGCGAACGTCGTGCTGCCCGGCTGGGACGATCCCGACAAGCGCCTGACGCCCTACGTGCAGCGGCTGATCGCGCTGCACGGCGGCGAGGGTTGGAGCTGGTGGGGCGGCGGCGAGACCGACCCGTACCTGACCGCGCTGGCCGTGGACGCGCTCGCGGAGGCCGTGAAGCTGGGTGTGCAGGAGGACGCGGCGCGCGGCACGTTGAACTCCGTCACCTACTCGCTGGGCTCGATCATGCAGAACGTGCGCAGTGCCGACGGCGAGGCGTACGTGCTCATGCACATGGCCGGCCTGTTCGAGATCTCCGAGCCGGGCGAGCAGATCACCGAGCTGCTCGCGCCCGCGAAGGCGATGGCGGCCGACCTCGCGGGCCAGCGCGACCAGCTCGGCACCGCCGGGCTCGGTTGCGCGGCCATCGCGTGCGCGCGGCTGGGGCTCAAGGCCGAGGGCGCGAAGCTCCTCGAGGCGCTCGGCAAGCGCGCCGTGCGCGGCGCCACCGGGCTCGCGTTCCCGCCCGACGATCCCGACGCGTGGTACGGCGACGCCGCCGAGAACTCGGCGTACGCGCTGAGTGCGCTCGCGCGCCTCGCGCCGGCGGATCCGCGCGGGCCCGAAGTGATCCGCGCCCTCGTGGCGCGGCGCAGCGGCCGCGAGTGGCGCTCCACGCGCGTCACCGGCACGGTGGCGATCGCGCTCGCCGACTGGCTCGCGTCGCACCCGGCCGAGGTGCAGGGCGCGGGCGAAGTGAAGGCCACCTGGAACGGCGCGAACGTGTGGAGCGGTCCGCTGGGCGGCGCGGGCAAGCTGGGCTCGGCGGCCGGCGTGACGCTGACGCGCGAGCAGCTGCGCCCGGGCGCGAACGCACTCGTGCTGTCGCGCGACGGCGCCGGGCCGCTCTATTGGAGCTGGACCGCGCGGGCCAACGTGCCCAGCCCCGGTCCGGCAGTGACCGAGTCGCGACTCGCGGTGAAGCGCGAGTTCCTGCGCGCCGCGCGCACCACCGACCGCCGCGGCCGGCCGCAGTGGCTGGTCTCGCCGCTCGACCCCGCGCAGCCCCTGCGCGTGGGAGAGGCGGTGATGGTGCGGCTCACGCTGTCCGCGCCGAAGAACGTTCGCTGGATCATGGTGGAGGACCCGCGCCCTTCGGGCTTCGAGCTGGACCCGCTCGAGACCGTGGGACTCGAGCGCCCGTGGAACGCGCACGCCGAGTCGCGCGACGACCGCACCGTGTTCTTCGTGGACGAGCTGCAGAGCGGGGACACGCGGATCGAGTACCTGATTCGCCCCGAGCTCGAGGGCTCGTTCACGGCGCTGCCGACGAGTGCCGGCTCGATGTACGATCCCGGCCTGTCGACGCGCTCCGCCGAGGCACGGCTGCGCGTGGCCGCTTCCACCCGTTGACGACGCACGACCGGAGACCTTTCGTGACGACCACCCGGATCCTTCCGCCGGAACCCGGCGAGTACGCGCCGTACTACCAGAAGTACGTCGACCAGGTGTCGGACGACATCCTGGGGCGGCTCGAGTCGCAGCACACGTCCACGCACGCCCTGCTCGAGCACCTGAGCGACCAGCAGGCGATGCACCGCTACGCGCCGGGCAAGTGGAGCGTGAAGGAAGTGGTCGGGCACCTGATCGACGCCGAGCGCGTGTTCGCGTACCGGGCGCTGCGGTTCGCACGCGCCGACGCCGCCGAACTGCCGGGCTTCGACGAGAACGCATGGGTGCCCGAAGGCCGGTTCGACACCCGGTCGATCGGCGACCTCGCCGCGGAGTTCGCCATCGTGCGCGCGTCCACGCTCGCGCTGTTCCACGGGCTGCCCGAGGGCACGCACACGCGGCGCGGCGTGGCGAACGGCCACCCGATGAGCGTGCGCGCACTGGCCATGATCATCGCCGGGCACGAGGCGCATCACGTGGCGCTGCTGCGCGAACGATACGGGGTGGAGTGACCATGCGCCGCCGCTCCGCATGGGCGGGCGCGGTGGGCGCGATGGCGCTCGCCGCGCTCGTCGCGTGCGGGGGCTGCGGCGACGCGACCACGCAGCCCGGCGTGCCGCAGCCGCACGTGCGACACCTGCTGTTCACGAGCGCCGACCAGGAGGTGGTGGGCGAGACGCTGTACGTGACCAGCGAGGTGCTGAACGACGGACCGGGCACGATCTGGTTCTGGCACGACCCCGGCACGCCGCCGTTCGACGTGACCGCGGGCGACACCGCGCGCGTCTACACGTTCGACCCCGGCATCCGTCCCGGTGTCCCCGTGAGCCTCGACTCGCTGGGCGCGGGCGAGAAGTCGATCGCCGTGCTCGCGTTCACGGGCGCGCTGTGGGACACGCTCGGCGCGCCGTTCGCCGCGCCCGACGGGCGCTACGTGGTGCGCCGAGCGTTCAGCTACTCGCGCAGCCGCGACCTGCGCGACCCGATCACGCTGCCGCGCGGCGTCGACTTCCGGTGGGTGGTGCCGTAGTGGCGAACGGCCGCGGCGGGGTCGCCACGTGGGCGGCGGGCGCGGCCCTGCTGGCGATCACCGGCTGCGGCGTTCCGCACCCGCCCGCGCACCGGACGCCCGCCGACGGCCGGGTGATGGACACCAGCGACACCACGTGGGTGCGTGACGTGACGAAGCCCCGACGCCCGACCGTCGTCTACTACTGGGCGCAGGGTTGCATCCCGTGCTACGCGGTGGGGCCGCGGGTCGAGAAGCTGGCCGCGCGGTACGCCGGGCGCGTGACGTTCTGGAAGATGAACATGGGTTGGAGCGCCGCGCGGGTGCAGCGCTACGGGATCGGCGCCTGGCCGTCGCTCAGCTTCCGCGTGGGCGAGCGCGAGATCCTGCGCCGGATCGGCGTGCCCACCGACCACATGGACGACTCGCTCGACGCGTTCGTGGACGAAGGCCTGCGCCGCATGGCCGAGGACGGCGCACGGGCCCGGTGACGGCGTGCGGCCGATGCGCCGCGGAGACAGGAGCCCCGCACGTACATGGCGATGCAGGCGTTCGGCGGGATGCGGCCACGGATCCTCCGCGCTCCCGGTCCGCCCCGCTCACGCGAGCGGGCGCGAGCTCGTCGCTTCGGTCCAGCGGTCGTGCTCGCGCAGGATCGGTTCGATCTCCGGGGCCACCCGGCCCGCGCCGATCGACTCGATCAGCCTGCAGGTGGCCCAGCCGCGTCGCTTCTGCTCGTACTCGGCCAGCCAGCGCTCGAATGCGCGCTGTTCGTCGGCGCTGCGCGGGTGGCGCAGGCCCGGGGCGCGCAGGCCCAGTCGCCGCGGCTTCGGCGTGAGCCGTGCGCGATAGCTGCCCTGCGCGCGGCACAGGTGCGCGAACAGCCCATCGACGCCGAACGTCCGGAACCAGCGCCGGGCGTCGTCGGAGTCGGGCGCGCGGAGCACGTCGGTGACGAGCACGCGGAAGCCTGCACGCGTCTGGTACACGCGGAAGCTGCGTTCGGGCAACGACGCGGCCGCCGAGCGGATTCCCGCGAGCACATCGTCCGATTCGTCGTCCGGCCTTCCGCGGATGCTTCGCCACCAGCGCGACCACGCGCCGCGCCGCGGCAGGTCCACGTCGAGAAACGCCACACGCGCGGTGTTCAGGATCACGGCGCCGTAGCCGTTGCGCGTGAGGATCGCCTCCGGCGCGTCGTCGGCGCCGCCGACCTCGCCCACGATCTCCTCGCGCAGCGGACGCTCGGAAGCGTCGTACTCGGCGCGGGAGCGGTCGCCCTCGGCGAGCCGGCTCGCGAGCGCCGCGAGCCGGGACTCCGCCTGGTGTCGCGCGTCGGCCGCGCTCGTGCGCGACCAACCCCACGCGGCGATCGGATGCGGATCACCTTCGCGCGGCGTGGCGGTGCCGACAGCCTTGTGCCAGTGGCGCGGGATCAGCATGGGCGCAGACGACGCGGCACCGTTCACTCACGCACGAGCAGCCGGACGCTGCGCTGCTCGCGCCCGGTCTCGATCCGCACGAACCACGCGCCCGGTCGCAGAGCGCGGCCGCCGTCGTCACGAAGGTCGAGCGTGACGGCGTGTTCGCCGGCAGGGCGCGGGCCCGCACGCAGCGTGCGCACACGCCGTCCCTGCGCGTCGAGTACGGACAGCCTCACGTCGGCGGGAGCGGCCAACGTGAAACGGACCGTGCAGGAGTTTCGCGCCGGAATCGGTGCGATGCGGAGCGCGAGGCGTGGCGCAGCGGGGCCGGGCGCGGCCAGCGTGGTGTCCGGCCCCGGGATCGACGCGCCCGAGTCCGTGGCCGAGCCGCGAAACAGCCCACCATCGGCGCGGGCTTCGACGCGCAGGTACGTACGACACGCGCACGAGCCCGACGAGTCGGCGAACGTCGGCACGCGCAGCGAGTCGCTGGCGCCACCCGGTGTGAGCCCGGTGGCCACCGCGCTCCACGGCCCCTCGCGGGCCGGCGCGCGCAGCACGTCGTAGGCGAGTCCCGTGACCGTGGGATCCAGCCGCAGGTCGGACGTGCGCCACGTCACGTCCACGAACCCGCCCGCGTCGCCGGGCACGTCGCGCACGGACAGGATCACCGGCTCGTTCACGCCATGGCGGCCGTCGGCGTCCATGCGCTGGCCGTAGACGTCGATCCGGCGTCCGGACTGGACGGGGAAGGCCTGGTGGTCGTGGTAGAGCGCCGTCCACGAGCCGTCGCAGGTGGGCACGATGCGATCGAGGCGGAAGAGGTCCGAATCCGAGTCGGCCGACTGCATGACGATCAGGAACGGATGCTCACCGGGCGTCGGGCCGTGGGCATCCAGCGTTCGCACCAGGATGCCGCGCGGCGTGTCGTCCTCGAGCTTCACGACCTGCACCGCGACCCCGCCACCACCTTCGACCAGGCGGACGTTCTCGAATCGCGTCGGCGCGGAACCGATCGGTGCTCCTCCCGCTCCCCAGGCGGCCTCGTTCGCCACCGTCACGTGCTGGACCATCAGGCGCGGCGTCGGGGTGTCCTCCCGCCAGGCCGCGTAGAACCCGCCCACGTGATCCGGCAGGAAGTCGTAGTACCCGCTGGAGCCGGGGTAGCCGTTGGAGAGGTGCACGCCCTCGAACCAGTCGTGGAGGTTCCTTCCCTGGGAGTCGAAGTGCCATGCGCGGAGGGTGTTGGGCGTGGAGTTGCGAAGGCCCGCCACCCACAATCCACCGGCGCCGTCGGGCGAGATGCGGCGCAAGTCGTGAACGAACGGGCGATCGTCCGGGACGGGCGCCGTCCAGCGCGCGCCCCCCTGGGCGTCGAAGTGCTGTACAGCGAGCGGCGATCCCTCAACGGCCACGAAGAGACCACCTGTCCCATCAGGTTCGATGGCCGGCAGGTAGCCGTTGGGGTTGCTGGGCGCGACGGCAACGCCATCCGTTGACCAGGCCACTCCGCCAACAGCGCTGACCCGCTGGACCATGCGCGTCCATTGCCCGTCAACGTACGCGCCCCAGCCCACGAACACATTGCCCAGCGCGTCACTCGCGAGTACGAACTTGTAGCCCGTATACACGGGGCCGAGATCCAGGACGGTTCCGTCTCCTGGCCAGGACTTCGAGCCGGTGGCAGTCCAGCGCTGCAGCAGGATTTTCGGTGTCGGGTTCTGGATCAGCAGGCCGAGGTACGCCCCTCCCTCCCCGTCGGGGGCGAGCTCAGCCCACCACACGGAGTTTTGTTCGGCGGCATTCCCGACCCGGGCCTGACTCCAAAGCAGCCGCCCGGTGCAATCGACGCGGTAGATGCTGCGCGTGGCTGGTGACGTGTACGGGGAGTCGACGAGGAATCCGAAGACACCGCCAACCCCGTCGCTGCAGGAAGCCATCTGCCACTGGTCGCCCGCCCCGCCGAACAGCACCGTCGGCGCCTGCGACCAGTACGCGTGCGCGGTGACCGCACACGTCATCAGCAGCGCAAGCACCAGCGCGGTCCCTGCGCGTCTCGGCATCCCCGCGTTCATCTCGCGGCCTCCCTGGCGTGTGGATGCGTCGTGTGGCGGCCGCTCGGGCGTGCGGGTCCGCGCGCGGCGCGTGCGCCCGCGATCCTAAAGGATGCGGCGGCGAACTCCCACGTTCTGATCTCCGGATCGAGAAGGCCCGTGCGGCCCGCGAGCGCAGATGGGGAGCCCAGCGAAACCGTCCGCCCCCGACGACCACCCCTCACGCCCGCTTCGGCTCTCCGCACGTGCAGTCCACGCAACCGTGCGTCGCGCACGTGCCGCAGCTGCGCTCCACCTGGCGGCGCAGCGCTTCGCGCGCGCGGAACAGGCGCACCGACGCGTTGTTCGCGGTGATACCGGCCTGCTCGGCCCACGCCTTCACGCTGGCGCCGCCCAGGTCCACCTGGCGCAGGGCGTCCGCGTACTCGGGCTTCAGCGTGTCCAGCAGCGAACTCGCGCAGCAGCACACGGTGTCCATCAGCTCGGCGTCCACCGCGGGCTCCACGTCGTCGCTCGCCAGCCGCGTCACGGCGTCGAGCGCGCGCTGCTCGGCGCCGCGGCGTCGCCAGTGGTCGGTCATCGCGTTGCGCAGCGTGCGGTAGAACCATGCGATGGCCGACTCGTCGTCGCGCAACTGGCCCGTGCGTGCGAGTCCGCGCACGAACGCTTCCTGCAGGATGTCCTCGGCCAGTTCGCGCGAGCCCACGCGGCGCTCCACGAACGCGAGGAAGCGCCGGTGGTTCTCCACCAGCGTGTTCACCACGGCCGGGCTCGTCGGGCGGACGGCATCGTCGATGGGCAGCGAGTCGGGCATGCGCACTCCGAGATCGGTGGAAAAGGCGTGTCCCGCGCCCGACACGATACGGGCGCGGGACTCCGTCCGCGAGATCACTCGCCGCAGCCGCAGCCGCAGCACGAGATCGGCGACGGGCCGCCAGCGGGGGCGGACGCCGACACGCAGGAACAGGGCGAACAGGTGCAGACCGGCGAGCAGGTGCAGGAACGGATGGCGCGAAGCATGGGACCTCCCGGGTTCCGGCGCCGGTCCGCTCCGCTCGTTCGGCGGGCCTTCCGGCGCCTTCACCCCTGCCGACGCACGAGCGTCGCGGGTCTTACAGGTGCCGGCGCCGTGGCGTCGTCCGCGCGCGCTCGCACGCACTTGCGGGTGCGCCGGGGACCGGCCGGTACGTCGCGCCGCGGGGATGGGCGAGATCCCACACCCGCGCGCGGCCACGGTGTCGACGACCGCCGGTGCCTCGACCCCGGGGCGCGTTCACCATCGCGTGGGGCGCGGCACGCGAATGCGGCGAAGAATCGCCTTGACCGCGCGCGTGCCGGACCTAGTGTTCCGCACCAGCGAAGCGTCCCGCCGATTCCGCACCTTCGCTGGCCCACGCCGGTCGGACGCCTCGTCCTTCGGGGCGAGCCCCACAGTCACCGCGGCCGCGGGTGTGCTGACCTCCCCGCCCTGCACGCTCCACACGCGACGTTTCCCGTGAACACTCGTGGCCGGGAAACGCCCCACGCCACCGGGACGGTGGCGCGCACCTCGCCGGCGCGGGTCCGGCACGGCAGCCCGCCGCGCCCAGGTGTCGCATGATCGTCGTCCAGGTCACGCCCGCGCTCGCGGGCCCGCTCCGCGGCGAAGCGCCGTCGACTCCCGACTCCGCCGCCGTCGCCCGCATCGTGGCGGACGAGCACGCCCGACTCCACGCCCTGCATCCCGACTCCTCCGACTCCGAGCTTCGGACCTGGTTCGCGCTCGACTTTCCCGAGGACGCCGACCCCGCGCGTCTCCTGGCGAACCTCCGCGCGCGGCACGACGTCACGGCGGCGTACGTGAAGCCTCCCGACGCCCTTCCCGGGTAGGCGGGTCCACTCCCAGGGTCCTTCAACAGGAGGTCGGACATGCCCAACGAAAGCAGACGTCCCAACGCACCGCGAGGATTCGGTGCCCCCTCGATGCCCATGGAGGGCGAGCGCGAACTCATCGTGGTGACGCGCGCCGGCGCGCCGCTCCAGCCGACGGCGGAAGGTTTCGCGCCGCCGAGTCACGCCGACTCGGACGCGCTGAACAAGGTGCTCTCCGCGGCGGGTGCCACGATGCGACCGTTGTTCGACGTGAGCCCCACGCGCGCGCGCCAGGCGGCCGCCATCGCGGATCTCCTCACGCCGCCCGGCGCGGCGCCCGCGCCGGACCTGACCACGTTCCTGCGCGTGGACGCGGCGGACGAGCAGCTCGACCGGCTGGTGGGCGAGTTGCGCGACCTGCCGACCGTCGAGGCGGCGTACGTCAAGCCCGCGGCGGTGCCGGCGATGTCGGTGAAGACGCCGGTCGGCCCGCACGAGGCGTTCGCGCCCACGTCGCGCGAGAGCGCGCCGGACCTGCTCAACGCGATGATCGCGACGCCCGAGGAGGCGCCGCCGACCACGCCCGACTTCACGCCGCTGCAGGCGTTCCTCGATCCGGCGCCCGCGGGTGTCGACGCGCGGTTCGCGTGGACGCAGCTCGGTGGGCGCGGCGCGAACGTCAACGTGATCGACGTCGAGGGCGCGTGGCGTTTCACGCACGAGGACCTGAAGCTGAACCAGGGTGGTGTCGCGTTCGGCACGCCGATCAACGACATCGGCTGGCGCAACCACGGCACGGCCGTGCTCGGTGTGATCAGCGGCGACCTGAACGGCCTGGGCATCACCGGCGTCGCTCCCGACGCGTTCGTGCGCGGCGCGTCGATCTCGGCCGGATCGGCGGCGGCCATCCACAAGGCCGCGGACCTGTTGAACGCCGGAGACATCATCCTGATCGAACTGCACCGGGCGGGCCCGCACGCGACGGGTGCGGGGCAGGTGGGGTTCATCGCGATCGAGTGGTGGCCCGACGACTTCGCGGCCATCCAGTACGCCACGAGCCGCGGTGTGATCGTGGTGGAAGCGGCCGGCAACGGCGGCGAGAACCTGGACGACCCGATCTACGACCGGCCGGGGGCGGGATTCCCGGCGAGCTGGTCGAACCCGTTCCGGCGGGGTGCGCGCGACTCCGGCGCGATCCTCGTGGGAGCGGGCGCGCCGCCTCCGGGCACGCACGGCCACGATCACGGTCCCGACCGCTCGCGACTCGCGTTCTCCAACTACGGTTCCGCGGTGGACGCGCAGGGCTGGGGGCGGGAAGTGACCACGACCGGCTACGGCGACCTGCAGGGCGGGTCGAACGAGGACCTGTGGTACACGAACCAGTTCAGCGGCACGTCCAGCGCATCGCCGATCGTGGTGGGCGCTCTGGCGTGCGCGCAGGGCAACCGGCATGCACGCACCACCACGCTGCTCACGCCGGTGACCGCGCGGCAGTTGCTGCGCAACACGGGTTCGCCCCAGCAGGACGCCCCGGGAAGGCCGGCTTCGCAGCGCATCGGGACGCGGCCGAACCTGCGGCAGATGATTCCCGTGTTCGTGCTCAAGACGACGCCGCTGTTCCGCTACTGGAACCCGAAGATCACCGACCACTTCTACACGGCGAACTTCGCCGAACTCGAACGCGGCCGGAACGGCTGGGTGCTGGAGGGGATCGCAGGCTACGTGTCACCGGCCCGCGTGGTCGGCATGGTCCCGCTCCACCGCTACTGGAACCCGACGAACACCGACCACTTCTACACGACGAACTGGGGCGAACTCGGCCGCGGGAAGTACGGCTATGCCTACGAGGGCATCGCCGGCTGGGTGTACCCGCAGCGGGGCGTGGGGCGGGCCGCGCTGCTCCGTTACTGGAACGCGGCGATCGGTGACCACTTCTACACCACGAACCGCAACGAACTGGGTTCGGGCCGCAACGGCTACGTGTACGAGGGGATCGCGTGCTGGATCGCGACCACCGTGCGGCCGCCGCTCGGGGACGAGTCGCCGGAGCTGGCGTCGACGCCGGCGCCGCTGCCCGAACTCGAGATCGTGCCCGAGATGGACACCGGCTCGCTGGTCGAGGCGGCGCTCGTGGGCGTTCCGGAGCTGAGCGAGGCCGAGCTCGCC
>JBGAOB010000116.1:0-13043 GCA_044222045.1 Candidatus Eiseniibacteriota bacterium
CGAGGCGGAGCCCGTTGCAGTCGGAGGTCATGCGCGCCCACAGCACGTACGCGCGCCCGTCGCCGTCGCCGCACGCCGCTTGCGGCCGGCCGCGATCCGACGGGGAGCCGAGCGGGCACAGCCCACCTTCCACCGGCAGCACCACGCCACCGGCGGGCCACGTGGCGGGCACGGCCCCGTCACTCAGCAGCGGCGCCACGCGGATCTCGGACTGCGCCACGCGCGTGTCGTTCCACGCGATCACCGCGCCGCTCGCGCCGTCGGCACCGGCGGCGAACCGGCCACCGAGGCTGGGTGCGGTGAAGACGGCATCGGCCGGAAGCACCGATCCGCCGTGCAGGCCGGTGGGCGAAACGAACGCGCCCGTCGCGTCCACGTGAGCGCCCTGCACCACGGGCGTCGGCGATTCGACCGCCCAGAAGGCGAACGTTCCTCCGGAGCCGTCCGTGAATGCGGTCAGCTGCTCGCCCTGGGGCGCGCTGAGGAGTGTCGTCGCCCAGCCGCCGTCGTTCGGCAGGTCGGCGTCGAAGTGGAAAGCGAGCACGTCCTGGCCGGAAGCCCCCGGGGTCTTGAAGACCGCGGTGGCCGACGTTCCGTGAGAAAGCAGGAACACGTCGTTCGAGCCAGTGAGCGGCTCGTACACGTAGGGCTGCACCGAATACGCACCGCCCCACGCGGGATCCAGCATGCCGTTGCCGAGCACGTGGTAGAGATCCACGGTGCCGGTGGCGGTGCTCGACACCAGCGCGAACGCGCCGCCCGCGCCGTCGGCGACGACCGCGCAGTTCCCCATGACGAAGTACTCCGCACTCAGCCGGCGGCCCTCCGCGGGCCAGCCCGGTGCAACGGTGCCGTTCGCGAGAAACCGCTGGACGAACGTGCCGCGGGCGGCCGGTGTGCTGCCGTAGAGCTGGCTCACCACCAGCACGCCGCCGGCGCCGTCGGAGCCACAGGCCGGGTGGTGTCCGGCCTGGAGATACACGTTGTTGCTGAGAAGGACACCGGCCGCGGTCCACGTGGGATCCCACGAGCCGTCCGGCAGCTGGTGAAGCACGCGGAACGGTTCGACACTGGTGCCGAAATCGGCCTGCACGACGGCGAAGTAGCCGCCCGAGCCGTCGGGCGCGGGCAGGCTGAGCGACTCCCAGCCGATGTATTCCCCCCAGATCAACGTACCGTCGGGGGCGACATGGCCGAGCACGACGTTGCGATGGGCCTGTCTCGTGTTGAGCGAACGGATGCCCACCACGCCACCGGGTTCGAGGTCCGTGCACGTCTGGCCGTAGGAGTGCACGGTGGGGCCGACGAGGGTGCCCTCGGGCGCCCATGCCGCGTGCGCGACCGGCGGAACGACGAGTGCGAGAACGGCCGCCGACAGTGCGGCGAGGAGGTGCGGCGACCTGCGGATGGTGATCATGGCGCGGCTCCCGCGAGGAAGTGGTGCTCACCGCGGTCACGGGGGCTTCCGCGGAACGAGCGGAAGGATATCGCCTGCGCCCTCGGTCGGAGCAGGCCATTTCCGCGAGGGTGTCCCGGCCGGAGAGCCGACTCGGCCTACTTCGCCTGCGCCGCCACCTCGGCGAGCAGCGCCGCGTCGTCGGGGAAGAGCCCGGCCTTCACGAGCCGCGGCACCAGCGGCGCCCAGCGTGGCTCCTTCGCGAACACTCGCCGCAACAGTGCGAGTCCCTCCGTCTTGCGGCCGTTCGTCACCATGGAGAGCGCGGCCCAGAACTGCAGCTCCACCACGTCGGGCGCCAGCGCCATCGCGTCGGCGTACGCCTTCGCCGCCTCGGGCAGCTTCTTCTCGGCGGTGAAGTTGTCGCCCGCGTCCTCCAGGTTGTACGCGCGACGCAGGCGCAGCAGCCGGCGCAGCTCCACCAGCGGCTGCGGGTGGTCCTCCACGCGGAGGTCCACCACCTTGTCGTTCCATGGCTTGCCGCTCGACTGCGCCTTCACCACGAGGATCGCCGCGCTCTGCCGGCCGCGGATGTCGCCGCCGGCCTGCTCGGCGGCCTCGAGCGCCACCAGCAAGCGCTCGGCGAGATCGCCCTTCGCCTGCTCGTAGGCGGTCTTCATCGCGGGCCACACGCTCGCGTTCGCCATCAGGTTCGCCTGACACGAGAACTGCGCGCCGGCCGCGTCGCCCGCGTCGGGGATGCACGCGGGGCCGGTGTACGTGGCCACGTTGCCGTGCGCGTCGACCATCGCCACCTGCCGGCCCTCGTGGTGCGCGTCGGCGCGCAGCAGCGAATCGAGCGCCTCGCGCGCCGTGAGCCCCTGCTTCATCAGCGCGAGCCCGTTCGGGCCGTAGTCCACCAGCACCAGCGACTGCGTGGCCACCGCGCCCACGCCGGCTTCGGCCCACGGCACCACGGGGCCCACGCTGAAGTAGTGCGACTGCACGGCCACGCCGAGTTCGCCGGTGACGGAATCGCGCGCCACGATCGAGTACGTGTGCGCGAGCGGCGACGCGCCGTGCCGGGTGACGGCCGCGCCGGCCGGTACGGCGAGCGCCGAGGCCAGGGCCAGCGCGGGAACGAGCGTGCGAGCGTTCATACGTGTCTCCTCCCGTGTGCGGCCGGGCTCGTTTCGAGTGCGTCGCGGCGCGCGGTCAGCGCCCGCCGAGCTGTTCGCGCAGCCACACGTTCAGGCTGTCGTGCGCGAACGCGGGATCCCAGCTGTTGTGATTCGCTTCGGGGAACAACGTCATGCGCGCGCCCTCGGGATCGAGACCCAGCCGCACGCGGTTCTCGCGCACGCGCTGGATGATGCGGCGCGTGTCGCCCGGGTCCACCACGTCGTCGCGCAGTCCATGGAACGCCCAGATCGGCGTGCGCGCGAGCCGCGCGCCGATCGTGCTGCCGTGGCCGTAGCCGCACACCGGCGCCAGGCACACGAAGCGGTCGGGGTGCCGCGCGCCGATGTGCCACGTGCCGTGCCCGCCCTGCGACATGCCGGTGAGCGCGACGCGCCGGGAGTCGATGCCGAACTCGCGGGTGGCGGCGTCGAGCACCGCGAACACCAGCGGCTCGCACTCTTCCCACTCCGCGTCGGGCGTCGGCTTCTGCGGGAACACCACCACGAACGGCCAGCGATCCGGATGCGCCTTCAGCGCCGGGCCGAGCCCCACGAGCGTGGGCTTCTCGCCGTCGGCGCCGCACTCGCCCGAGCCGTGCAGGAAGACGAGCGCCGGCCACGGCCGCTGCGCGGCGTGCCCGGGCGGCAGCCACACGGCGTAGCGGTGCGTGGCGCGATCCACGCGCACCTCGCGGAACACGAAGCGCCCGGTGTCGGGGGCGCCGCCCGCGGGCGACGGGGACGACAGCGCGAGCGCGAACAGCGGCAGCAGCAACAGCGCGGAGCCCGTCAGGGTGAAGCCACCTCCCGGAAGACGTCTGCGGCGCGACCGGATGCGATCGCGCCGCAGGGTGGCAGCGGGACGTGCGGCTGTCGAGTGCTACCGGACCACGGCCACGCGCGTGGTGCGCTCGGCCCCGGCCTGCTTCAGTCGCACGTGGTAGACGCCCGGCGCGAGCGGCGAAGCGTCGCCGAAGCGCGCGGTGTGCTCGCCCGCGCCGCGCAGTGCGTGCGTCGCCACGCGGCGGCCGCTCACGTCGAACAGCGCGAGCTCGGCCGGCGCGTCGCCGGGCAGCGCGCAGTGCACCGTGAATGCACGCGACGCAGGGTTCGGCGACGGCGCGCGCAGCGCCAGCCCCGTGCTCGCGAGCGGCGCGCCGGACGTGGGCGCCACCGACAGGTCGATCGCGGTCAGTTCGAGCGCATCGGTCATGCCCTGGAACGGCTGGCCCGTGGCGCGATCCCACGCGACGTACGCCACCGGGCCGGGTGCGACGCGCGTCGTGGCGCCGAGGCCGACCACCGCGCCGCGCAGGCCCGGCGGGCTCACGCGTCGCGCGATCGGGAACGCCGGATGCGGCGTGGCGTTGGCCCGGCGGCCGGTCAGGTACACGCTCGGCCCGGTCGCGCCGTCGCTGAGGTCGGACCACGACACGAGCAGGCCGCCCGCGCTGTCGGACGACGCCTCGAAGTTCCAGTGACGCTGGCCGCCGGTCGTGACCACGCTGCTGTTCACCGCGGGCGAGAACACGGCGCCCGGCGGCGTCAGCACGAGCCCGCTGGCCGGCCAGCCCGGCGCGAGCGTTCCACCCGGCAGCACGAGCACCGCGCGCAGTTCGGCGGAGGCGCCGCCGTCGGTGGAGTGCGCCCACACGACGTACGCACCGTCGGTGCCGTTGGGCACGAGCGTCGGGCTCGTCGCGCCGGTCACGTCGACGCTCGCCGGGTTCAGGAAACCGCCCGTGGCGGTGACGAGGCCTTCGAACAGTGTGCCGTCGTTGTACAGCGACGGTCCCGGGGCATCGATCCAGCCCGCGACCGCGCGGCTGCTCTGCGCCGTGTAGAGCCCCGGCAGCGGCGCGTTCTGCAGCGCGCTGCTGCTGAGCAGCTCGGGGAAGTTCGTCACGCGCGTGCCCGTGGCGTCGTAGCGCGTGACGTACAACGACAGGTCGGAGTCGTAGAACATCGCGTACAGCCCACCCGCGCCGTCGTCGCAGACGGCGATGCCGTCGGGCCATGGCAGCGAGCCGAGCTTGCGGCCGCCCGCGGGCCAACCCGGCGCGAGCGCGCCCGTGGCGGTGACGCGGTTGATCCACGTGCCGCTGGGCACCGTGCGCGTCCAGATCACCGCGCAGCCGCCGTCGGCCAGCGTGGCGCAGCGGATCGTGAGGATGCCGCCTGCCGCCGTGTAGCCCACCGACACGCGCTTGCCGTTCGTCGGGAACGGAGCCTGCGCCGGCACGCGCACCACGTGCACGCCGAGCGAGTCGGTCGAGGTGAATGCGGCCACGTACATCGCGCCGGGCGCGACCGGGGACGCATCCAGCGCGCCGGACGCGAAACCGTAGCTGGCGAACTCGGTCTCGTTCGTGTCGCCGTAGGCCGTGTGCACCGCCTTGATCCACGGATAGGTCTGCGTGCCGCCCCCGTGGAACATCCACGCCACGTCCACGCCCGTGGCGTTCGTCCACACCCTCGCGAGCGTGTGCTCGTAGGCGGGACCACCGATCGTCCACGCGGAGGCGTGGGGGGCCGAGCAGGCGAGCGCGACGAGCGCGAGGCCCGCGGTGAGCAGGCGGAAGCCACGGGGGGACGTGCGGGACATGGGGCGGCTCCTCTGTGGCCGTGGATCGCAGGGACGGAAAGCGCGGAGCAAGCGGGGGTCAGGATAGGCCGCCGCCGTGTCCGGCCACACGCGAAAACGTCGTGCAACACGTTCGCGAGGCCCGGCGGGCGCGTGGCCGGAAGTGCGCGGCCGGGCGCCGGCAACGCCGGAAGTCGTTGACCGGCACCACGACGCGGCGTGGCGCCGGGCAACGATCCCGGCCGGCGTTCGCCCGCCCGTGACGAGGTTCACCCGGGCGAAAGCCCGGTCCGACGCACGCCGTGCGCCCGCGACTCGCCTCGCGCCACCGACGGCGACGCCCGCGAGGTCGAGCCTCGCGGGCGTGAGGGCGTCCCGAATGGACGGCCGTTCGCCGAAATCCTCACGACGCCACGGGAGTGACCGCTCCGGTGTCCAGGTCCACGAGGAACGTGTGCACGCCGTTCACGACCAGTCGCGCCAGGTGCGTGCCGTCGAAGTGCGCCGTGGCCGTGGCCTGCCAGTGCACGTGCTTCGAGCCCGAGCCGGACGTGACGTCCTTGTCGACGCTCACGCTCCACTGGATGGAGCCCGACGCCGGGTACGGGTTCGACGCGAACGGCTTGTTGCGGATCACGTCCACGAGCGCGCCGGTGCACAGCGAACGGTAGTGCGCGCTCAGCGTGTCGGTGACCACGCTCAGTTCGAGCGAGTCGCTGCGCGAGCCGTTCGTGGACGTGGAGTCCCACGTGGATCCGAGCCCGCGCACGTCGAGCAGCGAGCGGCTGCCCAGCATCACGCTGCCGACCTCGTCGCTCCATGCGCCGTGCAGCCACGACGACGCGTTCATGCGGTACGTGGTCACGGAGTCCGGCACCCCCTGCTCGTTGCCCGCAGCGTCGTACACGTGCGCCGACACCTGCCACACGATGCCGTCGCCGCTGATGGTGGTGTCGAGCATCGCGGGTTGCGCGGCGCGCAGCGGCGCCGCGGCGCGCGACCACGGCTGCGTGGTGGACATCACCACGGGCACGTTCGAGCCCAGCATCATCGTGAGCGACAGCTGCTGCGCGACTTCGTACGCCTGGCTGGCGTTGAGGGTCGTGGTCGAAGGCGAGTTGAGCCGGGACGAGCCGCAACCGGTGAGCGCGGCCAGCAGCGCGACGGCGGCGGCGAATCGTGCAAGGTGCATGGGGCGCATGCGCATTCTCTCCGTTCCGTGTGGATCCCGCGGCCGCAACTCGTCGTGGCGCAACGGGCGCTCGGCTACGCGGGCGAGAAAGCGCAAGCGCGGTGCCAGCGGCGGCGGGGAGCGCGGGAGCCGGCCGTGCGGACACCCGTCCAGCGCACTCGCCATCCGGCCGTGCGGTCACCCGCCCGGAAACGCTGTGCGTCGGCGCGCGATGCACGCATGCGACGCGATCCCCGCACCCCGGGGCGCCCGGGGTCGTCAAGAGCGATGTTCGCTCGCGGCGCGTTCGCCGCCGCGCGTCAGGCGCCCAGGGCCCAGCGATCCCCGAACGCGAACACGCCCGCGGGATCGAGCGCCGTGCGGATGCGGCCGCGCAGCGCGCGCAGCGCCGGGGCGGGTTCGCCGCCCGGCACGTCCGCGCCGCGCGCTTCGATCGTCGCGAAGCCCGCGCCCGCCAGCAGCTGCGCGAGTCCCGCCGCGTCCGCTGCCGGCCACGCGTGCAGCCGCCCCGCCGCGGCGTGGAACAACACGCGTTCCGCGTGCGGCGTGCCCGGCAGCGGCGCCAGCGCCGGCGGCGTGAGCGATGCGGTCGTGCACGTGAGCCGCGGCCCCGGCGTCTCCTCGAGATCGGCGAGCGTCCGCCACAGCGCGTCCGCGTCCGCGTCGCGCAGCACGCACACCGGTTCGCCCACGAGCGCTCGCAGCTGCGCCACCTGCGCGTCCACCCACGACGGTTCGTCCTCGAAGCCCGCGATCAGCGTGAACGGCGCGTCGGTGCGCAGCGCCGCGTGCGGCTCGGCCAGCCCGCGGCCCGCCACCGTGAGCACCGCCGGCTCGCGCCGCGCGAAGCCCGCCCACGTCGAGCCGTGCGTCAGCCGTGCGGCGTCGGCGCCCCACACCATCGCGGCGCGCGCCAGCGTGCGTGGCGGCAGCTTCATGCTCACTTCCACGATCGCCGCGAGCGCCCCGCGCGAGCCGCACAGCAGCCGGTGCACCGCGTGGCCCGCGACGTTCTTCACCACGCGGCCGCCCGTGTGCGCGAGCGCGCCGTCGCCGGTGACGAAGCGGGCGCCGAGGATGCGGTCGCGCGTGCCGCCGAACATCAGCCGCCGCGCGCCGCTCGCGTTGGCCGCGAGCACGCCGCCCAGCGTCGCGCGATCGACCGCCGCGGCTTCGAGCGGCAGCTCCTGTCCGCTCGCGGTCACCGCGTCGCGCAGCGCGCCGATCGTGATGCCCGCTCCTCGGCCGTCAGCGTGTAGTCGTCGGGCTCGTAGCGCACGATGCGCGCGAGCGCGCGCAGGTCGAGCACCGCGAACGGGCCCGCCGGCGCGGCGCTCGCGCGCCAGCGCCACGCCGCCGCCGCGCGGCACCAGCGGCAGCTTCTCGCGCGCCGCTTCACGCACGGCTTCGGCCGCCTCGTCGCGCGTGCGCGGCGCCCACACACGCACGGGCGCCACGCCGCCCACGGCGTGCGCGTGCCCGGGCGACTGCGCCGTCACCGGCGCGGCCGCGCCGTTCGCGTCGCGCTTCAGATCCACGGCCCCTCCACGTCGGCGCGCGGCGACTGGCCGCCGAACGACGGCGGCGTCCAGTGCGCGCCGTGCGCGTCGTCGGCGCCGCCGTGCCCCGGCAGCACCTTGCCCGGGTTCAGCCGCCGTTCCGGGTCGAACGCGCCGCGCACGCGGTCCATCACCGCCAGGTCCTCGGGCGCGAACATCTCGGTCATCATCGGGCGCTTCTCGATGCCCACGCCGTGCTCGCCCGAGATCGTGCCGCCCAGGCGGATGCACATGCGCAGGATCTCGTGCGACACCTCGAGCGCATCGAGCTGCTGCGCCGGGTTCGCCTTGTCGAACAGCACGTGCGGATGCAGGTTGCCGTCGCCCGCATGGAACACGTTGCCGGCGCCGAGCCCGCGCTGGCCGGCGAGCCGGTACACGCCCGCGAGCGCTTCGGCCAGCCGCGTGCGCGGCACCACGCCGTCCATGATGTAGAAGCCGCTCATGCTGCGGCCGTACGCACCGAACGCCGACTTGCGGCCGCGCCACAGCGTGGCGCGCTCGGCCTCGTCCTTCGCCACGCGCGTGGTGCGTGCGCGGTGCTCGCGCGCGATCGCCGTGATGCGCTCCACCTGCGGCTCCAGGCTCACCGCCGGGCCGTCCACCTCGATCAGCAGCACCGCCGCCGCGTCGGTGGGCAGGCCGATCTGGATCCACGCCTCGACCAGCCCCACCGTGTGGCGGTCCATGATCTCCATGGTCGCGGGCACGATGCCGGCGGCGATCACGCGCGACACCGTGTTGCACGCGTCCTCCACCGCCAGGTAGTCGAACAGCATCGTCTTCACCGCCTCGGGGCGCTGCACCAGCCGCACGCACACTTCGGTGATGATCGCGGTCGTGCCCTCGCTGCCGATCACGAGCGACGCGAGGTCGAAGTCGGGCGCATCGGGCGCTTCGCCGCCCAGCTTCACGATCGAGCCGTCCTCGAGCACGGCCGTGAGCCCCAGGATGTGGTTGTACGTGACGCCGTGCTTCAGGCAGTGCGGCCCGCCCGCGTTCGTGGCCACGTTGCCGCCGATCGTGCTGACCTGCTGCGACGCCGGGTCGGGCGCGAAGTACAGCCCGCTGCCGGCGAGGCGGTTCGACAGCCACAGGTTCACGTGGCCCGCCTGCACCCACGCGAACAGCCGCTCCTCGTCCACGGCGATCAGCCGGTCCATCCGGTTCAGGCTCAGCGACAGGCCGCCCTGCTCGGTGGTGCAGCCGCCCGACAGGCCCGTGCCCGCGCCGCGCGCCACGATCGGCAGACCGCGCTCGCGCGCCCAGCGCACGACCGCCGCCAGCTCCTCGGTGGTGCGCGGCAGCGCGATCACGTCCGGCGGGCGGTGCTCGCGGGTCAGCGCGTCGGCCTCGTAGGTGAAGCGGGCCGCGCGGGAATCGAGCACGCCGGACTCGCCGACGATCGCGCGCAGCGACTGGAGTGCGATGGGAGAGAGCGACATGCGGCGGAAGGTAGCCCCGCGCGAGCGTCGGCGCCACGTCGTCGGGACGCACCCGGAGCGCCGCGCACCGCGCGCCCGCCGCGTGTCGGGCGTTGACACGTGCGGGGCCCGCCCCGCACGCTTTGCACGTCCCGACCTCTCCACGGCCGCGTGGACCACCCGTTCCCTCGTCATCCCCCATGCTCCGCGTCCCCCGATCGAACGACTCCCGCGTCCGTCGCTCGCGCCGTGCCGTGCCCTCGTGGGCCGTGCTCGCTCTGGCGGTGGTCGCGTGCGTCTCGTTCGCGACCCGGCGCGCGCACGCCGGCTGGCCCAGCCAGTCGAACGTGAACCTGTCCGTGTGCACCGCGCCCGGTGCGCAGTCGTTCCGGCAGGCAGTGTCCGACGGCAACGCCGGCATGATCGTGGCGTGGGTCGACACGCGCTCCGACAGCGCCGACCTCTACGCGCAGCGCGTGAGCGGCGACGGCGCGCTGTTGTGGGAGTGGAACGGCCGGCTCGTGTGCGGAGCGCTCGGCGACCAGGACCAGCCCTCGATCGCCTCCGACGGCGTCGGTGGCTGCGTGGTGGTGTGGCGCGACTTCCGCAACGGGCCCGTGGGCGACGTGTGGGCGCAGCGGTTGAGCGCGACCGGAGCACCGCTGTGGGCCGCGGACGGCGTGCCCGTGTGCACCGCGGCGGGCGACCAGTCGAACCCGGTCGCGGTGTCCGACGGCTTCGGCGGCACGCTGATCGCGTGGGAGGACGGCCGCGCCGGGCTCGTGGCCTACGCGCAGCGTCTCGACGCGCAGGGCGTGCCGCGCTGGTTCGCGAACGGCGTGCGGCTCACGCCCGGGGCGACGTTCACGCAGTTCGACATGGCCGTGGCGCCGGACGGCGAGGGCGGCGCGATCGTCGGCTGGACGCAGTCCACGGGCTCCGGTCTCGACGTGGCGATGCAGCGCGTGAGCAACCTGGGCGCGCTGCTCTGGGGCAACGCCGGGCTCGCGCCGTGCACGGCGACCGGCGACCAGTTCCACCTGAGGCTGGTGTCGGACGCCGCGCTCGGCGCGGTGGTCACGTGGGAAGACCACCGCAACGGCGACGGGCGCATCCGCGCGCAGCGGGTGGGGCCGTGGACCACCTTGTTCTGGGGCCGCGGACGGCGTCGAAGCGGGCCCCGGTACGGGCGACCAGCTCGATCCGGCGATCACCGCCGACGCCGCGGGCGGTGCGGTGATCGCGTGGTCGGACCTGCGCGGCTCGACGTCCGACGTGTGGGCGCAGCGCCTGCTCGCGAACGGCACGCGCGCCTGGGGCGCCGCCGGGCTCGCGGTGTGCGCGCTCGCGGGCGAGCAGCTGTTCCCGGCGCTCGCGCCCGACGGCACGGGCGGCGCGATCATCGTGTGGGAGGACACGCGCGCGTCGTCGGCGAGCGACCTGTGGGTGCAGCGCGTGTCGGGCAACGGCGCCACCCGCTGGGCCGCGGGCGGCGCGCCGGTGAGCACGGCCTCGGGCAGCCAGTACCAGCCCGCGATCGTCAGCGACGGCGACTCCGTGGGCGTGGTCGTGTGGGTGGACCAGCGCACCGGCGGCAGCGACCTGTTCGCCCAGCGCGTGCCCGCGATCGTCACGCTGGACGCGCCGGCGGTGCCGGCGGCGGGGTTCGCGCTCGCGGCCGCGCCGAACCCCTCGCGCGCCGTGTGCGTGCTGCGCTTCACGCTGCCCGCCGCGCAGCACGTGCGGCTCGACGTGCTCGACGCCGGCGGGCGCCGCGTCCGCACGCTCGCCGACGAGGCCCGGGCCCCGGGCGTGCACGCGCTGGCGTGGGACGGACGCGACGACGCGGGCCGCGTGCTGCCGGCCGGCGCGTACTTCGCACGGCTCGCGGGTGTGCGCGGCGTGCGCACGGCGCGCATCGTGCGGCTGGGCGCGCACTGAAACGAAGACGCCCCGCGGCGACCGCGGGGCGTTCTCGATGCTTCGGACGGCGCGGCGGCGTCAGGCCTCGACGTCCTCCGCGAGCGGCAGCCCGACCACGAACGACGTGCCGCGGCCCGGCCGGCTGCTCACGCGCACGTCGCCACCCGCGCGCCGCAGCAGCGTCTGCACCGTGGCCAGCCCGAGCCCGCGACCGCCCGAGCGTGTGCTGAAGAACGGCTCGAAGATCCGCTCCAGCACCGACTCGTCCATGCCGTCGCCGTCGTCGCTCACTTCGACCACGCCGCGATCGCGTGCGCGCTGCGTGAGCAGCCGCACGTGTCCGCCGCGCTCGTTCAGCGCCTGCCACGCGTTCACCATCAGGTTGAGCGCGATCTGGCGCAGGTCGTCCTCGGCGATCGCCAGCGGCGGCAACTCCGGGTCGAACTCGCGCTCGAACGCGACGCCCTTCGGCGCGCACGGCAGCAGCAGGTCCGCCAGTTCGCCGAGCACGGCGTTCGCGTCGCAGCGGTTGGGCCGCGCGTCGGGTGGCCGCGGCGACACGAGCCGCTCGGTGAGCGTGGCCGCGCGCTCGGCGGCGCGCTGCACCATCTGCAGGTGCTCCTGCGCCTCGGGCACCGCGCCGATCAGCGACGACACGCGCATGCCATGGCCGAGGATCGCCTGCAGAAGATTGCGAAGGTCGTGCGCCAGGCCGCGCGCTTCGAGCGAGTCCAGCGTGGGCATGGTGGCTTCGAACGCCCGCAGTGCGGCGACGGCGCGGTCACGTTCGAATCGGGCGCGTTCGAGATCCTGCCGGATCGCACGCAGGTCGCGGTCCGCGGGTTTGCTGTGCGCATCGCGGGTGCGTCCTGCACCCGGGGTGAGCACGTCGGGTTCCGCGACCGGGGAGGACGCGGAAAGGGCGGGCCGCTTCTGCGAGCCCGTGGTTCTGGGCACTCGTTTCTCCGAGAACGGGGGAAAGGGCGGCCGACCCGGGCTGGTGGGGCCACCCGGTTCGTACCGGTTTCTCGAGGGGTGCGCGCAGAAGATCACATCCATTTCCGCCCGATCAAGGATTTATTGCTCTATGCGGGAATGTGGCTCCAAGCGCAGGCCATGAACTGGTCTCCCGAAAGGGACCGCTCTGGGTCAAGTACAGAGTTCGCAACGACTTCGTGCGACGCCCGAGCGAAGTGCGGTGAGCCGGGCCGGTCCCGCGGCGGGGAGGTCGGGCTACAGGCCGCGCGCGGCGGCGAGTGTCGCGAGCGTGTCGTCGACCTGCCGCCAGCCGATCGGCAGCAGGAAGCCACCCGCGCGGCCGTACGACTTGGCGCCGAGCACGAAGAATCCGGGCTCGCCCGTGCGCAGGCGCTCGGGTGCGTCGGCCGAGAGCTCGCCGCGCCATGCGCTCGACAGCGCGCGCACGGCGCCGGTGCGCGTGCACGCGCGCACGCGCAGCTCGCGATGGATCGCGGCGTCGGCTTCGAAGCCGGTGTTCACCACGACCTCGTCCACTTCCTCCTGGCGGATCGCATCGCCCACGCGCAGCGCGGCACGGTAGCGGTGCGTGGCGGAGTTGTACTCGAGGCCCTCGAGCATCGCGCCGCCGATCCACGCCACGGGTCCGTCGGCCGCGGTGGTGTACGCGCGCACGCGCGCGAACAGCGCCGCGCGCGCCGGGAGCGGATCGTCGTCGATCTCGCCCGCGAAGCGCGTGGCGTCTCCGCGCGTGGCCCACAGCACCGTGGTGCCCGGCACGTCGGTGGCGAGCGCGACCAGCGCGT
>JBGAOB010000117.1:0-13780 GCA_044222045.1 Candidatus Eiseniibacteriota bacterium
CTGATGCCGTCGGTATAGAACACGATCACGTCGCCTTCGCGCAGCGCGATGCTCTCCTCCTCGAACGTCACCTCGTCGAGGATGCCCAGCAGCAGGCCGCCGCGCTCGAGCGCGCGGCACTCGCCGTCGTTGCGCACGAGCACGGGCCAGTTGTGGCCGGCGTTGCTGAACGTCATCTGCATGCGCCGGGCGTCCACGTGCGCCAGGAAGAACGTCGCGAACTGGCTCGACTCGGTACTCTGGTAGACGAGCGTGTTGATGTCCGACAGCATGTCGCGCACCGAGCGGTCGGCGCGCGCCAGCGTGCGCAGCGACGCCTGCAGCATCGACGACAGCAGCGCGGCGGGCATGCCCTTGCCGGCGACGTCGGCGATCGCCACGTAGAACGTGCCGTCGCCCGCCTCCACCACGTCGTAGTAGTCGCCGCCCACCTGCCGCGACGGCCGGTTGACCGCGTGAATCTCGAACCGCGGCAGCGGCGGGAACTCCGACCGCAACATGGTGCGCTGGATCTGCCGCGCCAGGCTGATCTCCTCCTCGAGGCGCGCCACGCGCAGTCGATCGCGCAACAGCAGCGCGTTCTGGAGCGACACGGCCATCTGTCCCGCGAGCGCGTTCAGCAGCGCCACGTCCTCCGACGTGTACTGCGTGGTGGTGAGCTTCTCGCCCAGCAGCAGCGCGCCCAGCGTCTCGTCGCGCCAGCGCAGCGGCACGAGCAGCTCCACGCCCAGCTTGCGCACCAGCAGCTCGCGGTCCACGCGCCGCAGGCCGTCCACGGGGTCGGAGAGCCGGAAGCTCGGCTCGTGGCGCGACAGGCGCGGCAGGATGTCCGCCACGCCGCGCAGCGACTCCGCGTCCAGCGGCGCGCCGGCGCCCGAGCGGCACACCGGGCCGTCCTCGGTGAGCGCGACCAGGTACGCCGAGCGCAGCAGCAGCACCTCGGCGATCGTGCGGATGGAGCGCGTGAGCAGGTCCTCGAGGTCGATCGTGGTCTGCAGGTCGCGCCCGAGCTGGCGCAGCACGTTGCGGTAGTCGCCCGGGTCGCGCAGGAACATGCGGTCGAGCCACTCCTCGAGCCGGCTCAGCGCCGGCTGGAACAGCGTGAGCGCCAGGATCAGGAACACCGGCTGCACCACGCGCGCGTCGATGCCGAGCGTGCCCGTGACGATGCGGTTCACGCGCTCGACCAGGAACAGGTAGATGCCCACGAGCACGCTGGTGGCCAGCGCATACAGGATGCCTCGGCGCGCCAGCAGCTTGATGTCCAGGAACTTGTAGCGAACGATCGCGAACGCGATCGCGCCCGAGCCCAGCGTCAGCGCGAGCGCGGTGAGCCCGGCCTGCAGCGCCACGGGCAGCGACAGCCCGAGCAACGTGGGCACCGACGTGGCGAACGCGTAGAGCACGAGGCAGGCGGTGAGCCCGATCGCGATCGCGGTGAGCTGCTGGCGCAGGCGCGGCACCTGTTCGCGGCGGCGGCTGTCGAACAGCAGCGCCACGGCCCCGGCGCCGAAGCCGAGGTCCACCAGCGAGAACAGCGCCTGGTGCACGTTCAGGAACAGCCCCACCACCACGGCCACCACCTGCACGAACGGCCGCACCAGGGCCGGCACGTCGGCCCGCTGCAGCAGCGCCTCGGGGTGCAGCGACGCCAGCACCAGCGCCAGCATCAGGTGGAACGCGTGCGGCGTGTAGACCAGCGCCACGAAGCTGGGCGAGCGCAGCCCCCCGGGCAGCGCCACGCGCTGCGTGAACCGGCGCTCGGAGGGGAACACGCTCGCGAACAGGAACAGCGTCGGGAAGAAGAGCTCCCACAGGTAGGCGAAGTTCGCCTGCACGCCCGGCTGGCCCGCGGCGGGCGCGGGCAGCACCAGTGCGAGCGCCGACAGCACGGCGCCGAAGCCACCGAAGAACAGCATCAGCGACACCACGCGGTTCAGCCGCTGCGCGCTGTTCTCGCGCAGGATCACCAGCCCGAGCAGGAACACGAGTCCGCCCAGGATCAGGTTGAGGCTGGCCAGCGCGAGGTAGGTGTTGGTCATCGGCTCCGCTCGGTGGGTTCGGTGCGGCCAAGGGGTAGCGACCGACCGGTATACGGAACTTCCGCCTCCGGGATGCGCGGCCGCTCCCGGCGTCCGGACCAACGGACGGGCGCACGCGCAGTGTTGGTTGGGCGCGGAGGCCGCGTCAAGCGCCCGGCGCGGGTGCGGGTCTCACCAGCGCGCCCCTCTCTCCCACCCGGCGGCGGTGGCGGCCGATCGGCTACCCGTCCGGTGGCCGGCCGGGCCTGCCGGAATGCACGACGCCCCGGTGGGAGGACCCACCGGGGCGTCGAGTTCGAAGCGGACGGAACGGATCAGTGGATGTAGGCCACGCGCACGACGGCCTGGTGGCCGGCGTTCGACGCCTTCACGAAGAAGATGCCCGAACCCACCGACTGCCCGCCGGTGTCACGGCCGTCCCACTCGAACGAGTGGTTGCCGGCCCCGTAGTTGCCGTTCGCCAGCGTGCGCACCACGGCGCCACGAACGTCGTACACCGTGACGTTCACGTCACCGCGCTGCGGCATCGCGAGCACCAGGCGAGCGCTGCCCGTGCGGACGGGGTTCTGGCCCGCGAAGCGCAGACCGAACACCTTCGGAGTCGCGTCCGGATTCACGCCGGTCACGCCGGAGCTGATCACGAACGGATCCGACAGCCACGAGCCGACCGCACGACCCGCGTCCATCGCGACGATTTCGACCATCGCCTGCTCGGTGTTGGCTTCCGGCAGGACCAGGGCGATGTCGGTGTGCGGGGTCGAGGCGTAACGCGACCACGTCGCTCCACCGTCGAGCGACAGCATCACGTCGTAGCCGGTCACGGTCTCGTCCTGCGGCTCCTTCCACGACATCGAGATGCTCCGACCCGGCGCACCACGGAACGTCGGGGCGCCCGAGCGGTAGGCCGCCAGCGGGCCGGCGAGCATCTCCGGCTTGACCACGTTGATCGTGGTCGCACCGGTGAACCAGGTCACGTCGGCCACTTCGCCGATCGCCGACAGCGGGACGTTCTTGCCCTCGTCCACGACCGGCAGCAGGTCGAGCACGCGGAACTTGAACAGGCCGTGCCCGTTGCCCGGGAACGACGGCGCCTCGCCCGGAGCGGAACCCGCACCACCGTTGACCAGCAGGCTGGCCGGATCGATGGCTTCGGGAGCGCCCGGAGCGAGCACGTCGAGCGTGACCGTGGGACCACCGGACACCGAGCTGAGCCAGCGCGGGTTCATCGCGAGCGTCGCGCTCGCCACGCCCACGTGCATGTGGGCCGGCACCGCCAGCGTCGCGTGGGCCGGATCGTTGCTGGTCAGACGGACTTCACCGTCGTAGTCGCCGTCGGCGTACTCGACCGCGCTGAACGTGACGCGCAGCGTGTCGGTGCCGCCCGGAGCGACCGTACCGGCGGTGTGATCGAGGCGCAGCCAGTCCGGCTTCCGCGAGTAGCGGATGGCCATGTTGCTGTGCATGTAGGCCGCGTTGAACGTCGTGCGCAGACCCACCGTGCCGTTGCCGTTCTGGATGCCGATCGTGCTCTGGACCAGGTCGGCGTTCATCCCGGCGTACTGGTACTCCACGTTCCCGTTCGGGTAGATGATGATCTCGTACGAGTACGTGGGGTTGCCGGCCGTGCCCAGGTAGTGCTGCACGTCCTTCCACATCACGATGAACCGGCCGCCGTCGTTCTTCGTGTAGACGTTGCCCGACACGCGCAGGTCCATGTCGTCCCAGAACACGGCCAGCATGTTCGGCGGGACGGTGGTGCCCGTGTTCGGCAGGTCGGTGTTCGTGTACGTGGTCAGCGTCGTGGTGCCGAACGCCGCCCAGCCGTTCGTGCAGACGCTCAGCTGGGTCTGCGCCGCGCCGTACCAGTTGACCGAGAACGGCAGCGCCACGGTCGTGGTGCCGTCGTCACGGCTGGAGAACGACAGCAGCGTGCCCGAACCGGAGATGTCGACGAAGCCCGGCGTCGGACCACCGGGGGCGTCGCTGTCGATCCAGCGATAGCCACCCGCGTCCGGCCCGCCCGAGCCCAGCGCGCCCGGCTGACCATCGTCACCCTTGGCGCCTTCGACGTTCTGCGGAGGCGACATGCCGGCCGACGCGGGGACGATGCCCTGGTAGGCACCGGCCGTGAACGTCAGCGGCGAACCGCCGTTGTTGGTGACGACCAGCTTCTTCACCTTGGTCACGGCCTGCGGCCCGATGCCGTTGGCCGTGGCGGCCGCGAGCGAGCCCGGGTTGACCACCAGCACCGGCGCGTTCGTGCCCGTACCCGTCATCGCGACGACGGTCGGATTCTCGTCCGGATCGTTGCTCGCGATGCTGAGGTTGGCGTTGAACGTGGCCGCCGAGCCGGGCGTGAAGTTGCACGTCACGGTCTGCGAACCGCCCGGGGCCAGCGTGAAAGCGGCCGGGCTCGCGGTGAACTGCGGGTCACTGGACGAGATGCTGGTCACGTCGAGCGGGTCCGTGCCGCCGTTCGAGACGCTGAACGTGCGCGTGGACGTGCCACCGACGAACAGCGAACCGAAGTCGAGCGACGTGGCGGAAACCACGATGTCCGGCGCACCGATCACGGTGAGCGTCGCCGCCACCGAGACGTCCGGCGTGTCGGGATCGTTGCTCAGCACGTGCACCGTGCCCGTGTAGACACCGCTGCCGAGGCCCGTCGCGTCGAAGCCGACGTTCACCAGCTGGCTCGAGAACGGCGCGATGTGACCGGACGTCGGCGAGGACGTCAGCCACTGGCGCAGCGGGATGATCCGCACGGCCAGGTTGTTGTGCACGTACGCCTGGTTGGCCGCCGTCTGCAGGCCGATCGTCTTGGCCGCGTTCTGCATGCCGATCGTGGCGCTGTTCGTGAGGCCCGTCATGGTGAGGTACTGGTAACGGATCTCACCCGACGGATAGAGGATGGCCTGGAACGTCATCACCGACGCGGCGTCGGAGTAGCGCGGCACACCGACCCACGACACGACGAACTTGCTGCCGTCGTTGTACGCATAGGCCAGGTTGCTCGTGCCGAAGTTCAGGTCGTCCCAGAACGGCGCGACGAGATTCGCCGGCGCGCCGGAGTTCGGCAGCGTCTGGTTCGAGTAGCCCGTGCCGGTGTCCGTGAACGACAGCCAGCCGTTCGTGCAGACGCGCACGGAGTTGAACGTGCCGCCGTAGAACGGGAAGTTGAAGCCGATGTTCACCGGGCCGCCGTTCGCGTCGTCACCTGTGAGCGCGATGGCGTTGCCCGGCTGCGCGATGTCGACCCACGCGAACGTGGGGCCGCCCGGCTCGTCCGAGTCCTGCCAGCGGTAGCCGAAGCCGTCCGGCCCGCCCGCACCCAGCAGCTGCGGCTCGCCCGGCGTGGGCTCGACACCCTTCGCGAGGATGATCGGCTTGTTGATCGCCGCCGTGCCGAAGTTCAGCGACGGCGTCGGAATGGTCCAGTCCAGGGTGCCGGCCGAGTTGTTCGTGATCGTGATCGCCTCGGTGCCCTGCGCACCCGTGTTCAGCGTCTTCGCCACGGCCGACGGGGCCACCGAGATGTCCGGCGGTCCGAGCGTCGTGCCCGTCGCGACGTTGGACAGCGGTCCGGCGTTGCCGAACTCGTCCTTGGCCTTGAGCGCGAAGTAGTACGGCGTCGAGAACGACAGGCCGTTCACCACCGCGTGCTCCGTGGAGCCCGCGGCCTGCGGGTTCGGGGCCGGCGCGAGCGTGGCCGCGCCGAAGTTCGCCTCGGTGATCGGCGACGTCGAGTAGCGCAGCTCGTACTCCGAGGCCGTGCCCACTCCACCGTCGTCACCCGTGGCGGTCCAGACCAGGCCCATGGAGTTCGAGCCGGGGTTCTCGGTCGCCAGGTCCGACACGGCGCCCGGCGGGATGCTGTCGGGATCCGCGGCCGCCATGAACAGGTTCAGGCGGGCGCCCGTCACGCAGCGACCCGTGAGGGCGGGAATCGGATCCGCGAACTGCATGATGCGCTGCTTGACCTGCATGTTGGTCATGCCCGGGAAGCGGCCGAACATGAACGCGCAGGCGCCCGACACGTGCGGGCCGGCCATCGAGGTGCCCGACAGCAGCTGGTATCCGCCGCCCGGCATCAGCGAGAGGACGTCCACGCCCGGGGCGCCCAGGTCGCAGGTCGTCGCGCCGTAGTTCGAGAACGACGCGAGCTGGTCGTTGTGGTCGGTCGCGGCCACACCGATGATGTACGGCGAGTCGTACGCGGCCGGGTAGCTCGGCGACACGTCGGTGTTCGTCGAAGCGTTGCCCTGCGAAGCCACGAACAGCTGGCCCGCGGCGCCCGCGGCGTTGATCGCGTCGAGCAGCGCCTGGGAGAAGCCACCGCCGCCCCACGAGTTGCTCGTCAGCCGGCAGCCGATCGTGATCGCGTACTGGATGCCGAGGACGGCGTTCGCCGTCGAGCCCGAGCCGCTGGCGCTCAGGAACTTGATGCCGGCGATCTTGGCGCGCCAGTTGATGCCCGTGGTGCCCAGCGCGTTGTTGCCGACCGCGGCGATCGTGCCCGAGCAGTGCGTGCCGTGCTCGTTGTCGTCGAACGGGTCGCCGTCGTTGTTCACGAAGTCGTACCCGTGGACGTCGTCCACGTAGCCGTTGCCGTCGTCGTCGACGTTGTTGCCGGGGATCTCGCCCGGGTTCGTCCACGCGTTCGCCGCGAGATCCGGGTGCGTGTAGTCGACACCGGTGTCGATCACGCCCACGAGGATGTTCGGATCGCCCGTGAACGTGGCCCACGCCTGCTCGGCGCGGATGTCGGCGCCCGGCGTACCACCGGTCTGCCCGGTGTTGTGCAGCTGGTACATCTCCGGGTAGCGCGTGTCGTTCGGGACGACGTCGAGGCTCCACAGGTAGTTCGGCTCGACGTACTCGACGCGCGGGTCGAGGCTCAGTCGCGCCACCGCTTCCTCCACCGCCATGCCGCGCACCTGGAGGTGCTCGACACCGATGAAGTTCATCTCGTGGAGGACCTGGCCACCGATCTCGTCACGAAGGACCGACTTCTGCGTGGTCTTCAGACCGGTCTTGTACTTCACCAGGATTTCGCCCGGAACGTACTTGGGCGCGGCGTTCGCGAGGGTCGCGAAGCCGAACGCGAGCACGGTCGTCAGGGCGAGGAGCAGGGATCGGGTACGGCTCGTCATGGTTCGATCTCCTGGGGGGCATGGCCGGAGGGATCCGGCGAGGGGAGGTTCACACCGAGAGTGTGAACGTGTGACGAGTGGCGACGACGCTGGAGTGGGGTCCTCCCGGGTCCGCGGTCGGAACAGGTTCCCCCCCGTTCGGGGGGCAACCCTGATGGCACGTCAGTAACTTCTAAGGAGAACCACAGGGGCACGTCAAGAACTTCCTCCCGATGTCACGCATTCGGTGACGCCGAGTGAACGGAGTCTCTCACGAGGAAACAGAAAGACCCGCCCGGGGCTGCCGGGCGGGCCACTCGCGAACGTGCGGGCGTTCAGCGTTTTCGGGCCGCGCGGCCCTCGTGCCGGCACACGACCTGGCTCGTGATGCCTCCGCGGACGTTGTAGCGCCCGACCACGGTGAGCCGGCGCGGCTTCATGGCCTTCACGAGGTCGTCGCAGATCTGGTTGGTCGCCTGCTCGAAGTAGTGGCCTTCGTCGCGGAACGACCACAGGTAGAGCTTGAGGGACTTGAGTTCGACGCACAGGCGATCCGGCACGTAGACCACGATGATCGTGCCGAAGTCGGGCTGGCCCGTGACGGGACAGACGGCGGTGTACTCCGGGCACTCGTGGCGGATCACGTAGTCGCGGCCGGGATTCGGGTTCGGAAAGGTGACGAGCTCGCGGGACGCGCGCTTGGGCATCGGTGTCCTCCGGGTTCGACGAGAGCCGGGCAGTCTCGGTGTGACGCGCGTGGGGGTCAAGTGCGGGTGCCGCCCGCCCGCCACGCGCCGTCGGGGCGAGCAGCGAGCGCGTGCGCCCGCGCCCCGCCTTCCCGGCGGGCGTTCGATTCCGCGCTCAAGCGCGCCCGCGGGCGGGCCGACATTCGCGATACACAGCGACGGCCCCTCCGTCTCGTGACTGATTCCTCGTGCCCCGGAGGATGGCCGCGTGTCGCTCGAAAACACGGAAGTTTCGTCGCTCCCCCGCCGTTCGCAGCTGTTCGTCGCCGACGACGACCCCGACGTGCGCCGGGTGCTGGTGGGATTCCTCGAGAGCGCCGGGTGCGCCGTGCTCGGACTCGCCGACGGGCAGGCGCTGCTCGATCAGGTCGAGCGCGACCCCTCCGCCTGCGTCGGCGTCGTGATGGACGCCCAGATGCCCGGGCCCTCGCTGGCCGATCGCGTGCACCGGCTGCGCGCCGTGCGCGCCGAGCTGCCGATCGTCGTGGTCACCGGTGATCCGCTGCCGGCGAGCGAACTGGCCGCCGATGCCGACGTGATCGTGCTGGGCAAGCCGTTCGGCCGCGCGGCGCTCCGGCAGGCGCTGGCCGTGGCCGGCGCTTCGGAGGCCGCGTGACGCACCGCGCCGCCGTCGGACCCGAAACGCTGCGCATGCGCACGACCACCGACATCTCGGGGCTCGAGGCGTCGCGCATGGCGGCGCTGCTGCTGCCCGCGCGGCTGTCGCCGCTCGAAGCCGGAGCGCAGATCCTGGAGCCGCTCGCGCGCGCCACGGGCGCCGAACGCGCCTCGCTGCTGCTGCTCGATCCGCGCGGCGGCGAGTTGTTCATGCTCGCCGGCCGTGGCGTGCCCGCGGACCTGGTGGGCACGCGCTTCGAAGCGCGCCCGAACAGCATCGCCGCGTGGGTGCTCCGCCACGGCCACGGCCGGCTGCTGCACGGCGACGTGCGCGAGGACGGCATGGAGGGCGCGCAGGACCACTCCATCGGTTCGTCGCTGTGCCTGCCGCTGCGCGGGCTCCAGGGCACCGTGGGCGTGTTGAACCTGGCGCGCGCCGCGCCGGCGACCGCGTTCACCGAGGCGGACCACGAAGCCGTGCAGCGCGTGCTGCCCGAAGTGGGCCTCGCGCTCGCCGACCTGCGCGAACGCGTGATGGCGTCCACGTTCGCGGCGCAGCTGCGCTCGGCGTCCGCGGCACGCGGCCGGCACGGCCTGCCCGAGGGCGGCGACGAGGCGCGCGGCTGGGAGTTCGCCTACGTGCGGCTCGCGGGCGCGCGCGAGGCGTCGGACTTCTGCGAGCGGCTCACGCACGCGAACGGCGCGCAGACGATCGTGGCCGCCGACGTGGCGGGCGACGGCGTGGAGGGCTCGCTCGCGGCGGCGTTCGCGCAGGGATTGTTCGTGGCGCACGCGCGCGGTGAGCAGTCGGCGTCGGGGCTCGTGTCGCGGCTGGATTCCGACCTGCACGCGCGGCTGGGCGCCACGCGGCTCGTGTCCGCGTGGGTGGGTGTGCTCTCGCCCGGCGGCGTGCTGTCGTCGTGCAACGCGGGCTATCCCTCGCCGCTGTGGGTGCACCGCGGCGACGACGGCGCGCAGCCGCTGTCGACCGGCGGACCACCGCTCGGCTCGGTGGCGGGCATCGCGTGGGAGGACGAGCAGGTGCGCCTGCTGCCGGGCGACCTGGTGGTGGCCGCGAGCGACGCCGTGCACGCCGCGCTCGACCCCTCGCACCGCGGCCTCGCGCGCGAGCGCCTGCACGAGATCGTGCGCGAGCACGAGCGCGAGTCGCTGGAGCGCCTCGCGACCGCGGCGTGCTCCGCGGCGCTCGAACGCTCGGGCGGCGCCGAGTGCGCGGACGACTTCGTCGTGCTGGCTCTGAGATACGCTCCCGAGGCCCGCGCCTGAGCGTCGAAGTCACGCGGCGCTCTCGCCCGCGCCGTAACGGAGTCTCGGCGCGGAGCGTCCTTCATCTGCTGCTCGCCTGCGCGGAGGCTATGGTCCTCGGTTGCGTGGGGAGGCCGGGGGTTGTTGTGGTAGCCTCCCCGCCCTCATGAAACGTGTGTTCCTCGAAACCTACGGCTGCCAGATGAACGTGGCCGACTCCGAACTCATGGCCGGCGTGCTGGAGCGCGGTGGCCTGGAGCTGGTCGACGCCCCCGAGGCCGCCGACGCGGTGCTGCTGAACACGTGCGCCATCCGCGAGCACGCCGAGCAGCGCGTGCTGGGCCGGCTCGGCGACTTCGCGCGCCTGAAGCGCACCACGAACCCGCGCCTGATCGTGGGCGTGGCCGGCTGCATGGCGCAGCACCTGCGCGCGCGGCTGCTCGACCACGCGCGCGTGCTCGACCTGGTGGTGGGCCCCGACGGCTACCGCGATCTGCCCGACCTGCTGCGCCGCGCCGCGGCTGAACCGGTGACGCAGGTGCGGCTCGACCGCGACGAGACGTACGGCGACCTGGAGCCGCGCCGCGGCACGGGCGTGCGCGCGTGGGTCACCGTGCAGCGCGGCTGCGACAAGTTCTGCACGTACTGCGTGGTGCCGTACACGCGCGGCCGCGAACGCAGCCTGCCACTCGACGACCTGGTGCGCCAGATGCGGCACGCGGTGTCGCAGGGCTACCGCGAGATCGTGCTGCTGGGCCAGACGGTCAACTCGTGGCGCCACGGCGAGCACGACTTCGCCGACCTGCTGCGCGCGGCGAACGACGTCGAGGGCGTGGCGCGCGTGCGCTTCACGTCGCCGCACCCTTCGGACTTCGACGAGCGCGTGATCGCCGCCATGGCCGAGTGCGAACGCGTGATGCCCCAGGTGCACCTGCCGCTGCAGTCGGCGTCGAACCGCGTGCTCGAAGCGATGAACCGCACGTACACGATCGAGGCGTACGACGCGATCGTGCACCGGCTGCGCGCGGCGATCCCGGGACTCGCGCTGAGCACCGACCTGATCGCCGGCTTCCCCGGCGAGACCGACGCGGAGTTCGAGGAGACGCTCGCCTACCTGCGCCAGGTGCGCTGGGACAGCGCGTTCCTGTTCAAGTACTCCGCGCGCCCCGACACGAAGGCGTGGCACGTCGCCGAGACGCTGACCGAAGCCGAGAAGACCGCGCGGCTCGAGCGCCTGATCGACGCGCAGCACCGCATCTCGGGGGAGATCCACGACACGTGGATCGGCCGCGAAGCCGAGGTGCTGATCGAGGGCCGCGGGCGCAAGGACGAGCGGCAGTTGTTCGGCAAGAGCGCCGAGTTCAAGACCGTGATCCTGCCCGACGACGGCTCCGCACCCGGCACGCTGCGACGCGTGCGCGTGGTGGGCGCCACGCCGATCACGCTGTTCGGCGAACCGGTCGACACACCGCGCCCGGCGCCACTGGTCTCGATCGCCGGTTGATCCCGCGCGGCGCGGCGGCCGTCAGCGCCCCACGCCCGCCGCGAACAGCGCCGCGCCCACCACGCCCGCGCGCTCGCCCAGTTCCGCCGGCACCACCTGCAGCCCGTGGCGGTGCGAGCCCAGCGTGTAGCGCACGAGCGCCGCGCGCACCGGCGCGAGCAGCGCCTCGCCCGCCTGCGACACGCCGCCGCCGATCACGACGACATCGGGCTGCACCTGGATCGCGCACGCGACTGCGCGCCAAGCCGGTCCGCGAGCTCGTCGACACAGGCTCGCCGCGGCATCTTCGCCGGAGGCCAGCGCGAAGACCGTCCTTCGCCGACGCCATGCGGAGCCCGGCCGCGCGCGCGATGCACGGTTCTCGCCTGCCGGCGAGCGCCTGGCGCAGCCGGGCACGCCGCAACGGCACGCGGGCCCGCCGAACCGAGCGGCACGTATCGAGCTCGCCAGCGCCCCCGAACGCGCCGCGCAGCAACCGCCCGTCCACGACGATGCCGCCGCCGACGCCCAGCTCCACCGTGACCGTCAGCAGAAACGCGCGAGCCGCGCGCGGCGCCTTCCGCGCGGGTGTTCGGCCAGCGCCGCCAGAGGTTCGCGCCGTTGTCGACCACGGCGGCGCGCTTCGAGCGGCGCGCAGCGGGAAGTCGGAGGAAAGTTCGCGTGATGCGGCGCGTCACGCCGACCAGCGCTCCCGGCCTCGGGATGGATCGCACTGGGGCAGCCGAGGCCGATGCGCCGGCGATGCCTTCCTCGCCTCGTCGAGCGCGGCCACCGCGCGCTCGATGGTGAGCAGCGGCTCGTCCGGGATCGGCGCCGGCCTCGAAGGAACACCAGCGCGACACCGCGCCAGCGTCGGCGAACACCGCCGCGGCTCTGGCGTCCTCGCGCCTTCATCGAGTCCGACGTGCGCGTACTACGCCGCGATGCTGAAGTACGCCACCCGTCTGGACGACATGCGCGCGGCGTGGGAGTGCGTCGATGTTCGCCTTGCCAACGAGGCCGCTCGAACTCGCACGGACACCGCGTCACGCGCCGCGCTTCGCGAGCGCGCCTCATGCGGCGCGCGCTCGCCGCGCGCCAGCGCTCGCCTTCGCCCTTCGGCGATGCGCGCTCCACGTTCGGGCAGGGCACGCCCGCGCGCCGCGCGCCCATCGAACCCGCGCCCGAATACGTGGCGCCGGTGCGCGTGATCACCGACCGCTGGGGCATCCCGCACGTGCGCGCGCAGAACCTGACCGACCTCTACCGCGCGTGGGGCTGGGTCGCCGCACGCGACCGGCTGTGGCAGCTCGCGCTCACGCGCGCGCAGGGTCGCGGCGAGTCGCACCGCTGGCTCGGCAACGACGCGCTGCGCTCCGACGGCGGCGCGCAGCTGTTCCGGCTGGCCGAGCGGGCGGACTCGATCTGGGCGCGCGACCGCCACGACGCGGCGCTGGCCGCCGCGCTGCTGTCGTACTCGGCGGGCATCAACGACTACCTGCGCGAGTGCGAGAGCGGCCGGCGCCCGTGGCCCGCCGAACTCGCGCGGCTCGACTGGAAACCCGAGCCGTGGCGTCCCGAGGACTGCGTGCTGCTGCTGCTGGGCTTCGGCGTGACGCTCGACCTGGACGCGCCCGAGCTGCGCGAACTGGACGAGCTGGCGCGCTTCGGGCCCGAACGCGTGCGTGAACGGCACGCGTACGAAGGCGCGTGGACGTACGACACCGTGCCCGACAGCGCCGCGCGCCGCCTGTGGCCCGACGGGCTGCCGCGGCTCGCCGACAGCGAGGCCGTGGCGCCCTCCGCCGTGGCCGCGCGGCCGCTCGAGTCGGCGCGCGACCTGCTCGCCGCGCTGCGGCCCGGAGCGGGCGACCCCGACCAGCGCGCGAGCAACGAGTTCGCGGTGGGCGGCCGGCGCACCGCGTCGGGCGCACCGCTGCTGGCGAACGATCCGCACCTGGGCTTCAGCACGCCGGGCCCGCTCCACGTGGTGCACGTGTCCGTGCCGGGCGTGGTCGAGGCGATCGGCGCCGACGTGCCCGGGCTGCCGCTGATCGCGATCGGTCGCAACGAGCGCGCCGCCTGGGGCCTCACCGCGCTCAGCGTGGACGTGTGCGACGTGTACGCCGACACGCTGTCCGACGACGGCAAGCGCGCGCGCGGGCCCGCCGGCTGGACCGACGTGGTGACGAAGCCGTTCGCGCTGAGCCTGCGCGTGCTCGGCGTGCCGGTGCCCGCGCTCGGGCAGGTGCGTCGCTACACCGCGCACGGCCCGGTGGTGCAGTGGGACCCGAAGCACCACGTGGCGTACGCGATGCGCTGGAGCGCACTCGAGGACGCGCGCATCACGCTGCGCGGGCTCGTGGGGCTCGAGCGCTCGCGCAGCGCCGCGGAGCTGCAGCAGCGCGTGCGCACGCTGGTGACCCCCACGTTCAGCGCGGTGATGGCCGACGTCGACGGCGACGTGCGCTGGCAGGGCGCGGGGCTCGTGCC